>JAZURS010000114.1:0-18206 GCA_045606325.1 Agathobacter sp.
TGGTCTGCGTGATGCCCTTGATCCAAAAGCAAGGAGATAAGCAATGAGTATATTTAAGAAAGATAAAAAATCAGGCGGGAATTATCTCTCAGGAAAAGAAGTTCGTGCCATTGCCAAGGAAAATGCCAAGGTAATGAAGGAACTCGAAGCCTATAAGAACCGCAAGTGCGAAGAATCTGAATATCTCACTGAAATGAAAGGTGAAGAAAATATTCTGGAAATCGACAACTTACATAGCTACTTCTTCACAGAACAGGGTGTTGTTAAGGCGGTAAATGGTGTTTCCTTTGATATTCCTAAGAATAAGACTGTTGGTATCGTAGGTGAATCAGGATGTGGAAAATCTGTAACTAGTATGTCTGTTATGAGATTGTTACAGGGACCAACTGGACAGATTGTTTCCGGTGAAATCCGTTTCCATGCAAAAGAAAAAATCTTTGATATCGCAAAGATGCCAATGCGTGATATTCACAAAATTCGTGGTAGTGAAATTGCTATGATTTTCCAGGAACCAATGACTTCCTTGAATCCTATTTTCACTATCGGTGAACAGTTAGATGAAGTAACATTCATTAATAAAAAAGGTGCAAGCAAAGAAGAAGCAAAAGCAAAATCTATCGAAATGTTAAATCTCGTAGGTATTGCAATGCCAGAACGTGTATATGGTGCATATCCACATGAATTATCAGGTGGTATGAGACAGCGTGTTATGATCGCTATGGCGCTTGCCAGTGATCCAAGACTTATCATTGCAGATGAGCCTACAACAGCGCTTGACGTTACAATTCAGGCACAGATTTTGGACTTGCTCCGTGACTTAAAAGATAAGATTGATGGTTCTATCATGTTAATCACACATGACCTTGGAATCATTGCAGAAATGGCAGACTACGTGGTAGTAATGTATGCTGGACGTGTTATTGAAAAAGGTACTGTAGAAGAAATCTTCCACAATCCACTTCATCCATACACCATCGGCTTACAGAAATCAAAACCAACTGTAGATTCAAGCAGCGAGGAACTTTACAACATTCCAGGTAACGTTCCAAACCCTGTAAATATGCCAAATCACTGTTATTTTAAAGAAAGATGTGCAATGTGCAAAGAAAAATGTTCTGGCGAATATCCTGGTATGATTCAGGTAAGCCCAACACATTTTGTATCTTGTCACTTGTACGAAGAGGGTCAGAACAATGGCTAATGAACAATTTATTCCAAAAGATACACCATTTGACCCAGAAGCAATTCTTGAGGTTAGAAATATCCGTAAGTGCTTCCCGCTTAAGAAGACGATTACTGGTAAAGTAACTTCAGAACTTGTAGCAGTAGATAATGTTTCTTTCAAATTAAAAGCTGGTGAAACTCTCGGTATCGTAGGTGAATCTGGTTGTGGTAAGACTACTCTTGGTCGTACTATTTTGAAATTACATGAACCTACTGGCGGACAGATTATCTTTGATGGACAGGATATTACAAACCTTAAGTCGAAAGATATGCGTGAAATCCGTAAACAGATGCAGATTATTTTCCAGGATCCATATTCATCACTTCCTCCAAGAGATACTGTAGGTGGTATTCTCTCAGAACCTGTAGAAGTACACAACATTGTACCAAAAGCAGAAGTGAAGGATTATGTGTTAGATTTAATGGATAAATGTGGTCTTCGTGATTACTATTTCGAAAGATACCCACATGAATTCTCTGGTGGACAGAGACAGCGTATCTGTATCGCAAGAGCACTTTCTGTAAATCCAAAGCTTGTTATCTGTGACGAACCTGTATCAGCGCTTGACGTATCGATTCAGGCACAGATTATCAATCTTTTGAAGAAATTACAGAGAGATTTGAACCTTACTTATGTATTCATTTCACATGACTTATCTGTAGTTAAGTTTATCTCAGATAAAATCGGTGTTATGTACTTAGGTAGCATGGTTGAATTTGGTAGCAAAGAAGAAATCTTCAGCAACCCACTTCATCCATATACGAAGGCTCTTTTCTCTGCGATTCCATATCCAGACCCATCAGTAAAGATGAATCGTATTGTATTAAATGGAGATATTCCTTCACCAGCGAACCCACCAAAGGGCTGTCGTTTCCATACACGTTGTCCATATGCTAAGGACATCTGTAAAGAAGTTACTCCAGAATACAAAGACTATGGCAATGGACACTGTGCAGCATGTCATTTGCTTGAGGAGTAGTCTATGGCTAAGAAGAAAAAAGAAAAGATTACGTATATTGATGACGGCAGATCATTTGCAGATTTGTCGAATGTGCATGGAATAGGTAGTGATATCAAGTTTTCAAAGATTGGAACCACTTCCGGTCCAAGAGATATTTGGAACACCTACTGGGATGCGGTGAAATTTATGTTCAAGCCAATGCTTGTAGTAATTGGATTTCTTTGTGCATTGTTTTTACTAGCATACCTTGCATTCACTATAATGTAATTGAAGTAACGCCTCTACTACACGAAAGAGTGTAGTAGGGGCATTTTTATTTATAAAAAATTAATTGAGTTACGAGAATAAATGAAGTATAATGTACTATGTATGACTTTATCATGGAGAAAGTGGGTAAAAATATATTGAGTAATATGGACTTCAGAGAAGTAACTGAAAATGAAGATATAGTAGAAGCAAGCGTTGAAGATACTGTGGCAGAAGAGGTTACAGAGACTTCTGCGAGTGAAAACGATGACAACAATGATGAATATGAGGATATTTGCTATATTTGTCGCAGACCAGGTAGCATAGCTGGAAAAATGATTACCATTTATGGTGGTGTCAAGGTATGTCCAGACTGTATGCAAAGAACCATGGATGCTATGAACAGCAGTGGTTTTGGTATGCCACCAGGAATGTCTTTTGATATGAATGAAAATAATCAAAAAAATAATCAGAAGATGCCTCATATCCAGATGATCAACCTCTCAGACTTGAATGGTATGTTTGGTGGTTTCCCAGGTGGTGGAGATTTTGATGGTATGATGGGAGGTATCCCAAACAGCCAGAGATTGAAAAAGAAAAAGAAACAGGAAAAGAAAGCAAAACCTGTTTTAGATATTCATTCAATTCCAGCGCCACACAAGATTAAAGCGAGTCTTGATGAGTATGTGGTAGGACAGGAACATGCGAAAAAGGTAATGTCGGTAGCAGTTTACAATCATTATAAACGTGTTATGGCAAAGCCAGAAGATGATGGAATTGAAATTGAAAAGTCCAATATGCTTATGATTGGACCAACTGGTTGTGGTAAGACATATTTGGTTAAGACATTAGCAAAATTACTGGATGTGCCTTTGGCAATTACGGATGCAACCACTCTTACAGAAGCTGGATATATCGGTGATGATATTGAAAGTGTAGTAAGTAAACTTCTTGCTGCGGCAGATAATGACGTAGAACGTGCTGAGCACGGTATCATTTTTATCGATGAAATCGATAAGATTGCTAAGAAGAAAAATACCAACCAGCGCGATGTTAGTGGGGAATCGGTACAGCAGGGAATGCTAAAACTCTTAGAAGGTGCAGAAATCGAAGTACCAGTAGGAGCAAGTAGCAAGAATGCTATGGTGCCTATGACTATGATTAACACCAAAAATATTCTCTTTATTTGCGGTGGTGCATTCCCAGGATTAGAGGATATTATTAAAGAACGTTTGAATAAGGCAGCGTCTATTGGTTTTAAGGCTGACCTTAAAGATAAATATGACAACGAAGAAAATCTTCTTAAGGAAGTAACCGTTGAAGATGTGCGTAAATTCGGTATGATTCCAGAATTTATCGGACGTTTACCTATTTTATTCTCATTGGATGCTTTGACAGAGGATATGCTAGTGTCCATTTTAACAACCCCTAAGAATGCTATTGTTAAGCAGTATCAGAAATTGTTGGGGATGGATGAAGTTCAGTTGGAGTTTGAAGAGGCTGCACTTCGAAATATTGCAAAGAGAGCAAAAGAGAAAAAGGTAGGAGCCAGAGCGCTTCGTGCTATCATCGAAGAATTTATGTTGGATATCATGTATGAAATTCCAAAGGATGATAACATCGGAAAGGTAACTATCACAGAAGATTATATCGAGAAGAAGGGTGGACCACTTATTCAGATGAGAGGGACACTTGCAATTGAAGACACACAGGCTTAGTAAAACATTACAAGCTTAGATGAATAGAAATGGAAATGAAACTATGAAATTAATTCACTGTGCAGATTTACATCTGGATTCAAAAATGAGTACTAATCTGTCCAAGGAACAGGCAAAAGAACGTAAAAATGAAATTTTGCGTACTTTTGTCCGTATGGTGGAGTATGCAAAAAAGAATAATGTAAAAGTGATTCTGATTGCGGGTGACATGTTTGACACTAGAAATGTATCTGCTATGGTTCGAAACACAGTTCACAGTATGATAGTTCAGAATCCAGAGATTGATTTCCTATATTTAAGGGGAAATCATGATAATGACAATTTCTTGTCAAAACTGGAAGAATTACCACAAAATCTTTATTTGTTCAATGACAAATGGACTACTTATACCTATGGTAATATCCATATTTTGGGTGTCGAGCTTAATGAGGAAAATAGTATGACGGTGTACAATTCCCTTGTTTTAGATCATGATGCCTTTAATATCGTTACTATGCATGGACAGTTGTCTGGATATCATAGCAAGGATAGAGCGGAAGTTATCAGTCTGGATGATTTAAAAAATAAAAATATTGATTATTTAGCTTTGGGACATATTCATGGATTCCACATGGATAAAATTGATGCCAGAGGTATTTATTGTTATCCTGGATGCTTAGAAGGTCGTGGCTTTGATGAGTGTGAGCAGAAGGGGTTTGTTGTCATGGATATTGATGAGGAGACCTTAAAGGCGAATGTGAATTTTATCAAAATGGCATGTCGTACACTGTATACACTTTTTGTAGATGTGACTGGAGTAGCTACTACCCAGGATGCTGCTACAAGAATCGCCAAGACTATTGTGGAAACACAGTATGAGTCTTCCAGCATGGTAAAAATAGTTTTGAACGGCGATGTAGATGTGGAGTGTGAACTGGATACAGACTTTTTAGAAGAACAGTTTGCGGATTATTTCTACTTTGTGAAAGTGGTAGATGAAACAAAACTTAAAGTAAATTACAAAGACTATGAAAAGGACGTATCTCTGAAAGGAGAGTTTGTGCGTCTAGTTTCTGAATCAGAATTATCAGATGAAGAAAAGTCTATGGTAATACGAGCAGGCATAATGGCACTGCAGGGAGAGGAGATTAACTTATGAAATTGTTAGCATGTCATATTGAAAATTTTGGTAAGTTATCAGATGTAACTCTCCAGTTTTCAGACGGGCTTAATGTCATAAATGAAGCAAATGCCTGGGGCAAAAGTACATTGGCGGCCTTTTTGAAGGTTATGTTCTATGGCTTAGACTCTAAAAAATCTGCGGGCGCTTTTGAAAAAGAGCGTGTTATGTACCGTCCATGGCAGGGTGGAGCCTTTGGTGGTGAGGTGGATTTTGAGGTAAAAGGTAAAAGCTACCGCATCAGTCGTAGTTTCGGACGTACTGAGAAGGCGGATGAGTTTTATCTTTATGATTTAAGAACCAATTTGGAAAGTTTTGATTTTACAGAAGATATAGGAAATGAACTTTTTGAATTAGATAGTGCGTCTTTTAAAAGAAGTATTTACATAGCACAGAATGATTGTGCAAGTGGTTCATCTGACAGTATCAATGCAAAACTTGGAAATTTGGCAGAAAACACAAATGATATCAATAACTTTGAAAGTGCAAATCGTCAGTTAAAAGAGATGCTGAATCAGCTTACTCCAGATCGTGTGACGGGTAGTATTAAAAAGAGAAAAAACTATATCACACAGTTGACTCAGGAACTTCGTGGATTTGAAGCGGCACAGGAAGGCTTAGAAGGCATTCGTTATAAAGAGCAGCAGGTTACACAGCAGATTCAGGAACTTACAGAAATTCGCCAGAATTATGCAGATGCATTGTTAGTTGCTAGTGAGGATAGCCGCAGAAAAGAGTTATATGCACAGTATGAGTCAATCTGCCGTGAAGTGGTAGAAAAAGAGAAAAAACGTGATTTTTATGAGCAGTTTTTCCCTATTGGAATTCCAACAGAAATCGAGTTCCAGATTCAGATGCAGAATCTGAATAAGATGAACGAGTTGCAGATTACTTCCCGTGGATATGAAATGACGATTGAGGAAGCGAAGGAATTCCAACAGTTAGGTGAAATGTTTGATACAAAGGTTCCTACGGAAGAGGATATCGACGCGGCGCTTCAGATGCATGCAAAGATAGATAAGCAGAAGGAAGAAATTTCACATATGGAATCAAAGCTTTCTGTTTACAATATGTATTTAAATCAGGTTGCTGTAGCACCTAAGTTTTCTGGCGCAGTTGCCTATAAAGTTTTTCTTGCAATTGGATTCTTGATTGCATTGATTGGTGTAGGAGCATTGGCAGTTTGGCATTTTGAACTGTTGCCTATGATAGAAACTCGCGTTATTTTAAACGCTGTGATGATTTCAGGCGGCTGTAGTGCACTGTTTGCTTTAGTTGGTTTTATCTTGGGTATTCGTGTATACAGGGAAAAACAGAACTGGAGTGAAATGGTTGAGGAACAGAATGCAGATACTGAGGAAAAGGTTGAAGATTTAGTTGATTTTATTGCTGCTGCAAAGGAAGATGTTCGTAGATGCAACGCCTCAATTGGAAAGTTCCTCGGATACTTCCATGTATATTGTGAAGTGGATGAATATCAGTCTAAATTATACGAATTAAAGAACCAGGCGTTGACTTACCTTCGTTTGAAGGAAAAGAGCGAAAATTATGAGAGTGAAAAAGCTGCTTATAAAGATGTGCGAAGTGAATTTGTAGGTTTTGCCCGTACATACCGATTTGAGTTGGAGGATGATTCCTTACAGGGATTAACTCAGCTTCAGACAAAAGCGACAGAGTATCAGATGGCAGTAGAGGCATATCAAGAAGTATGTGAAAAGCGTGATAACTTTGAACGAAATCAGGATAAGGATTTCTGGACCAGACAGTCGCTTTGTCCATATACTTTGGAAGAGTTGAATACGTTGATTGCTCAGACTGATGCAAAATTAGAAGAGTGTAAGGCTGCAAAAGCACAGTATAGTAAACAGTTAGAGGATTTACAGGAACAGCTTGATTTAAGAGATGAAAAAGAGGCTGAATTAAAAGACTTGCATGTATCTCAGAAAAAGGATATGCAGAAATACAATCTTCTTATGGTTACACAGGAATACTTACAGTTGGCAAAAGAGCAGTTCACATCTAGATATATGGCTCCTATTGCAAAGGGCTTTGGTAAGTATTTTGGTATGCTCACTGGAGACGGAAAAGAAAATTGGATGATTGATGCAAATCTGAATCTGAAACTTCGTGAGCAGGGTGAATTAAGAGAAACACACTGGTTATCTGCAGGATATCAGGATTTGATTGGTATTTGTATGCGTCTGGCGTTGGTTGATGCGATGTACCAGGAAGAAAAACCATTCCTCATTTTAGATGATCCATTTGTGAATCTGGATCAGACAAAGGTAGCAGCTGGAAACGCTCTCCTTAGAGATGTGTCTAAGGAATATCAGGTGATTTATTTCACTTGCCATGAAAGCCGTTGTCCGCTGTAGTATAGAGGTTAGGATATGTTAGTGTTTGTTTTTATTTGTATATTATGTTGGGTATCGGTAACCGATATTTATACACAGAGAATTCCCGATAGCGCTATTTTAGGTGCTATCGGGTTTCGAATTTTATATTGTGTTTTTGAAGAAGGCTTTTTATGGCAAAGGCTGTTCATGGTTTTTGCTGATGGTTTATCTATTAGTTTCCCACTTCTGGTTCTGGTCATATTCTCTGAGAAAGTGCTTCAGAAAGAAGTGTTAGGCGGAGGAGATATCAAGCTGTTGTTTGTAACGGGTATGTATCTTGGATGGGAGCGGAATCTTTGGACTTTGTTACTAGCTTGCATCGTTGGATGCGTGATAGGTCTGATGCAGACGAAAAAACAAAAAGATAGTTATTTTCCCTTTGGACCATCGATTGCATTCGGAGCATTGCTTTCTATGAACCTTCCTTGGATTTAGGCATATGATAGAATAATATGCCCTAAAGGAGTAGTTATGCCTTGTTCAGAAGTAATTTTATCAAATGATGTTTATGATTTAATTGTGTCGAGTGACGAAAGAAACGCACCTTTGATAGAGCCGGTGTGTGTGCAATCTATAAATCGTGAGTATGATGTATTGTATTATGACAGAAGTACAGTACCTCCTCTTTCGATTCGGCAATATTCTTATACTTCGATTCCGAAGTTGTTTTCCCTTATGGATAGTACAAGTTTAGATGTTAGCGGTATACTTTCTCTTCAAAACCAGCCTGCATTATCATTGAAAGGTCAAGGAATACTGATAGGAATTGTGGATACAGGGATTGATTACACAAATCCGCTATTTCAAGATGAAACAGGGAATACCAGGATAGTTTCTATTTGGGATCAAACAATGAGCTCATCGGAGAATGGAAGCGACCAAATAGATGTATTTTTGTATGGAGTAGAGTATACGCGAGCGCAAATTAATGAAGCATTGAATTCTGAAACACCAGAGATGATTGTTCCAGAAAGAGATAGTAATGGACATGGAACATTTGTGGCTAGTCTTGCGGCAGGAAGTGCAGATCCTTTAAATGATTTTATAGGAGCTGCGCCATTAAGTGAACTTGTGGTGGTGAAACTAAAGGAGGCGAAACAAAATCTTAGAGATTTTTATTATATGTCGTCATTGGAACCTTTGTATCAGGAAAATGATATTATGGCAGGGGTGGCGTATCTGGAAGAGATTGCAAGGAAAGAACAGAAGCCTATGGTGATTCTTTTGGGTGTAGGGACGAATCAAGGCAGTCATACAGGAACAGGCCCATTATCACGTTATTTGGATGATATAGGAAGCCAGATTGGAAGAGCAATAGTGGTTCCGGCGGGCAATCAGGCGGTAGCACAGCACCATTTTTATGGGGAGGCTCATTCCGTTCTTAATCCAGTCACTGTGGAGATGAATGTGGAAGAGGGGATAGAGGGATTCTGTATGGAGCTTTGGGCTTATGCACCAGAGCTTGTTCGTGTAGAGGTGCAATCACCAACGGGACAGCGTAGCCAGGGCGGTTTCCCTGTTGCTGAGGAGACTCAGACTACAAACTTTGTGTTTGAGAATACGGTGCTCACGCTGGATTATCGAATTGCAGGAAAGGAAAGTGGGGATTTGCTGATTTTCTTTCGCTTTTCCCGTCCTTCTGAAGGTATATGGACAGTGTATGTTTATCCAGAGAATGCGATCACAGGAGCATTTCATATTTGGCTTCCAATTCAGCCAATTGTCGGTAAGGATATACGTTTTATTCAGCCTAATCCAGATACAACAATCACCACCCCTGGGATGACGGAACTGGCGATTACAGTTGGCGGATATAATGCATTAAATAATGCAAGATATTTATTATCTGGAAGAGGTTTTTCAGGAATAGGACAAGTGAAACCGGAGTTTTGTGCTCCTGCGGTAGAAGTTTTTGGAGCAGGAGCAAGAGGGAATTTTATAAGGCAGACTGGAACCAGTGCGGCAGCAGCAATTACAGCAGGAGCAAGTGCTCAGGTGTTAGAGTGGGGCTTGCTTAGAGGGAATGCTCCTACTATGAATTCTGTTGAGGTTAAAAATCTTTTGATTCGAGGGGCCCAAAGAGAAATAAACCGTGAATATCCAAATACTGAGTGGGGATATGGGAGATTGGATGTTTATCGTGCATTTCAGGTGTTGAGAGAATAGGATTTTTATGGTAAAATATTCGTTAAGGTGGAAAAGAATTTCTATTTAGAATGAATCAAACTCGAAAGAAGGTACGGGTATGGTAGCTATTCAACTTAAAAAGGGCGAACATTTAGTTCGTAAAGGGGAAACTACAAAAGCGATATATATTGTTTTGCGTGGTTCTGTAAATCTGCAAACAGAGTATAACCGTATTACGCTTGGAACAGGTAGCGTAGTAGGATTTATGCTTGGACTTTCGGATGAATATATTTGTGATTATGTGGCAGCGGAGGATTCGCTCATCGCTTCCTACAAATATGAATCACCAGAAGATTACAAATTGATTTTCAAAGAACAACCCGTGTATTGCTATGCCTTTTTATATGCAGCTATCAAACAGTATCGTATTATTTATGACAGTTACATTGCGTTGAGAGATGCAGCAAAGGATCTTTCGGATTTTATTGCAAAGCAGTACAGTGATTATGAGATTCATTGTGCACAGAATGATTTTGATATGAAGGAAGTGGCTATTGGAAGTCTTTCTGAAATCTTTGAACCAGAGCCAATTCTTCCATGGGAAATTGGATACTTTAACGATTTGGTAGGTATGCCAGAAAAGGCTCTTCGCTATTTTTATAACGATAAGGAAGACTTAACGATTGGTGTTTTGTTGCAGTTAGCAGAAATCATGACTCGTATGATTGCGAACATGGATGCATTGAAGGAGTTTATGCAACGTGTCAAGGATAGTTTGCTTTGCGAAGACGAAGATTTGCTTGAACTTTGGTATGACTTGGCAATGAAATATGCCCAGAGAGGCGATGGAATTCAGAATGTAGACAGACGCGTGGGTGAATTAGAGGTTTTCTTAAGAAAAACACGTTTTTACAAAGATGAAGATATTGATGCTCGTATGGCATATTATAAATCTATGGACTTTGCCGCATATGTTCAGGAACATGATACACCTGTAGAGGATGAAGAAAATGCAGGTGGAGAAGTAGCTGAGATCCTTACCCGCGATCAAATTCTTAAGACAGACTTTACAACGTATATTATGAAGTATGCAGGATTTGAGCAGGAAGAAATTCTCGCTTGTAAGAAACTGATTGCGGAATATGATAAGATTGCAGAAGTGCAGGATTATACGCCTGAAATGCAGAAAACCCGTAGAGAACTTACAAAAGTATTCTATGAGATTTATGAGAAGGCATTTTTGCGTGCAGTACATGCCAAAAGTATTTCTATGGTGATGAAACTCTTCTTTAACTTTGGAGTTTTAGATTTGAATGTGGCAGGCGAACAGAATTTGGATGCGCTTATGGCATTTTCTGAGCTTTTGGATAATCAGTGGAGAGAACAGAAGACACGCGATGCAGAAGGGGAACACTATAGCCATGTATATTCTGCTTATCAGTGGCTTTGCTTAGTTTACCGTGGTGAAAAAGAACCTTCTAAAAATGAGTTTGATGTGGATTATGCAGGTCATTTATTAGAAATGCGTAAAAGCCATGAGATTACAAGAGAAGAAGAAAATGTATTAAAACGTGATCAGCTTAAGAAAGTTGAGTTTGAAATTCGTAATATGTTTATTACCAATAACCGTATTACTTATGGTCGTATCACTACCTTCTGTCCAGTGCTGCATAGGAAGGATTTTATACGTTCGATTGACCAACTTATCGTTTCAATGATTACGGTTAATACAGCAATAGATAATATTCGAGAGTTGGATTATTCTTGTTTTTATCGAGAAGTATTTTTTGCTTCACCTAAGTATGGTATTGAACGTACAGAGATTATGAAAGAGGTGCTTCCAGACGTTATTCTTATGCCAAACATAGGTACTAAGGCTATGATGTGGCAGGAAACAGCAGGCGTTAAACGTGATACACCAGCTCGTTTTATCTTCCCAATTATGACTACAAATGAATTGTCAGATATGATGCTCGAAACCATGGGTAGATATCGTTGGGAAATTTGTCGTAAGATTCTGGGTGTGCGCTGGAATGATATTCGTGAGAAATCATTAACTTCTGAATTCTATGATTATGTACAGTTCTATCGTAAAAATAGAGATTTGTCCCAGCAGGCAAAAGAAAAAGTAAAAGCGGATTTGGTACATGCAAAAAACAATTACAGAGAAGTGTTCGTTTCGGATTATATGGGATGGATGAAGTACGAGTCTCAGGGTAACTTCCGTTTGAATAAAGTTTCTCGTCGTATTATTGCAGAGTATGTTCCATTTAAAGCAGAAGTACGAAAGAAATTGGAAGAAAATCCAATGTACAAGGAACTTTTCACAAAGAGTACTATTATTGCCGCTCGTAAGCGTGAAAAGGAAAAAGCATTGTTTAGTCGTTATGTGGCTGCGGGTGGTGCAATTACCCCTGAACTTCAGGCTCATTTAGACTATTACGGTGTGCAAATGTAAGTAATGAGTAATAGGAGTGATTTTAATGAGTTATAAAGATCAAGTAAAGGCTTATGCAGAAAGCAAAAAGGATATTTGTGTGAAAAATGACACTATCCCAGAAGAGTTATTTCGTAAATTTGGCGTAAACAGAGGCCTTCGAGATATAAATGGTAAAGGTGTACTTACCGGTCTTACTACCATTTCAAAGATTATTTCTTTTAAAAATATTGACGGAGTAAAGACACCGGTTGATGGTGAGCTTTGGTATCGTGGATATCAGGTAAACAATTTAATAGATGATTTAGGAGAAACAGAATTTGGCTTTGAAAAAACTGCATTTTTACTTTTGTTCGGAGAACTTCCAACAGAAGAAGAATTGAAAGAGTTTTCGAAGGTATTGGGGGACTGTCGTAGACTTCCTACCAACTTCACAAGGGACGTTATCATGAAAGCTCCATCGAGAGATATCATGAACTCTATGACAAGAAGTATTCTTACTTTGGCATCATATGATAAACAGACATTAGAAGGTAGCGTGGAAAACAGTTTGCGTCAGTGTATTCAGTTAATTGCAAACTTCCCACTTTTAGCAGTATATGCTTATCATGCATATAATCACTATGAGAATGGCGATAGTATGTATATTCATAGACCAGATCCAGAGCTTTCTACTGCAGAAAACTTCTTAAAGATGCTTCGTCCAGATCAGAAATATACAGAGCTTGAAGCAAAAGTATTAGATATCGCACTTATGCTTCATATGGAACACGGTGGTGGTAATAACTCAACTTTTACAACACGTGTAGTTACTTCAGCGGGTACAGATACATATTCAGCGATTGCTGCAGCTATGTCTTCGCTCAAAGGACCAAAACATGGTGGTGCCAACATCAAGGTTATGGAAATGATGGATGACATCCGTAAGAATGTAAAGGATTGGGAAGACAGAGAAGAAGTAAAAGCATACTTGTCCCGTATGTTAAATGGAGAAGTTTTTGATAAGAAAGGTCTTATTTATGGTATGGGCCATGCGGTTTACTCATTATCTGATCCACGTGAAAGAATCTTCAAAGGCTATGTAGAAGAACTTGCTGTGGCAAAGGGACAGGATAAGCAGATGCACCTTTACAACTTAATAGAAGAGCTTGCACCAGAGCTTATTGCTGAAAAACGCCATATTTTTAAAGGTGTTAGTCCAAACGTTGACTTTTACAGTGGTTTCGTTTATGAAATGCTGGATATTCCACAGGAACTCTATACACCATTGTTTGCGATTGCTCGTATTGTTGGTTGGAGTGCACACCGTATTGAAGAAATGATTGGTATGAACAAGATTATTCGTCCAGCATACAAGAGTATCATGGAAGAAGTTGAGTAAGTGGTAAAGAAAATATAAATAGATATACAATATCTTGTGTCTATGTTATAATATACGAAAGGTCTAACCTTCATTAGAAGGTTGTCTAAGGAGGAAAATAAGGGATGGAAAATAAGGAATTCCGCTTTGCGGACAAAACGGAGCAGTTGATGCGAACTAATAGGTTCATGGTAATAGCAAATAGTGCATATTACCTATATATCATTGCCCTGCTTGCAGTATCTTTTTTAAGAGGAGAACGTACGTTAGGCTTTTGTGGGCTTATCATTGCAATGGTTGTAATTACACTGATTATTTCATGGATTGCTTATCTGAAAAATAAGAAGAGTACAAAGGTGAAATACATCCTATTAGTTGGACAGTGTATGATTGGTTGGATTATTGCTTTCGCATATTCTCAAGACTTCGCAGTTTTAATTGGCGGATTTGTATTAATTGGAGGTATTTTATTTTTTGATAAGAAATATAGTCGCATTTCTGGAATTGCGTATATTGCTTCTATAAGCCTTGCGATTGGTTATAAACTTGCCAGTGGAGAAAATCTTGGCGGTAAAGGTATCATTGATTTTGCATTTGTATATAGTGCAGCATTTCTGATGGTTGCAATCATTATCTTAACAACTAGTGTTGCAAAGCTATATAACGATCATTCCGTAGGAGCAGCTGTAGCAGAGCAGGAACACCAGAAAGAGATTATGGCGGATGTACTTACTGTTGCTAGTGAAGTTCGTAAGGGAACTGAAAATGCAATGGATATCATCAATCAGTTAAATGAATCGTCCGAAGTAGTAAACAATGCGATGCGTGATATTTCTGACAGTACAAACTGTACTTCTGAAAATATCCAGACACAGACTACCATGACTCAGAATATTCAGGAGTCTATCCAGGTTACTATTGAAAGCTCTGAAAATATGGTTAAAGTGGCTCAGCAGTCAAATGAGCTCAACCAGCAGAACTTAGTGCTTATGGGTGATTTGAAGCAGCAGTCTCAGGTGATCGCGGAAACAAATGGTGATGTAGCGGAAGCGATGAAGGCGTTACAGGAACGTACACAGGCTGTAAAGGGGATTGCAGATACTATCTTCTCTATCTCTAGCCAGACAAATCTTCTTGCGTTAAATGCTTCTATCGAAAGTGCTCGTGCGGGTGAAGCTGGACGTGGTTTTGCAGTAGTAGCAGATGAAATCAGACAGTTAGCAGAAAAGACACGTGTAGAAACAGAAAATATTGCACGTATTCTTGAAGAACTTTCAGAAAATGCACAGCAGGCATCTGATGCAGTAGGTCGTTCCGTAGAAGCAGCTGGGGTACAGGATCAAATGATTGAACAGGTATCACAGAGCTTTGAAGAAATGAGCAATAATGTAAACGGACTTATCGAAGAAATTGAAAATATTGACGGTCTGCTTACAAATCTTTCTGAAGCAAATAATCAGATTGTAGATAACATCTCAAATCTTTCTGCTACCACAGAAGAAGTAACGGCTTCTTCATTGCAGGCAACAGAAATGACAGTAGAAAACTTAGACAATGCTGAAACAGCAAAGAATGAGCTTTCAAATGTGTTGGATGTATCACATCAGTTGGACAAATACATGTAATAAACAAACTATAAATGAAATGAATGCCCTGTATGCGAAATTCGTATACAGGGTTTTCTTGATTTATGGTGGGGGAAGGCTTAAAATAAGAATATCTTTTAATGAGAAATATGTAAAAGGGATGTGTTAAGAATGGAAAAAATGTGGACGAAAATAGATGGTGGAGTGTGTGCTGCAAAAGGATTTCAGGCAAATGGCTTAAATTGCGGACTTAACTCTGATAAGAATAAAAATGATTTAGGTTTAGTACTTTCAGATGTCGTATGTGATACCGCAGCTGTATATACCAGCAATAAGGTAAAAGGTGCTCCAATTACTGTTACAAAGGCAAATTTAGAAAAGTCAGGAATGAAATCAAAGGCTGTCATTGTCAATAGTAAGAATGCAAATACTTGTAACTTTGATGGTGTAGAAAAGGCACAGAAAATGTGTCAGCTCACAGCTGAAGAATTGGCAGTAAAAGGCTATGAAATCAAAGAGGAAGAGGTAATCGTTGCATCTACCGGTGTTATCGGACAGATTCTTCCAATTGAACCTATTGCAGATAGTATGAAGGATTTGGTAGAAGGCTTAAGCTATAATGGTAATGCTAAAGCTGCAAATGCAATTATGACAACAGATACAGTTATGAAAGAATATGCTGTGACCTTTGAAGTAGGCGGAAAGACATGTGTGCTTGGAGGTATGGCAAAAGGCAGTGGCATGATTCATCCAAATATGGCAACCACATTAAATTTTGTTACAACAGACGTAGCGATAGAGGCAGAACTTTTACAGAAAGCATTGTCTGAAATTGTAAAGATTACATACAACTGTCTCAGTGTGGATGGAGACACTTCTACAAATGATATGCTTACAGTCATGGCAAATGGATTGGCTGGAAACGAGAAGATTGTTTCGGAGAATGAAGAGTACGAAGTCTTTAAAGCGGCTCTATACGAGGTGCTTATGAATTTAACCAAGATGCTGGCAAAGGATGGAGAAGGTGCGACAAAACTATTAGAATGTACATGTGCGGGTTCTCCAGATTTAGATACAGGAATTATTGTAGCCAAGAGTGTTATCTGTTCGCCACTGTTTAAGTGTGCGATGTTTGGAGAAGATGCAAACTGGGGTCGTGTGCTTTGTGCGATTGGTTATGCCGATGCAGACTTTGATATTGATAAGGTGGATGTGGATTTGGCTTCCGAAAAAGGAAACATCGCGGTATGTAGAAATGGTGCTGGTGTTGCGTTTTCAGAAGATGAGGCAAAGGTAGTACTTAGTGCGGATGAAATTTACATCAATGTAAACCTAAATCAGGGCGATGTAACAGCAAAAGCATGGGGCTGTGACTTGACCTATGATTATGTGAAGATTAATGGAGATTATAGATCATAGAGGGAGAAAATATGAAAATAGGATTTATTGGTTGTGGAAATATGGGACAGGCCATGATGTGGGGGATGCTCAGTTCTGGAAAAATTAAAACTTCGGATGTAATGGTATCTACAAAAACATTGGCTTCTAGAGTGAATTTGCAGAAAAAGTATGGTGTAGAAGTTGCGGAAAAGAATGTCGAAGTAGCTATGATTTCGGATATTATTTTTCTGGCTGTAAAACCACAATATTATGAAGAAGTTATCAATGAAATAAAAGGTGCTTTGTGGGAAAACAAAGTACTGGTATCGATTGCACCAGGAAAGACATTGGCATGGTTGGAGGAAAAGGCAGGGAAACGTGTGAAAATCATTCGTGCAATGCCAAATACCCCTTCTATGGTGAAGGAGGGAATGACTGGTATCTGTGGAAATGATTTGGTAACAGCCAGTGAGTTTGATACAGTCTGTAAGCTCTTTAATACTTTTTCAAAGACAGAAATAGTCACAGAACACTTAATGGACGTGGTAACTGCAGTTAGTGGTAGTTCACCAGCGTATGTATTTATGTTTATTGAAGCGATGGCAGATGCAGCTGTAGAAGGCGGAATGCCACGGTCACAGGCATATACATTTGCTGCGCAGGCTGTCCTTGGAAGTGCAAAGATGGTGTTAGAAACAGATATGCATCCAGGTGAACTTAAGGATATGGTATGCTCACCAGGTGGAACTACGATACAGGCTGTGCACGTTTTGGAAGAAAAAGGTATGAGGGCAGCTGTTATGGATGCTATGAAGGCCTGTCTAGATAAGTCCAGAAATATGTAAATAATCTTGCATTTTATATGAAATGTGTGTAGAATATATTCATTGAGTACGTTTTAAGGAGAATATAAATGAGTCAGGCAAAAGTTGATCAGTATAAAAAAGAAAAAGCAAATCGTAAAGAGACTATAGCAAAAGAAAAACGCCAGAAAATGCTTACAAAAATTGGTGCTAGTGCAGTGCTTCTTGTAATCTTTGCGTGGATTGGCATTAGTACAGTAGACTTTATCGTAGAGAGTCGTCCAAAGAAAACTGTTTACGTAGAAACTACAGAAATTGATAATTATTTAAATGGTCTTTACGAAGAAGATACTACAGAACAGTAGAAAAATCTAATAAAATGATATTTGAGGACAGCAGGTTTTCTTGCTGTCCTTTATAATAGGATGTAGAGAAGTAATAGGACGATTATACCTAGAACTGCTACGGTAGCATAGAATAAAACATCCTTCAATTTGATGACCACAATCTTAGTTTTTGCACTCATATTTCCACCTCACAATTCTTTTATATATCCTATGAATTGTGTCGGAAATATATGCGAAAAAAAGTTGAAAAAATTATAAAAAATCTGTTGACATTTTTATTTAAATGCGGTATATTAATCAAGTCGCTGACGAAAGACAGCATATGCGATAGTGGCGTAGTTGGTAACGCGCGACCTTGCCAAGGTCGAGACCGCGGGTTCGAGCCCCGTCTATCGCTCTCGAAAGCGAGAGCTTTTGAAAACTTCATAAATGCGATAGTGGCGTAGTTGGTAACGCGCGAC
>JAZURS010000115.1:0-6799 GCA_045606325.1 Agathobacter sp.
TGTGGCGTTGATCCTAACGAATACAGTGGTCTTGCATTTGGTATTGGTATTGAACGTACAGCAATGCTTAAATACGGTATCAATAATATTAAGATGTTATTCGAATCAGATGTAAAAGTACTTGGTCAGTTAAATGACAAATAAGACAGAAAGGTTTGGTAAATAGATATGATAGCACCATTAAGTTGGTTAAAAGATTATGTAGATATCGACATCACTCCACAGGAATTAGAAGAAAAATTATTCTCTTGTGGTTTTGAAGTTGAAGAATTATATGAAGTAGGAAAAGATATTAGCAAGGTAGTAGTAGGTCACGTATTAGAATGTGAACCTATTCCAGATACACATCTTCATGTATGTCAGGTAGATTGTGGCGAACATGGAACATTCCAGATTTGCTGTGGTGCTGACAATGTAAAAGCAGGTGGTAAATATCCTGCAGCTTTAGTTGGCGCAACTGTATATGCAACAGCAAAAGACCACAAGACAGTAGAAGGCGTTATGACAATTGGAAAAGGCAAGCTCCGTGGAGTAGAATCTCATGGTATGCTTTGTTCTGGCGTAGAACTTGGTGTAAATGAAAATATGTACCCAGGTGCAGAATACAACGGACTTTTGGTATTCCCAGAAGATACACCAGTAGGTGCTGATGTAAAGCCTATTCTTGGCTTAGATGACTGGATTTTTGATATTGGTATTACAGCAAATCGTCCGGACTGCCAGAGTATTGTTGGTATCGCAAGAGAAATTGCAGCCGTACTTGAAAAACCATTCAAAGCACCAGCATTAGATTTCACAGCAGATGAAGAAACTATCGAAAACTTTAAAGTAACTGTAGACTGTCCAGAACTCTGTCACAGATATAGTGCACATTATGTACATGATGTAAAAATCGAAGAATCACCACTTTGGATGAAACGTAGATTAAATCTTGTAGGAATTGGGGCAATCTCAAACGTAGTTGATATTACAAACTATATCTTAAAAGAACTTGGACAGCCAATGCATGCATTTGATTACACTACATTAGAAGGTGATGCAATCAATGTACGTCGTGCAACAGAAGGCGAAAAGATTGTTACGTTAGACGAAGATGAACTTACACTTACAACAGAAAACATGCTTATCTGTGACGGTGTGAAACCAGTAGCATTGGCAGGTGTAATGGGTGGACTTAATTCAGAAATCAAAGATACTACATCGACTGTATTATTTGAATCTGCAAAATTTGCTCGTGATAATATCCGTCGTACATCTAGAGCAGTAGGTAAATCATCTGATTCATCTGCTCGCTATGCAAAAGGTGTTGATGAATACTCAACTGTTATGGCATTAAAACGTGCTTGCCACTTAATCGAAGAATTAGGATGTGGTAAAGTAGGTAAATTACACGTAGATGTAAACACAGGAAACAGTGTAGAACCACGTGAAATGTCAGTAAGTATTGAAAAAGTAAATGCTGTACTTGGTATTACTGTTCCAACAGAAGATATTATCCGCATTATGACAAACCTTTGCTTCGAACCAAAGGTTGATGGAGATACACTTACTATCCAGGTGCCAGCATATCGTGAAGATATGGAAGGATATCAGGATGTAGCAGAAGAAGTAATCCGTATGTATGGTTATGAACATATCACACCTACATTCCTTGCTACAGCAACAGTTACTTCTGGTGGAGAAACGGTAGAACAGAAGACAGAAATGAGATTGAAAAAAGCACTTTGTGCTACAGGTGCACATGAATGTATTCATTATTCATTCTTCTCACCTTCAGACCTTGATTTATTAAAATTGCCAGAAGATGCACCAGAACGTCATGCAATCCGTATCATGAATCCACTTAGTGAAGAAATCTCTATTATGAGAACAACACTTGCGGCTTCTATGATTCATGCTGTAGAACGTAACCAGAAGAAAGCCAATTTAGAAGGAAGACTTTACGAAGTTGCAAAGAGATTTATTGCAAAAGAACTTCCACTTGTAGAATATCCAGAAGAACGTCAGACACTTTGTGTATCTGTATTTGGTGAGAAAGAAAGTTTCTTCACATTAAAAGGTATTGCAGAAACTGTTGCTAAGACTTTACATGTAGAATTTGAATATGCACCAGCAACTAAGACTTTCTTACATCCATTCCAGACTGCAAACATTAGCTGTGAAGGCGTCGAAGTTGGTTACCTTGGAACACTCAGCTATGAAATCATGGATGAATGTGATATGCGTGTGCCAATGTACTTAATGGAAATTGATTTAGACGCACTTAGCAAATACTACGGAAAAAAAGCAATGTTTAATCCATTGCCAAAATTCCCAGAAGAACAGCGTGACCTTGCAATCGTTGTAGACAAGAACGTTTCTTGTGGCGAAATTGAAAAGGTAATGAAGGAAGCTTGCAAATATATTACAAGCATCAAATTATTTGATATTTATGAGGGCGCACAGATTGGAGAAGATAAGAAGAGCATGGCATTTACAGTTTTATTTACTCCAAAGGACGAAGCATTTGGTCCAGAATCTGTAGATGCTTTTGTTAAGAAAATCTTAAAACAGTTAGGTAAGAACTTAGGCGCTGAATTACGTAGCTAAGGAGATTTATGGAACAATTATTAAAATCAGATTTTTATTTTGATTTACCAGAAGAATTAATTGCACAAGATCCTTTAGAGGATCGTTCTAGTTCGCGTTTGCTTGTGTTAGATAAAGACACAGGCGACGTAGAGCATCATACCTTTTGTGATATTTTAGATTATCTTCAGGAGGGGGATTGCCTTGTTATAAATAATACCAAGGTAATTCCTGCCCGCCTGATGGGAGAAAGTGAAGGGACAGGAGCTTCTATTGAAGTGCTTCTTTTGAAACGTCACGAAAATGATGTGTGGGAAACTCTGGTAAAACCGGGAAAAAAAGCAAGACCTGGAACAAAAATCAGTTTTGGAAATGGCTTGTTAATTGGTGAAGTTATTGATATAGTAGAAGAGGGGAATCGCTTGATAAAATTCCACTATGAGGGAATTTTCGAAGAGATTCTGGATCAGTTAGGTCAAATGCCTTTACCACCATATATTACACATCAATTGCAGGATAGAAATCGTTATCAGACGGTTTATGCGAAGCATGATGGTTCGGCAGCGGCTCCGACAGCTGGTCTACACTTTACACCAGAACTTTTGGAACAGGTGAAAGCGAAAGGCGTAGAAATTGCAGAGGTGACTCTCCATGTAGGACTTGGAACTTTCCGTCCTGTAAAAGAGGATAATTTATTAAATCATCATATGCACTCTGAATTCTACAATATAGAAGAGTCAGAAGCAGAGAAGATTAATAAGGCAAAAGCCAATGGAAAAAGAGTTATTTCTGTCGGAACAACCAGTACTCGTACATTAGAGTCTGCAGCGGATGAAAATGGAATGTTGAAAGCTTGTAGTGGATGGACAGAGATATTTATTTATCCAGGATATAAGTTTAAAGTGATTGATGCGTTGATTACAAACTTCCATTTGCCAGAATCTGCACTCGTTATGCTTGTCTCTGCCTTAGCAGGAAGAGAACAAGTATTGGCTGCTTATGAACAAGCAGTGGAAGAGAGATATCGTTTCTTTAGTTTTGGTGATGCTATGTTTATACATTAGGGAGAAGAGACTATGGATGAAAAAAGAAGTAGCAGACGTCTTGATTTGGACGTTACAGTTGAATTAGAACGAATTGATGATAGTGATGGGGTTACCACTTTAAAATTAGTTCATGTAGATATTACAGACTTATCAAAGAGTGGAATTGGTTTTGTTTCTAAGGCGAAATTAGACTTAGGAAGTTATTATAATACAAAACTCCAGATTTGGACCAAAGAATCAATCGAAGCAGTGATTGAAATTGTTCGTTGTGAAGAAATCGAAGATGGATATCACTATGGAGCTAAATTCATCGGTATGATAGAATCCGATGCATTAAAGATTGATATTTATCAGTTGTTCTATGAATACAACGAAAATATGAATGCGTAGTGAGTATAAAGAGTAATGAGTAATTGTGATATATATGAAGTAAAAAAAGTAGAGCAACCTCATGATATATTAACTAGCGTACCAGGGTCAAAGAGTATTACCAACAGGGCGCTTCTTATAGCGGCGTTGGCAGAAGGTACAAGTGTATTACATGGTGTGCTTTTTAGTGATGATTCTCGTCACTTTATGCAGGCTCTGTATGATTTAGGATTTCCAATTCATATTGATGAGGATGCACAAACAGTTACGGTTGAAGGTTTTGGCGGTGAAATCCCAAATGAAGAAGCAGAAATTTATGTAGGTAGTGCAGGTACTGCTGCACGTTTTCTTACGGCTTTTTTAGGATTGTCTAAGGGTAAATATCGTATTACAGCTTCAGAACAGATGAAAAAGCGTCCTATGAAGGAACTTTTAGTTGCATTAGAAGAAATGGGTTCTCAGATTGAATATGAGGAAGAGGAATACTGTTTCCCATTTACAATAGGTAATTTCGAATGCAAAAAGAATAAGATTACCATAGACATAGAAAAGAGCAGTCAATTTCTTAGTGCTATTTTAATTAGTTCTGTATTGTTACCACAGAATTTTATGATTAAGATGACAGGCACTCATGGTATG
Organism: Agathobacter sp.; assembly: GCA_045606325.1. Taxonomy (GTDB): domain Bacteria; phylum Bacillota; class Clostridia; order Lachnospirales; family Lachnospiraceae; genus Roseburia. The sequence continues at coordinate 4,623 of JAZURS010000115.1, forward strand.
GCGTATGTTAGCATGACTATGCGTATGATGCAGCAATTTGGTGTACATATTGAGCGTACAATTACTGGTTCTTATCGTAGAAAAAATGAGAATATTTACGAGGCAAGAGAATATGTAATTGAGCCAGATGTTTCTGCGGCATGCTATTTCTATGCATTGGCACCTCTTTTACGAGTTAGTGTAAAAGTAAAAGATGTTCATATGGACTGTATTCAGGGAGATATCAAGTTCCTTAAAGTATTAGTTCGAATGGGCTGTAAGATAGAAGAGGAGGAAGATGGTGTGCTTATGCTGCCGCCAAAGGATAAATTCTTAGGAGGTTCCTTTGATTTGTCCAGCTTCTCAGATCAGGCGCTTACACTTGCAGCAATTGCGCCTTTTGCAAAATCAAAGGTTTGTATGATGAATATAGGACACATTCGTTATCAGGAGTGTGATCGTATAGATGCTATTGTAAAGAATCTTGCAAAGATGGGGATTGCAGCAATTGAGCAGAAGGATAACGTGTTTATTCTTCCAGGAGAACCTACAGCTTGTGAGGTAGAAACCTTTGAGGATCATCGTGTAGCGATGGCGTTTTCGCTTATTGGTACTATGGTTGAGGGGATTAAGATTCAGAATCCATCATGTACAAAGAAGACTTTTGAGAAATATTTTGAAGTTTTAGAAAAAAGTATATATTAAATAATAAAAGAGAATTCTTATATCAAATGATAAAAGAATTCTCTTTTTTTTATCTTCTATGTACTACATAATTCTTTTCAATTAGCAATTGAGTAGCTAATTCTACAGATTCTTCATCATAAAACTCAATGTGTAATACACCTTCTTCAAATTCACGGTTATGTACGATACCAATATTCTTGATAGAAATTCCCTTAAATGCAAGGATACTTGCAATAATAGCAATTCCACCTGCTTCATCAGCAAGGTCGAGGAAGAGTTCGTGTACCTGGTTGTAGGATTTTACATTGCGTACTGTGATAGAGTCGCGGTAATCTTTAGCACTTTGGAACTTGTTAAGTATGGTCTCAGATGCAGTGTTTTCAATGTCATTGCGAAGCTCACTAAGTGAAGTAATATATTTATCCATGAGTTTTATCAGTTGCTCTTGATTGGTCATGCAAATACTTTCCCACATGACAGGTGAAGAGGATGCAATTCTTGTAATGTCTTTAAATCCACCTGCTGCAATGGTTTTCATGGTTTCGTTTTCATCATCGATGTCTTTGACAAGGTTAACCAATGTGTATGCAATCATATGTGGTAAATGGCTGATAGAAGCGGTTGCATAGTCATGTGCTTCGTAGTCAAGTACCATTGGGATAGAGCCGAGTTCTTTTACGAATGCATAAAAATCATCAATCTGATCCTGTGTATTTTCCTTGGTAGGTGTGATAATGTAATAAGCATTTTCCAGTAAGTATTCGTTTGCATTTGAAATACCAGTCTTTTCCGAACCAGTCATAGGATGACCGCCGATGAACTGTTTTTCTAAACCTAGTTCGATAACTTCTTTATGTATCTGTGTTTTTGTGCTTCCTACATCTGTGATAATCGTATGGCTACTGATAACGTCCTTTAATTCACGAAGATATTCCAGATTCTTTTCAACTGGTGCACAAAGGAAGATGAAATCACAGTCTGCAAAGGCAGAAAGTGGAAGTAATTCTTTGTTTGAGATTAAATCCATTTCATGTGCTTCTGTAATCGTTTCCTGACGACGTGCAGTTGCAATGATTTCACAGTCTGGATGATTCAATTTTATTTTCTTGGCGATGGAGCCACCGATGAGACCAAGGCCGATGAATCCAATTTTTTCGAATTTCATTTTTTAATCCTCCGTAATGGGATAATATACTGTGTATTGTACATTATTTCAATAAATCATGAAAGAGATTTCTTTTAAAATACGATTATTGCGTTTGAAAATAGTTTAAATTGCATAAAAAATTCAGATAATTTAAAAATATTATGTAAAAAACACATAAAATGGTTGTAAAATCTTCAAAAAATTAGTAAAATGTATCCATACTTATTTTTGGGAGGGTTTTAAAAATGAATGTTTACACAACAGACAAAATTAGAAACGTGGTTCTTTTAGGACACGCGGGAAGTGGTAAAACTTCATTAGTAGAAGCTATGGCTTATCTTGCTGGTATGACCAACAGAATGGG
>JAZURS010000116.1:0-5685 GCA_045606325.1 Agathobacter sp.
GCGTACAGATCTGCCGCAGATAGTAAAAGCGTTGCCAGACACAAAACTTGAGCAAGCCATGTGCTTTTGAAAATGAACGGTTTTCTTCTGATGCTCGGAATTTACATCCCCTTATCATCGTGACATATCTTCTCAAGAATAAGAAAAAGCTGCCCACAAATTTGTATTTGTAGACAGCCTAAATCCTAGATGTTTCTAGAAATCTCACAGTCGTACTCAACTAGCGATATCAAAAACTCTTCTTCAATACTAGCTGGAACATCAATGATAAAAGAATATGTTTTGCCTTTTGTCAAATCTCTGCGAATCTTGGTTTCCTGTAGATGAATCTTATGCTTTGAAAGCAATTCTTTCATTTTAGCCTGATAATTTTCTTCTGTAACACCATAGACCTTGAGTTTCATAATGCGGTCATTCTGTAAAAATTTGAAATCCATATGTAAGAAAATCTGTGTAAATACAATGATGATGGTGGCCGCGATACCTACAAGGTACATGCCAGAACCAATTGCCATGCCTACACCAGAGGTAGCCCAGATACCAGCAGCAGTGGTAAGTCCGGAAATCTTGTTTTTATTTACAAAGATTGTTCCGGCTCCAAGGAAACCAACACCACTAACGATTGTGGAGGCCACGCGGGATGGGTCAAGTCGCACATCTGCACCTGCCATCATACCATCCATAACTACATCATAAAATGCATATTTAGAAATAATAATCATGAGTGCTGCAGCACAGGCAACTACAAAGTGTGTTCGAATTCCAGCTCCCTTAGCTCTTACAGTTCTCTCGTAGCCAATCAGTCCTCCGCATAAACCAGCCACGATGATTCGTATAATATAATACAAATATTGAACATCAAATAACTCCATAATAAATCCCCCCATTCATTTCTACACATTATATCATATACTATGGTCGAAATATACAATAAATGATAGAAATTGTGTGAATAATATGGTAAAATAAACTGAATTAGTGCGAAAAAACATGTTTTGGGGGACTTTATGTCAGTATTCAATCGCAATGAGATAGTAGTAGATAAAGAAATATTAGAGCGTGGGGAACTTCAGCTAAATCTGATGAAGGTAATGGCGGAGGAGAGTCATGACAAATTTTTAGAATATTATCGTGAGAATGACACGATTATTTTGAGTGAGATTCAAGAGGGGCATTTTCATGTGATGGAAACGGTAGAAAACTTTATTTCACGTGAAAATATGGTTTTAAATCGTATTTATGAGAAGGACCAGGATTTATATCGAAAACAGATTCAGGCATGTTTGAGAAAGCCAACTCAAAGTGTGTTTGAGGTGCGTTATGTGATTCCAAATGTGGGACCTAGATGGTATCGCATGTATTTAATGAGTGTAGGTGATGAAGGTGGATATGTAACCAAATTCGTTGCACGTATGACAAATATTCAGGATATGAAAGAAGCACAGGAAAGCATGAAAAAACAAGCAGAACGTGATTTGCTTTCAGGTGTATATAATCATGCAACCTATGAAAAACTTTGTACGGAATTAGCAGATAAGGTGAATGATGGGCTACTTTATCTGATGGTAGATATAGATAATTTCAAACAGATTAATGATACAAATGGTCATCATGCAGGTGACCTTGTTATTCAGCATGTTGGAACTGTATTGGAAAACTATGCAAAAGGAAGAGGTTACGCAGGAAGAATCGGTGGAGACGAGTTTTCTGTATGTTTTTATGATATGTATTCACAGGAAGAGGCCATATCGCTGTGTGTGAATATCAAAAATGCTCTTGGACAGAATATGAACACAGTTCCATTTACCGTTTCTATTGGTGGGACCATGAGTGACGGGCGCAGATTGAACTTCAAAGAACTGTATTTTGAAGCAGATGAAGCGGTATATTATGCGAAAGAAAATGGAAAGAACCAAATTGTCTTCAAAAATGAGATTCAGAAGATGAAGCAGGAACGCTTCCGTGAAACAAAGGGAGATTATGCTCTCACAGAAGAAGAAATTGCATTAGATCAGAAAATGCAGTATATCACTATCGTAGAGCCAGTGCAGAAGAAACTTCTGTATATGAACGAGCCTGCTAGAAAAGTTTTGGGAGTTACCCTTGATGAGGTGCAGGACCTGCATTGTTATCAGCTTTTTAAAGGTTGCGACAAAGAGTGCGAGGTCTGTGCTTTGCATGCAAATCATGCACAGGTGTTAAAAGATTACGAGTCAGAAGGGTTAAGAAAGTATATTCCAGACGGAAAGTTTATTTTGCAAAGTAAATACACGATGTGGAAAGGTGTTTCTGCAAGAGCAATTTCGTTTTTTGATGTAAATGATGCAGAACACGTAGAACGTTGCCTGGAAGCAGAAATGCAGAGTCAGGAAACATTTGCAAAATGTTGGTCGCTTATCATGGAATCTAACTCTGGGGATACAGAGTATGAGAAAATTCTACGTGTATTGACCGATTATTATGATGCAGATTGTGCTACCATTGTTACCAAAGAAGGCGAAAAGTATTCCGAAATTTTTGAATATCATAAAAACTCTGGAAAAGGCGTAGCAGAGGGGCTTAGAGCATCTTTAGACCAGGGATTGTTTGAAAAATGTGAAGTTCTTTTGGATGCAGAAGATTTTATGCGTCCAAGATATATTGAGGAAAAATTATTTGAACATCCAGATATCGCAGAAGCCTTAGAGAAAAAGTATGTACATAGCACGATCGGTTTAGCACTTAGAAAGTTCGGAGAATTAATTGGTATCCTAATGGTTATCAATCCACGTGATAATATTAGTGATTTGGGTATGCTTAGTCAATTAGGGGTGTTCTTTGGAACTGATTTAATCCGTAAACTACTTACGGACAACAAGACTTACGAAGAAGACCATGACATGATGACCAGATTGTGGAGCAGAGAGTTCTTCAATAAAGATTGGATGATTGATTATTATCCAATCTTTAAAGACGGAATGGGCGTGTTTACAGCAGATATTTTCCGTTTGAAAGATATCAATAAGAAATTAGGCTATCAAACAGGAAATAAACGTATTGTTGCACTAGCAGATATGCTTCGCCAAGTATTCACGGGATATAGCATGTTCCGATACGATGATGATCAGGTAATTGCAATTTGTCATAACGTAGAAAGAACACAGTTCCAGAAGATGGTAGATTATGCGAAGGAACTTATTGAGGAGCTGGATTTTGAAGTAAGCTACGGATATTCTTGGAAAGCGGAGCCTACGATCCCAGAGGCAATCAATGAGGCAGAAGAGTATCTTGCAATTCATAGAGCTTACCTTGAAAAGGAAAATGCATCTGCACAGAAACTTTCGATGAAAATAGAAAAGGATGTCCAAAAAGAAATACGTGAAGGTAATTTCCGTATGTTCTTACAGCCAAAAGTAAGTATCTCTACACGAAAAACAGTAGGTGCAGAAGGGCTTATTCGCTTATATCATCCAGAAAAAGGATACATTTCGCCAGCGATGTTTATTCCTGTGTTAGAGGAGCAAAATGAGGTGCATCTGATAGACTTGTTTATGTTGGGACGAGCATTCCAGTTTCAGAAAGCAGCTCGTGATGCGGGAAAAGAAATCGTACCGATTTCTATCAATTTCTCAAAAAACACCTTGATGTATCCAAAACTTATGGATTCCATTGTAGAACAGTGCGATTTGTATGGAATGCCAAATGGTTCGATTGTTATAGAAATTACAGAAACAATCAGTAATATGGACCATATGGAAGTAAATAAGATTGCAAAAACACTTCGCGCCATGGGATTTTATATTTCAATGGATGACTTTGGTACACAGTACTCAAATATGGAAGTGCTTACACAGTTCGATTTTGACACAGTAAAAATTGATCGTTCCATGATTTTAAATATCGTTGAAGATGAGAAGAATCGTATGATTCTAAAACATACCGTTGCGATGTTAAAAGAACTGGGAATGTCAATCGTTATCGAAGGGGTAGAGACCGCAGAACAGGTTGAAGTATTAGCAGAATTAGGCTGCGATACAGTACAGGGATTCTTCTTTGGAAGACCTGAACCAGAAGAAAAATTTTATGAGTTATTTATGAAGTAAAAAGAAGACGCCTTAGATAGGCGTCTTCTTTATTTTCCGACTGACCAAATTGCTTTAAAGTCATTTTTAATTTGTTCATAAGTCCAAGGTAATCGACTACGGTATACGGATTTTGGATCGTTGATTTTAAACCCATTTTCATCATATCCATAAATAAGGATAAAGTGTCCGGTAGAAGTAAAGTTTCCTGGACGAGCAGAACAGATAAGGTAGTGACCGTTATCTAGTTCTCTTTTCATACTGGCCTCATCCATGTTAATTCGATAAGAGGATAAGCCAAATTGTCTAGGATAGTCTGTTAACAGGCTCCAAGAAGTGCCAACACCCTCAATGTAATAGCGATAGTCGAGTGTAAACTGAGCAACAGCACCCGGGGTACAATTGCGATCTCCTGTCAGATAAAAGACTGCCATGGATAAACAGGTTGGGCCGCAGCCTGAACTGCCGACGGTTCCTCTTGTTCCAAATGGAAGATATCCCCAACGAGGGTCAAACTGAAGGAAGAGTGGATGGTCTTCTGGTTTTTCATCTTCTGTAAATCCGCCAGTGATGGTTCCGTCAGAAGAAAGGTAGCCATAGAGATAGTCTGCCATTTCAGGATTGCCAGCACCAGATAAAAGCAACTCAATTGGATACTGCGCTTCATTTTCAGCAACAAAGTGATATGCAGGATACCAACGTGCAAGTTCCTTTATTTTTGCGACGGCCTCTTCTCTGGTTCGTGGCAATGGCTGTTCTACAAAGTCCAATGCAATCTTATCGTTGTAAGATAACGCTTCGCTCGGAGTCTGTGTCTGAGTATCGTTTTCTGTTTCAGTTTCTTTCGTTACAGTGCTCTCTGTGTTCTTGTTTGTAGAGGAAACATGTGAGTTTCCAGAACTCTGAGATAGGAGCAGCATAAGAAGGAAAAAGGAAACAGGAATAATCAAACTAAGTGGTAATATGATTTTTAAATAATTGTTTGTTTTCTTTTTGCTTTTCTTTTTAAGTTTACTCATGTTGTATATAGTAGCATACTTCATTACGAAAATAAAGAATTAAGTGCACACAAAGCCCCCCAGCCTGTTTGTGGGTTGGGATAAGTATCAAACCCGGGAAGAGGCTTTGCACCATTAATCAAATATGCACGCAATTTTTCCCCATATAAAAATAAATCATTCGCTTCCACGATTCCCCATTGCATGAATAAGCTCGCGGTGCCAGTTACAAAAGGTGTAGCCATCGATGTACCAGTTCGAGTTTCGTATCCACCACCAGGTGAGCAGGATATAATGTCTACGCCGGGGGCAACAATGTCTGGTTTGATTAGCTGGTTGTTCCAGGTGAATCCCCTTCCAGAAAAGGATGCAGGTGTATTTTGACGAGAGTCATACGCACCGACGGTAATCGCACGAGCGGAGGTAGAGGGAATGGTTAGTGTGGTATAGGGATCCGGAAGTAAAAATGCAGTGGCTTCATTCCGAATAGCAGAAGATGGGAGCCACATATCCCATAGTCCGCTACGAAGGTTTTGCGGAACAAGACGAATTGTCCAGATTCCAGAAGTAAGATATGTGTCCGCTGGGATAAAGTCCAGATAAATCTCTTGAAATGGTGTGTAGGG
>JAZURS010000117.1:0-8350 GCA_045606325.1 Agathobacter sp.
GTATTCTTTTAATACTTCTACGTCTTTTTCACGATTTGGACGGTAAATCATACCTGCCTGACAAAAACGACATCCACGAATACACCCACGCTGGATTTCAAGCACAACTCTATCCTGAGTAGCCTTAATAAAAGGAACTACTGGTTTTTCTGGATAAATTGCTGTATCTAAATCTACCTGTACCTGACGTTTAATCGTTGCAGGAATATCATCATATTTAGGAATAAATTGGTCGATTGTGCCATCTTCCTTGTAAGTAACATCATAAAGAGATGGTACATACATACCTTCAATTTTTGCAATGGCATGAAGAATCTCAGCACGTGTAGCACCGTTTTTCTTCATTTCTTTGTACATATCTAAAATGGCATCATACTGAGTCTCTCCTTCTCCAATATAGAAGAAGTCAAAGAACTCTGCGATTGGTTCAGGATTGTAAGTACATGGACCACCACCCATAACAATAGGATGTTCTTCTGTTCTATCTTTTGCCAATAAAGGAATCTGTGCTAAATCTAACACTTGTAAAATGTTTGTATAGCACATTTCGTACTGAATGGTAATTCCTAAGAAATCAAAATCTTTAATAGGTTCCTGTGATTCCAAACCAAATAATGGGATATTTTCTTCCTTCATAATCTGATGTAAATCTGCCCATGGTGAATACACTCGTTCACACCAGGTATCTTCACGTCGGTTAAACATATCGTAAAGAATCTGAATTCCAAGATGTGACATACCAATTTCGTACACATCAGGGAAACACATAGCAACACGAATATCCACTGCGTCTTTATCTTTTACAACGCTATTTAATTCATTACCGATGTATCTTGCAGGTTTTTCAACCTTCATCAAGATTTCATCACTTAATGCTAATTTTCTCAAAGTTAAAATCTCCTGTTTCCTATAGTTTTATATTTCATAAACATACATAGCCATTATAAAGGAAAATAAAGAAAAAAACCACAGTAAATCTGTGGTTTTCTATGTATATTATTCAGATAAAAGTCGTTTCAATAAATAGTCTCTGTTATTGATGAACATTTCTGTTACCTGATAACTATCTGTATCAGTATATTCACACTCATGTATCACTCCGTCATCAAAAGATAAAATCTGAGCATCAGGAATCCCAAGCAAAATCGGCGAATGACTTGCTACAATAAACTGTGCACCATTCTGTGCCAATTTGTGCATCTCAATCATCAATGTAAGTTGACGTTGTGGTGACAAAGCAGCCTCCGGTTCATCTAAAAGATACAGTCCATTTGGACGAAAACTACTTTGCGCTAAAGCAAAAAAACTTTCCCCATGAGATTTCTCGTGATATTTCTGGGATGGATGATCTGAAGTAGAATATTCCATTTCTTTTGTTGCAACATTATAAAAACTCTCTGCACGTAAAAAATAGCTCCATTCTGGCTTGTATGCTCCTTTTCCGAGACGAATTGCTTCATGTAAATCTGAATGGGAATCATAGGTTGAAAAGTTGTAATTTTTCGTTCCACCTTCAGGATTAAATCCGTATGCAACTGCAATTGCTTCCAATAGTGTGGATTTTCCAGTGCCATTTTCGCCTACAAAGAAGGTAATATTCTTCTCAAATACTAGAGTGTCTTCAAATTGTAATGCTGGTATGTTTCGTAAGTAACTATTGGGAGTTATGTTCGTCCAATCAATTTGGACATTTTGGATAAATTTATAGTTCATGGTATGTTCCTATACAAAAGTTTGAAAAATTTTGTGTAATAAATTGGGATTTGCGTAATCTCATTTTTTACTTGTTTATATATTCAAAAACTTACTCTCTAGTAACCTTTTTATTTCGTTATTCTATTCGATTTCTCATATAATGGGCATATATACAATAATAATGCCTATAGTAACCAAAACTGTATAATACAAGTTACTATAGGAGCGATTTCTTTCTATAGTTCCAAAACAGCAACAAATTCAACAGTGTTGTTATTTTTTAATGATTAGTTTATAGAACGATGGTCTACTTGGAATCAGTTTATCTGGTTTATTCCAAATATCAGCATTGTCTATTTCTTTGATGTCTTGGATTGTCATTTCATCAATGGAAATCTTACGTTTATGAATAACTGGACTATCCTCGTATTCATAATAATCCATCAGCCAAACATGCCAAAATTCAACAGAATCTGTTTGTATTAATGTTTCTTTTATATAGTTTAAAACCTGTTTTGCTCGTCCGTCAGTGTAATCCCACTCAAGATAAACACCATATTTCATGTCTGTATAGTCGCTGACATTTTCAAATGAAAGAAGGTAGAAATTATCATCGGCTTTTGGTGCTACTTCTCTTAAAGGATAGTCCGAAGCTATAAATGTACAAACGCTCATTCTATTTCTCCTTTATATAAATCTCTGTTCCATAATGACAACTTTGAAAAGTATCATAATCCAAGAATATATTGAAAAATGGAGTCATTTTATTATAAATTTCAACATCTGTTGGTTTTGGTGTTTCAAGAACCATCGATACAAATTCTGGAGTAACATCACCTTCAATGATTTTACCATATTTCCAGTTGCTATCTTTTAAACTTCCATAGTTCAAAGCCAATTCGATACATTCTGTTTCTTCATCCCAACAATGAATTTCAAAACGTTTAGAAGTTTTCAATTCTTCAGAAATCAGTTCTAACCATTTAGAATTATCCTTTTCAGTTCTATCAAGATAGATTTCATTCATAACCATATTATTTCCTTTATTCCTTTTTAAAACACTTTACAACTTGCGCTATGCCAGCAAGTACCATAAGCCCTGGAATAACAACTAAAGGATTAAATCCTTGCTGAATAATCATTGCGCCAAAACCACTACCGCATAACACAAAGAATATGCCTACATAAAGACCAAATATATCTGTTTTACAGTTATCGAAACATCCTTTGAATGTCAAAACTCCTAGAAGAAAACCAATTGCTCCAAAGAAGAAAAAACATCCCATAAATAACAGACCAAACTCTTTCTGTAAGAATCCTTGTATAGATAATCCAATTCCTGCTACAAGTAATGTTATCCATGATATAACAAGAAGAACCATTCCAAATGGTGGAAAAGCTGATTTTGTTTTCTTCTGGTTGCTATTAAATAATTTTTTCTTGGCAAAAATAATCCCTGCAATCCAAAATAATCCTGAATATAATAACATTCCATAGTTTTCGTCTCGTAAGCAGATATATGCGGCAAAGATTAAGAATCCAAACCAAAATAGAAAGAATAAAATTGTATAAAGTTTATGAAATAGGTTGTTTTTCATGATACATTCTCCTATTGTTTCAAATGCATGCAATGATTATAACATAAAAAGCGCCTAATTCCAATGTATGTACCATTGAAATCAGACGCTGTCTTTAATTAACGAATTCCATAGTTTTCAATAATGTAATCCATATCCTTATCCCCTCTACCAGAGAGACAAATAAGAACAGACCCGGTTTCCATTTCTTTTGCTAACTTAATACCATATGCAACAGCATGTGCACTTTCAATCGCTGGAATGATACCTTCCATTCTTGATAATTCAAAGAATGCATCAATCGTATCTTCGTCATTGATAACATCATATTTTACTCTGCCGAGTTCATGTAAAAATGCATGTTCTGGACCTGATGATGGATAATCTAAACCGCTTGCTACAGAATATACTGGAGCTGGTTCACCATTTTCATCTTTTAACATAATACTGTTAAAGCCATGCATAACACCTTCAGAACCATACTGGAGTGTCGCAGCGTGATCACCAAGTTTTGTTCCTCTTCCTAATGGTTCGATACCATAAATATCTACAGGATCATTTAAGAATCCTGAGAAGAAACCTGCTGAGTTTGAACCACCACCTACACATGCAACTACTGCATCTGGAAGTTCACCAGTCATATCTACGAACTGCTCTCTTGCTTCTATACCAACAATTTTTTGGAAATCACGAACCAGCATTGGGAATGGGTGTGGTCCTACAACAGAACCGATACAATAAATACTGTTTTCATAGTCCTTTGCATACGCATCAAACGCTGCATCTACAGCTTCTTTTAAAGTAGCAAGACCATGTGTTACTTCTACTACGTTTGCGCCTAAAATCTTCATTCTAGCCACGTTTGGAGCCTGTTTTTTAATATCAACAGAGCCCATATATACGTCACATTCTAAACCAAAGTAAGCTGCAGCTGTGGCAATAGCTACACCATGCTGTCCTGCACCAGTTTCAGCAATTAATTTTTTCTTTCCCATATATTTTGCAAGAAGTGCTTCACCCATACAGTGATTTAACTTGTGTGCACCTGTATGATTTAAATCTTCACGTTTAACATAAAGTTGCACATTACCAATTTTATTAGACAATCTCTCCAAATGAGAAATTGGAGTAGGTCTTCCTTGGAACTCTTTACGGATGCGTCTTAATTCATCAATGAATTTTCTAGACTTACAAATGGTAAAATATGCCTCTGTAACCTCATCCATCGCTTTCTGTAATTCAGGTGTTACATAGGAACCACCATACTTTCCAAAGTATCCATTTTTATCAGGATAATTTTTAAAATAAGTATCAAAATCTACGCCGTTAAAATTCATATAAAACAACTCCTTCTTCGAAACAAAATATTATAATAACTGTATTCTTTTGAAAGGTTTTTGTCAATGAATTAGGACGATTATGGTTATACCGAAAAATTATGCTTATTATAACTTAATTTACACACAAAAATGTTTTACTATAACCATATTTTATTCAAAAGAGAAACTTCCCTCGTGTTTATCACCATCTACACGAACTGTGATTTTTCCAGACACGTCTATTACAAACTCTTTTGTCTCAATATTTTTTTCAAAGAAGATAATATTGCCTTCATTATCTCTAATTTCAAGGGTTATTTGACCTTCATTTGTTTCAAAAGAAACATTTAATTTATCATTCTCCTCCATCCACAAATTACGCTGCATATAACCGTCAAAATACTGATAATTCGCCTTCCAATAATCTCTTCCTTCATTTGAGAAAAACATGATACGAGTACCAGAACGAATTGTGCCAAGATTTCCAGTAAAACCAAGTACACTTAATATAATTAAAAGAACAACTATCCATATCCAACTTGATTTTTTCTTTTTTTCGCTTAGATTCATGGATTTATTATCTCCAAACTGATATTTTCTACCTAAAACATATACAGGAATAAATAGCCCCCCTAGAACACTTCCTAACACCAATATTAACTGTGTAATGACTCCATATTCTTTAAATTCTGCCATAAGTGGTAAATAAACAAATGGGAAAAATATCATTCCAAATATTGACCAGCAACGAAGTGCATCTACGATATGAGGCCAGTTATTGTTGTTAAACGCGACTCCTGGCATATTCATATGTAAGATGCCATCGACATAGACACTGATTTCATTTTCATCGTAATATTTCGGAAGTCTTTCTTTAATAAAAATCCAAAAATATGCACCAAAACCGATTGCTAAAGTGGCGACCATATAAACAGGCATAATATCAATGGCTTGTAATAATACGACCTCTTTCTGTAATAGATATAAACAAAACATGCCCACGATAGATATAAAAGCGCACAAAAGATAAATGATTATTTTCTTCTTTGACTTATAACTATATCTGTCTTCTGATAATTCAATTACTTTCTTAACTATATTATCAGTATCTTCTTTGCCCATAGATTCTGGTTGTTCTATCTTACGACATTCTAAAAGTTCCGTAGTACTAATTCCTAAAATCTCAGCAAGTGGCACTAAAAGAGACACATCTGGAATACTATTACCTGTTTCCCACTTACTAATTGCTTTATCCGATATACATAGTTTTCCAGCTAATTCTTTCTGTGTAATCCCTTTTTCTTTACGAAGCTCGGATATAAATGCTCCAAATTTTGCTCTATCAATTTCAAACATAATAAAACCTCCATGAAATCTAAGCATTTTGTATATGCTAATTTTATTTCATGAAGGTTAAATTGGCAACCGATTGTCAGTAGAGTTGCACTATTCTTCCATCAAATATGTAATTACATCAAATAATGATTCTTTTACGGCAGTCGCTTTCTCAACATACTCTTCTGTCGGATATTTCAAATCTGGTATACAAATCACCCGCATTCCTGCACTGTACGCAGCCTGTATGCCTGCCTGGCTATCTTCCAAAACCAAACAATTTGATGGTTCTACTCCCAGTTTTTTTGCAGTTTTTAAAAAGATATCTGGATTTGGTTTCCCTTTTTCTACTTCTGGTCCGAAAACATAGTCATCAAAGTATTTCACAAGATCATGCTGCTCTAAAAGTTTAATAGAACGCTCTCTTGCACTAGATGAGGCTACAGCGATTTTGTAATTATTTTCTTTTAGAAAATCGAGTAATTCTCTTGCACCAGGCATCACATCAACGCCTTCGTCTAATATTTTCTTTTCAATTCGAAGAACTTCTTCCACTGCTTCTTCAAACTCCCATGGCAATTGAAACCTTTCATTACAATATGCAACATTACGTCTAAGTGGGCGACCGCAGAAATCCTGCATAAATTCTGACAATGTTAATTCAAAATTGAAACGTCTGCCTAATTCTTCATATACTTTAAATGCCACAATCTCTGTATCCAACAACAAACCATCTAAATCAAAAATGACTGCTTTTAACATACATTTTCCCTTCCTACGTGCCAATTAAATCGGTAGCATCTGTATAAATCTCAACCTTATAATCTTCTACATGATTTTCATATTTAATCTCAACTGATTTAGTTGAAAGATTATAGTGCCAACCTGTTGCAACGGAATCAAACTTCTTTTTATATAAGATCTGTGGCAACATTTGTCCATTTACGCTAACTGCAAATGGCGCATTCTTAGGATATACCACATCTAAGTGTATCTGTTTATAATTGCTTTCATATTTACCTTCAGTTGTAAAAGATATAGAAATATTATTACATACAGACATATCGACTATGGTTTTGCGATACATACCATCCTTGTATTCTAAGGTTTTTCCGTCGTCTTCATATAAAACAAATTTATTATCACAATCCGCTACACAAATAAGATGTAAATCTTTTGCAATATCTTCCGATAGATTGTGACAAATGTTATCTGTCATAGGAAGAATTGCTCCACTTGTTAAATACATAGGTATGCTATCAAGCGAAACAGGAATCTCAATCGTTTGTCCACCTTCATATTTCACTCTTGAATTGAAATCATAAAAATTACTTCCTTTTGGAATATAAATCGATTTTACAGTCTGTCCTTTATCTAAAACATTTGCAACGAATAATGCATCTCCAAGCATGAAACATTCTGCCTCGTCATAACAAGTTGTATCCTGCTGAAATACGCTACATAATGGTTGTAACATGCTTTGTCCACTTACATGAGTTTGATACATCAAAGAATACATATATGGCATCATTTGATATCGCAAATTTATTGCATTTCTAATTATGTCGGTATATTCAGGATACATCCAAGGTTCTGTTACTGTAACATCATAGTTTACAGAATGAATTGAAAATCTTGGATGAAAAATACCATTTTGTATCCAGCGAACCAAAAGTTCTGGTTCTGGAGAATTACCTGCAAACCCACCGATGTCTGAACCATAGTTTGATACCCCGCAAAGACTCATACCAAGCATTGTTGCAATATTGTATTTTAAGGTATCCCATGAGGTATAATTATCACCCGACCATGTCTGTGCATACTGTTGAATACCTGCATATCCTGCACGACAAACAATAAATGGTCTCGTGCCTGGATAGGTTTCCTGAATCGCTTCTTCTGTAATATGACACATTAGATTTGCCATTATAGCTTTTAATTGTCCAATTGTGCCTGCTTTTCCATCAAAATCACAACGTGCATCCAAATCTAAAATACTGTCATATTCACAGTTATCATTCCAAACGGATGTTGTGCCATATTTTAATACATGCTCTTTTAACTGTTCTTTCCAATATTCACGTGTTTTGGGATTTGTAAAGTCAGCAAATACCCCTTTTCCACCCCACCATTTCCCAACGCATGGTGAATCAGACTGACTATCTTTTACCAAGATATCCGCGTTAACAAATTCATCTATTCTAGGATGTACTAATAGAATTCCAGGTTTTACATTTGGTGATACCACAATCCCCTTCTTTTCCATTTCACTAAAGAAATGTGCAGGGTCTTTAAAACGTTCTTTATTCCATGTAAATACACAGCGTTTTGATCCCTCAACTGTATCCTGAGCGGTATATCCGCTAGAAAGTTGAAAGCCTGAAATCGGTATTTTTTCTTCTCTAGCATTATCTATAAATTCTA
>JAZURS010000118.1:0-6404 GCA_045606325.1 Agathobacter sp.
ACCACAAACGGCAAATAGCCCAAAAGGCCTTGGTTATTAAATGGAACCGTCAACACGAGAGACAAAACAATTAAAACAATTTTAATTGGCCATGTAAAAACGTTTTTGGAACAAAGGTAATTTCTCACACATGAAAGCACATTACTAATGGCACCCGGAATAGCTCCAAGTAATAACATACTTACCGTTTGCATGCCCAAGTGAATAATCTGAAATACAAGTATTTTCCCTTTGTCTTTCATTGTTCCTGAATAAATCTGTATCATAGATGCAATAAAATCAATAATATTTGCAATTACAATCTGTATCATATATAGTCTCCATTCATTGTATACTATTTATTATTTTACCACATCAACGCATCAAACTCTACCCTTTGCAACTCACTAGGTCGGGTTTCAAAACTATATTTTTCCAACATGACATTATTTAAGATTATTGTTTTTGCTCCTTCTTCCTTCCAACTTTCTTTTATCACTTCCATAAAGTCTAAAGTTGGCTCCAATTCTACCTGTGTACAAGAATACTCTCCTGCAGGAATTGTAATTACCTTTGCTTCCTCAGTATCACAATTTAATATTTCCAAGAAGAAGCAAAAACGCATGCTTCCATCCTCTTTTATCCGCATAATCTGTCCCGCTGGCAATATTGGAAACATCCCCTTCTTTTGTGCGTATTTATAAATATTTGAGATCTCTGCAAGAAACTTTTTTGGCTCCAATATGTCAATATCTGTATAAAAATCTGTAATCATAATCTTACGTTCATCAAAATATCTTTTATACACTCCTTCATTTGCTGAATAGTCTTTATTTTCTTCTATATTCTTAAGCGAATACTCGATATAGTCCAGATTGTTCTGCATTTCCTGGATTCGTTTCTGTGCAACAATTCGTCCTTGTTCTAACAATTTCTGCGATTCAAGATTTCCTTCTGCATCCAAAAACTTGACCATTTCCTTCAATGGAATGCCTAGCTGGATACATAATATAATTTTATTTAAGATTGAAACCTGTTCTGAAGAATAGTAACGATATCCATTATTCTCGTCTATAAAAGCCGGTTTTAATAATCCAAGTTTTTCATAATAACGTAAAGAATTGATATTAATATCACGCAGTTTGGCAAATTCGCTTATAGTAAAATAATTTTTCATATTTTTCTCCTTTTTGCTTGACTCTATTATTATAACAGGGTTTACAATATATTTAAATAAAAATATAAAAAAAATAAGAAAGGATTCGAAATGAGCGAAAATCAACAGACCAATGAAATGGGTACTGGTAGTATCCCAAAACTTTTCTTTAAACTGGCTATTCCAGCCGTAGTTGCACAGGTTGTTAACTTACTTTACAACATCGTAGACCGTATTTACATCGGACACATTCCAGAAGTTGGTGCATCTGCACTTACTGGTGTAGGGCTCTTCTCTGCAATCTTAATGTTCATCACTGCATTCTCAATGCTCTGTGGTGCTGGCGGTGCTCCACTTGCAGCCATCGAATTAGGAAAAGACAACAAGGACCAGGCAGAAAAGATTATGACCAACTCTTTCCTCCTTTTACTTGTATTCTCTGTCATCCTTACCATTGCATTATATATCTTCGCTCCACAGCTCCTTACAATGTTTGGTGCAAGTGAAGTGACATTACCATATGCCGTTGAGTACGCTCGAATCTATATTCTAGGAATTGTATTCGTACTTATCGTTACTGGTATGACACCATATCTTACTACTCAGGGCTTTGCAAATATCGCAATGCTTACTACAGTAATCGGTGCAGGTATCAATATCATTCTTGACCCAATCTTTATCTTCGTATTTAATATGGGCGTAAAGGGTGCAGCTACTGCAACTGTACTCAGTCAAGCTGTTGCCGCTATTTGGATTCTTCGTTTCCTTACTGGAGATAAAACAATTTTAAAATTAAAGAAAGAGAACATGAAGTTGGATCCAAAGGTATTTGGACCAGCTTTAGCCCTTGGTATTTCACCATTTGTAATGGTATCAACTGAAAGTTTACTTTCTATCAGTTTTACTACCAGCCTTGCAAAATACGGCGGAGATATTGCAGTCGGTGCCATGACCATTATCACAAGTATCAACATGCTCGTTACTATGCCACTTCAGGGCTTTACGCAGGGTGGACAGCCAATCATGAGTTACAACTTTGGTGCAGGAAATGTAGACCGAGTAAAGAAAGCTTTCTTCATGCAGTTCGGCGTATGTGTTGGCTATGCAGCTATCTTCTGGGGCTTATGTATGTTGGCACCAAATGTACTTGCAGGAATCTTTACTACAGATGCTACCTTAGCAGAATATGCTTCATGGGCAATCCGCATCTATATGGCCGGCATCTTCTCCGTAGGTTTCCAGCTTGCTTGCCAGCAGAGTTTCATGGCTCTCGGTCAGGCTGCAATCAGTTTGGTTATGGCTTTCCTTAGAAAACTTATCCTTCTGATTCCACTTATCTTTATCCTGCCAAACTTCTTCGCAGATAAAGTATTTGGTGTATTCCTTGCAGAACCAGTTAGTGATATTCTCGCAGCGGCAATTACCACTATCGTGTTCTTCACTCAGTTTAAGAAAATTATGAGCAAAGCAACTAAAGCAGAATAAATTTAAACAAATCACGAAAGGAAAAACTATGGATTTACTTATTACAATTATTGTTTGTCTTTTAGCAGGCTGTGGTGCAGGACTTGGAACAGGTTTTGCTGGACTTAGTGCTGCTGCTGTTATCACTCCAATGCTAGTGACTTTTCTTGATATGCCGGCCTATAGTGCTGTCGGCATTGCCCTTGCAAGTGATGTACTTGCTAGTGCTGTTAGTGCATATACCTATCACAAAAACAAAAACATTGATATCAAAAATGGTATCGTAATGATGATTTCTGTATTAATATTCACAATGGTCGGAAGTTGGATTGCTAGCTTTTTACCAAATGAAGCAATGGGTGGCGCATCCGTATTTATGACCATGATGCTCGGTATAAAATTTATTATCAAGCCTGTTAACACCACCAAAGAAGCAATGGCTGCTGTTTCACCACAAAAACGTTTTATCCAGTCAATCCTCTGCGGTACAATGATTGGTTTTATCTGCGGTTTCGTTGGTGCAGGTGGCGGTATGATGATGCTCATGATGCTTACAGTAGTACTCGGCTATGAATTAAAGACTGCCGTTGGTACAAGTGTTTTCATCATGACATTTACAGCACTTACTGGTTCTATCAGCCACTTTATTATTGATCGTAAAATGCCAGACCTTTTAGTGCTTTCTCTGTGTATCCTTTTCACATTGATTTTTGCACGTCTTGGTGCACGATTTGCAAACAAAGCAAGCACCAAAACCTTAAATCGTGCTACAGGTATTATTCTTGTAATCTTAGGTGTCGTTGTACTAGGCATAGGTTCTTTAACATAAAAAAAGGGGCTGTAAAGCCCCTTTTTATTTATTCAGCCTGAAATTCCCCAGAAGCATCTCCAACTGTAATCGTATAAGTTTCCCCCTTCTCTATCTCTGGACTGCTTAAAATAACAATTGCAAAGGACAGTTCCGGTTCATATGAAAGAACAACATTCCCCTGACTATCTGTCAAAGTAATCAATGTACCCGCCTGTTGGCTTCCAACACTGACAGAAATTACTCCTTGCTCTGAATCACTAAAGGTCTGTGCCATCATATTTCCACCTGTTCCAATAAACGTACCACCAGTAATGACACCACTTAAATCATAATCCAATGTTGCAGTGTCTCCCTGTGTTGGGCCACAAACAGTAACTGAACCGCCGGAAATTTCTAATGTCCCATTGGCGTCAATGCCATCTCCCATCGCTTTTATATATAAATCTCCACCTGATATTACAATACTTCCATCCGATGAACTACTTTGCATTCCACCCGGCATTCCCATCTGTGCACCAGGGCCGCCTCTTCTTCCGTTGCCAGGCCTCTCCCCCGGACCGCCAAACTGATCATTTCCCATGCCACCAAAGCCACTTTGATCTGTTCCACCTGCCGCATTCAAACCATCATCACTGGATACGATGGTTATCTTGCCGTCTTTTACTTCAATATCCAATGCTTCTAATCCTTCATAAGAATTCGTAATATTGATATTTCCACCGCATATTTGCAAAGTTTCATCAGCATGAACAGCATCGTCCGTTGCATTTATTTCAAAATCTCCATTTTCGATATAAATATTCATGTCACAGTGAATACTGTCTTCACCTGATGTAATACTGAAATTTCCACCTGCAATACCGAGCATATCGTTGGCCGACAATCCATGTGTAGCTACATCTAAAATATAAGTTCCTCCAGTAACAATTAGGTCATCCTTAGAAACAATCCCATGACCTCCAGGACTCTGTACGCTTAAATTCCCTGTCCCATTTATCGTCAAATCGGATTTCGAATATATTACTCCATCTATTTCATTTTCATCTATCGCATCAAATTTACCACCATTGGACAGCACATTCTCAGTACCTTCCTTTACGGTAACAAACACTTTATCAGACTGTTTTACGTAAATGGATGCAGAAGTTTCATTATGGATGGTTGCTCCATCCAACACTAACTGCGTTTTATCCGTTTCATCTGAATCTACAATAATCATCCCATTTTCTAAAGAACCACTTATTACATAAGTTCCTTCGTCCTTGATCGTGATTGTGCTGTCCTTTATCTCAACTGCATCTGATTCGCAAGATGCAGACGTACCCGTTAATTCTATATAAACACAGTTTTCTTCATAATCTGTTTTAAAATCTCGGTTACTAAATATCTCTTCACTTTCAATTACAGAAGATTCCGTGTTTTGCTCCTCTGTATTATTATCAGATGCACCACATCCCGAGAGAAGCAATGCTCCTATTAGAATAATGGGTAAAAATTTCTTTCTCATCATATCCTCCTTTTACAACTCTGTGACCGTTGTTTCTTGTTTTGAAATGCTAATCTCCAAATTTCCATTTCGACAACGTAATTCGTCCAACATTTCCTTTTCACATGCGTCTTTTTTCATAGTAAGGTTATAGGAAAGCCGGAACATACTTCCCATATTAAGGGTCTTTACACGCACCATTTCATAATTATCTGTGTATTTTTCCAATACCTCGTCAAACACATTGCTATAATCCAAATCCTCTGGAATTGTGATTCGAATTGTCTTGTAACGCAATGCATTCTTCTGTACCCCAAAATCCAAACGATTATAAAGCATCATCACTATACTCATACTCACAGCAAAAACGAAGCCAAATCCGATATACCCCATTCCTGTTAAAAGCCCTGTTCCCATGGCAAGAAACAACATGGTTATTTCTTTTGCAGAACCTGGAACAGAACGAAAACGTACCAAACTAAATGCACCTGCAACAGCCAAACCTGTTCCAATATTTCCATTTACCATCATAATAACCACACATACCACTGCTGGTAAAACTGCAAGTGTCACTATGTAACTCTTTGTATATCTAGTATGGTACATGTAGCCTAAAGTCAAAATAATTCCAATCAAAAGCGAGCAGCCTACACATAATAAAAACTCGCTTATCGTAATCACATTTGTCATATCTGTATCAAAAAGTCCTAAAAAAAGTCTATCCATTTTTCTGTTCTCCTTTCATTTCCGGATAAATAATATTGCGGTACGCCGTACCGTATTTCGAAAAAGATGTTTTATATATTTGTTCCCTTGACAGAATATCCGTCATCCAAAGTGGAATTCCTCCTACACATTTGATTTCCATCAACACCTTATCTTCCTCTAATACAGGAATCCCACCTGCATCAGATTCAAAACTTAGCTCCGTTTGTCTGCATATAATATTTTCATCAAAGGTAATACGAAATTCTCCACCATCTCTGCAATAATATGCCTCTCTCTCATAAGAAAGAAACAACCTCGGCATTAAGCCGTCATAATAAGATAAAAAGTAATCAATCTCCCTCGAAATCTGCGAATCATCGCTACATGGTTCTTCTCTTTTCAGCCAGCGCATCGCCGTATCCTCTGTCATGGTTAATCGCCTTTTGTACACTATCTTCTGGTATTTCTTCTTTAACTCCACAAATACAAGTCCATCCGACTTCTCTCCAGCATAGCTTCGAATACGAAGTTTTTCTTTATATACCGGCTTTTCGATGGAACGCCGAATTAATCTGTAATTATCCGTATCAAAATATATATTTCGGATTGTTGTTCGTCCGTATTTGTCTAAACACATATATGGTTGTATCACTTCTAAAATTCTCTCCTTCTGTGCTTTTGTAAGAAGATATTTTAGTTCATATCGTTGAAAAACTGCCTGATATGCCATTCGTGCAACCTCCTTTCTTCAAACAGTTTAACTATCCAACCCTAAATGAACCTTAAAAAATCAAAAAAAC
>JAZURS010000119.1:0-6133 GCA_045606325.1 Agathobacter sp.
GTAGTTCCTTTTATTAAGGCTACTCAGGATAGAGTTGTGCTTGAAATCCAGCGTGGGTGTATTCGTGGATGTCGTTTTTGTCAGGCAGGTATGATTTACCGTCCAAATCGTGAAAAAGACGTAGAAGTATTAAAAGAATACGCTCGCAAGATGTTGAAAGCTACGGGACATGAAGAGATTTCTCTTAGTTCCCTTAGTTCATCTGATTACAAGCAGTTAGAAGAACTTTTGGATTTCTTATTGGAAGAATGCAAGAAACAGCATATCAATATTTCTTTACCATCACTTCGTATCGACGCTTTTTCTTTGGATATCATGAGCAAAGTGCAGGATGTAAAGAAGAGTAGTATTACTTTTGCGCCAGAAGCTGGTTCACAGCGTATGCGTAATGTAATCAACAAAGGGTTAACAGTAGAAGATATTTTAGGTGGTTCTAAAGAAGCATTCTTAGGCGGATGGAACAAGGTAAAACTTTACTTCATGCTTGGTCTTCCTACTGAAACAGAAGAAGATATGCGTGCAATTCCAGAGCTTGCAAACCAGATTGCAGCTTTATATTACGAAACTATTCCAAAAGAAGAGCGTACCGGTAAATGTCAGATTACAATGAGTACTTCTTTCTTTGTTCCAAAGCCATTTACACCATTCCAGTGGGCGACTATGCAGGATCCAGAAGAATACCTTCGTCGTGCTCATATTGTAAATGATACAATGAAGGAACAGCTTAATCATAAGAGCCTTCGTTACAACTGGCATGAAGCTGATGTAACTGTACTTGAAGGTATCCTAGCTCGTGGCGATAGAAAACTTTCTAAGGCTATTTTACATGTATATGAAAATGGTGGTATCTACGATGCTTGGAGTGAGTTTTTTGAATATCAGAGATGGCTCAATGCATTTAAGGCTTGTGATATTGATATGGATTTCTACAATAAACGTGAACGTTATGAAACCGAAGTGTTCCCTTGGGATTTCATTGATATTGGTGTAACCAAAGAATTCATGTTGCGTGAATGGAAAACTGCTCTTGGCGAAACCGTAACACCAAACTGCCGTCAGCGTTGTTCTGGCTGTGGCGCAAAAGCATTTGGAGGAGGTGTCTGCTATGAAAATTAGAATTAAATTCCGCAAATGGGGCAGTATGAAGTTCATCGGACACCTGGATATGATGCGTTATTTCCAAAAAGTAATGCGTCGTGCCGATGTAGACATTCGTTATTCGGAAGGCTTTTCACCACATCAGATTATGTCCTTTGCCGCACCACTTGGTGTAGGTATTACTAGTGATGGAGAATATCTGGATATTGAAGTTCACAGCACAAAGTCCAGCGAAGAAATGATAAAAGATTTAAATGCAACTATGGTAGATGGAGTAGATATTGTAGGATATGTTGCATTACCAGACAACGCCAAGCCAGCAATGTCTATTGTAGCTGCGGCTGACTATGTGCTTTCTTATAAAGATGGTTATGAAGCACCATTTAGTGTAGAAGAGTGGAAGACGAAAGTAGATGAATTATTCACGTCACAGAAGAGCTTTACTATTATCAAGAAAACCAAGAAGAGCGAACGAGAAGTTGATTTAAAACCCCTTGTATATGCATTTGATGTGATTGAACAGGACCACAAACCAGCGTTCTATATCAATGTTTCTACAGGTAGTGTTGATAATATTAAGCCTGAACTTTTACTTTCTTCTATCTACGAGAAGTTAGGCTTGGAATATAATGAGTCAGCAATTGCAATTCATCGAAAAGATGTATATGCAGTAGATGAAAAATCCGGCAAAAAAGTGTCATTATTAGATTTAGGTGAAACAATTAATTAAGGAGATATCATGCATCGTCTAGCAATTACGCGAGTGGCGTTAAATGAAAAATCGAATAAAAAGCATCTTGCCTACATTATGCTGGACGAAAAGCGTGATTTTGTAGATTTTCAGGTTTTTCCTGAAGAAGAAACACTCTTAAATAGCATTATTGTGGCAAGAGTTGATAATATCGTTCCAAACATAAATGCTGCCTTTGTACGTATTTCTCCTACACAGGTATGTTATTTACCTTTGGATGATTGCACTTCGCCTTTATATGTAAAGAAGCAGTCTGAAAAGAAGACTTTATCTATTGGAGACGAAATTGTCGTGCAGGTTGTAAAAGATGCCGTTAAAACAAAAGAACCAGTGGTGTCAACTAAACTTACGTTAGCAGGAAAATATTGTGTTTTAACTACAGATAATACTTCCTTGGGAGTTTCTAAGAAGATTCCAGAGAGCGACCATCTCCATATGAGCGAGCTTCTCTGTACCAATGTCAGTGAGCGAGCCAAAGAGCATGGATTTGGAATAATTATTCGCACAAATGCATTGGAAACGACAGAAGAAGAGTTGTTAAAAGATATTGAAGAAACAATAGATCGTTTCATCGAGTTGAAAACAAAATCTGTTCATCAAACTGCTTTTGCTATTTTAGAAAGACCAGAGGCGCCATATGTTCAGAACCTAAAGAGTGCTGATTTATCAGCGTTAGATGGTATTTTTACAGACGCGGAAGACATCTTTACAGAGATAGCAAACAAACTGCCTTATTTAAAGGATAAAGGCCTTTTAAAGTTATATAAGGATGACAAAGTTTCACTTGGAACTTTATATAATTTCCGTGGTTCCGTAGATAAATTAGTTGAAAAGCGTGTATGGCTTAAATCGGGGGCCAATATTATTATCGAGCAGCTTGAAACGATGACAGTGATTGACATCAACTCTGGTAAGAATATATCTAAAAACGAAAAAGCAATCCTGGAAATAAACAAGGAAGCTGCAGTTGAAATTGCGAAACAGCTTCGTCTTCGTAACATCTCTGGTATGATTATTATTGATTTTATCAATATGAAATCAAAAGAGCATACGGAAGAGTTAATTAGTATTCTTAAGGAACAAATAAGGAAAGATTCTGTTCCATGTACCTTTGTTGATGTTACAAAACTAGGTCTTGTAGAATTAACTAGAAAGAAAACGTATAAATCTTTAAAAGAGGTAATAATGTAACTACATTGTTTCCTCTTTTTGTTGTGTTTTAACATTAAATAGAGTACAATATATAAGTGTTTTTATGCAAATACATACAAATGAGGGATAAGTGTTATGAAAAAGAATTTATTAATCAAAATTGGTGGAATTATTTTAGTTTTAATTCTACTAATTACATTGTTTGGACCACATCTTGTTTTATTATTAGATAAGCAAGAAGAAGTAGCAAAAGAGTACAATTACAGCGACGTATTCTTTAACGAATATGATGAAGTAAGAACCCACTTGCTAGATACAGTTGATAACCTGAAACAAGAGGGATACAACGTAGAACTAAGCAGTCATGCGATTGACGAAAAAGACGGGTTATATATTGATTCTATCTACATTCCTGCAACAGAAAAACCAACAAACCTTATTGTAATCACCACTGGTGTACACGGAATTGAAGGTTATATCGGTTCTGTTATGTTGGATGTGTTCTGGGATGAGATTTATTCAGCGGAAATAAATAAAGCCAACACCGGAGTGTTAGTAGTAGCCAATGTAAATCCATATGGAATGAAATACCATCGTAGATACAACGAGAACAATGTTGACTTAAATAGAAACTTTATTTTAGACTGGGAAACTTTTGATACTACTGTAAATAAAGATTATCCAAAGGTAGATACATTCCTAGGTCCAAAAGATACTATGGGAAATATCATGGGACATGAAGTTAGTTTCTATGGTTCTTTAGTAAAAGAAGTAATTGAGGACGGCGCTGATGTAATCTCCAATGCATTACTTGGCGGACAGTATGAATATGCAGAAGGTGTTTACTATGGTGGTGCAGGAGATGAAGCATCTACCACATATTTAAAAGACGTATTCAAAAAGACTTTAGAAAGCGAATACGAAAACATTGTACATATCGACGTTCATTCAGGTTATGGTCCAAGATACAACATGGTAATTTTCAACTCTGTATTTGAGACTATGACAGAAGCAGAAAGTGTTGAACTTTTCGGATATGATTATGTAATTGCTAACGATTCCGAAGACTTCTATGCAACTACAGGTGATACTACAGACTTTTACTATCGTTTGAAAAATCAGATGGAAACTGATAATACATTATTCTCAACATGCTTTGAATTCGGAACTATTGGTGATTCCTTCTTAGATAGCATTATTTCTATGAAATATACTATTGAAGAAAACCAGAATCATTGGTATCCATCTAACAATGCTACAACAAATGAAATTATCAAAGAAAGATATCAAGAGCTTTTCTATCCAACAGAAAAAGAATGGAGAGAGAAGACGATAGAAGATTTTACAACTGCTTGCAAGGGAGTATTAAAAGCCAAACTTATTGCTGAATAATATATACTAAAAATTTGGGGTAAACACTATGGAAGAAAATAGATTTAAATATGCGGAACGTGCAATACAAATTAAAAAAGTAAATACTTTTCTATGTTTTGGTACTTTAGTTGTTTTTTTACTTACATATGTTGTGGTGGCGGTCTCTTTCTTACAAGGAAATAGAACTGCATTATATGCAATCGGAATGCTGATTGTAATGATAGCGA
This sequence comes from Agathobacter sp., assembly GCA_045606325.1. GTDB lineage: Bacteria > Bacillota > Clostridia > Lachnospirales > Lachnospiraceae > Roseburia. The sequence goes on from JAZURS010000119.1 coordinate 4,603, forward strand.
CCATTCTTGCTGCATTTATTACATTAAAGAGAGATAGTGGTAACGAAAGACTTCGCTGGTACATCATGATAGGTCTTGCAATTGTAATGGCCATGATTGTATATGCATATAAAGATTATTATATGCGTTTCTTAGCTGCCATGCCTCTGATGGCAACAGTACTTTGCTATGATACAAAATTTAGTAAATTTACTACCTTGATTATTTCAGCAGAAAACATATTAATAACATTAGCAAAAGAATTTATTTGGCACGGATACGAAACCGGTGATGAATTCACACAAAATATTGTTGCATCTTTAGCTGTAACTGTAATGATGTCCTTGATTTCATATATTACAGGTGTAGGGAAGAATTTTAGTAATGATTCAACTGCAAAGATTCAGTATGAAGCAGAAAATCAGAAGAAGATGACAGAAAATATTATTCGTATTGCGGATCGAGTTCGTACTGGGACAAATCAGGCAATGGACATTATGAATGAATTACAGGAATCATCTAAGACCGTAAATCAAGCTGTAGAAAATATCAGTAATGGTAGTGTTTCAACTGCAAATAGTATTCAGAATCAGAGTATGATGACTCAAAACATTCAGGAACACTTAGAGCAGGTTGTTGAAAGAGCAGAAACTATGCTTCAAACTGCAAACGAATCAGAAACTTTAAACAAAGAAAGTTTAGAAAAGATTCATCGCCTACGCGATGAGGCACTGGTATTGATTGAAACAAATGATACTGTAGCAGAGTCTATGAAACACTTACAGCAGAATGTTGAAAGCGTAAAAGAAATCACCAATACAATTATGGATATTTCTTCTCAAACAAATTTACTTTCGCTTAATGCTTCAATTGAAAGTGCACGTGCAGGGGAAGCTGGTAGAGGTTTTGCCGTAGTTGCAGATGAAATCCGTACACTTTCTGAAAGAACAAAACAGGAAACTGAGAATATCACACAGATTCTAGGCGATTTAGCAAAGAATACGGAAGAAACAGCTGAAGCAGTTAAAAAATCATTAGAAATTGGTAATGTTCAGGAAACTATGGTTATGGAAATTGCTGACCAGTTTGAAAAACTAAATGCAAATATCAGTGCGTTAGGCTATGATGTAAACGAAATTGGTGAAGGATTAAACAACTTAGCTAAAGCAAATACAGAGATTGTAAATGATATTACAACATTATCTGCAACAACAGAAGAAGTAACCGCTTCCGCACAACAGTCCACAGAGCTTACAGAGGGCAATTATCAGAATGCCACTGAAGCAAAGGAAATCCTTGATAATATCCTCGAAGTTTCACATGAAATGGATATATATATTTCTTAGAAAAAACTTGGAAATAAATATAAAAAGTTGTTGACGCAAAGGATTCTTTATGTTAGTATAACTGAGTATGCCGCACAGTGAGGTAGAAGTGTGCCCTTTTGGACACCACCGTAACTGGCGAGTAATGATAAAATAGGAGGTGCCATATGTACGCAATTATAGCAACAGGTGGTAAACAGTACAAAGTAGCTGAAGGCGATATCATT
>JAZURS010000120.1:0-9316 GCA_045606325.1 Agathobacter sp.
CTGATGAGCTACTGCTACTAATTCTTTTGTTTTTTCAACGTTTTCTTCAATTGAGAAATGAGAACCGTCGAACATGATAGATGTGAATCCAGCTTTGATACATTTATAGCATCCGTCATATGAGCCGTGGTCTAAGTGAAGAGCTACAGGAACTGTAATTCCGAGTTCTTCGTCCATAGCTTTAACCATAGCTGCTACTGTCTTGAAACCTGTCATGTACTTACCAGCACCTTCTGATACACCAAGAATAACTGGAGAGTTTAATTCCTGTGCTGTTAAAAGGATAGCCTTTGTCCATTCTAAGTTGTTAATGTTGAACTGTCCTACTGCATAGTGGCCAGCTTTTGCTTTGTCAAGCATCTCTTTTGCTGATACTAACATTTTATTATCCTCCTAGATTTAAAATTCCGTTGCATTTTAAATACAATTTCGTTGCTAATAATTATAGTACATTTTTCAAGAAAAAGAAAGCGAAAATCCTACTTATTCTCTTCTTTTGTGAGAATATTCAGTTTTCTATGATGATTCTTAATCTCTACACTCCAGTGTTCTCCTCCATTTTCTCCATCCATGGTCCAACTTACACTAGAGCGGGAACGAATCTGGATATGATTGGTCTTAAAGCTGTATACCATTTTAGTCTCTGGAATAAGACCGGTTAGGTAAGCGATGATTTCATTTAATTCTATTGGGTTCGTTGGACTCTTTACTAAGGTTACTTCAAATTCACCATCATCCAACTTCACATCCTTACCCGTAAGCCCTTTAAAACCTGCTACTGATATAGAATTCGTAACCATACCATAAACGAATCTATCCTGGAACACCTCTCCATTAGCTTCTACCTGCATGAGATAGTTTGGAATCGCAGCAAGACTCTTTGCTGCCGATAAAATATAAGCGGCATGTCCAAAGATGTTTTTAAGTTCCTGTGGTGTCTCATAAGATATTTCTGTAAAAATTCCAAATCCTGCAATATAGATAAAGGTATCATCATTGAACTGTCCTACATCGCATGGAAAAATATTTTCTCCCACCGCAATCTCTGCAGCCTTCACCATATCGTTTGGAATCCCAAGTGTACGAGCAAAATCATTTGTACTTCCTGCAGGAATATATCCCAATGGTATATATAAATTAGCTTCTCGCAAACCGGTTACGACCTCGTCTAAGGTTCCATCCCCACCACTACATACGATGCGGTCATACTTTGCACCATCTTCACGCACCTTACGTGTTGCATCTCCTCTTGCCTGTGTAGGATAAACTGTAGGATCATAGCCTGCTTTAACCATTACATCTACAATGTCCAACAAATTGTTTTTAATCAACCCCATACCTGACTTTGGATTGAATACGAATAACAGTTTCTTCTCCGCCATTTCTTTTTCCTCTTATTTGGTTAAAAAATCCTCCAAAGCAGTAACCGCTGCTTCTTCATCGTTTCCTTCTGCTTCAATTGTGATTACTTTGCCTACATCGAGTCCCATTCCCATGACACCCATGATGCTCTTTACGTTGACACGGCGACTTCCCATCTCAATGATAATATGAGCTGCAAAGTTGTTGGCCAATGCAACCAACTCCGCCAACGCGCGTGCATCGTACACAGACGATGTCTTAACAGTAATCTCCTTTTTCATAACAAAATTCTCCCTTAGCTTTGTATTACACTCCACGTCTTTCACGAATGGCATCCGCCACAGTTGCCAATTTACGAAGACGGTGGTTTATTCCGGATTTTCCCACTGGTGGATCCATGTATTGTCCTAAATCCTTCAGTGGTGCTTCTGGATATTCTAATCTAACCATCGCCATTTCTCTAAGTGGCTGAGGGAGACTATCCAATCCTTCTGTATCCCGGATTAATTCTATGTCTGCTATTTGTTTTACAGCTGCGTTTACCGTTTTACTAATATTTGCAGTTTCACAGTTTACCTTACGGTTTACAGTGTTTCGCATTTCTTTTAGTATACGCACATTCTCCAGATTCATCAATGAAACATATGCTTCCATAACGTTTAGCATATCTACTATCTGGGAGCCTTCTTTCAAATATACGACATAGTAATTTTTTCTTTCTACTACTTTCGGCTCGGTCTCAAACTCTTTCATGAGTTCCTGAAGCCTTGAAGCCTGTGCAGATGTTCTGCATACAATTTCGAAGTGATATCCTTTGTTTGGATCTGTCATAGAGCCCGATGCCATAAATGCACCTCTTATAAAAGCTCTTTTACAGCAAGCTTTCTCTAAATATAATCCCTGTATCGCTTCTACTATTTTTTGACAGTCCTGACTCTCTAATGGCTTCGACACATCAATGTCAAATGCACGTTTCATAAGTGCCGCATATTTTTCTATTAATATTGGATTTTCCGTCTCAAAGGATAACGAAAACGGATTTGTACTGATACGGCCTTCCTGCATAATCATGGCAGAAAGTTCTGCTACCTGACAATGCGTATGTTTACTATACTGACGAGCCAGTTCTGCTTTTACATCACTTGAAAATGACATTCTATTTTCCTCTTAAAGCGTCCTTGGACAAATCTCTATGTTCAATCTTCAATCCATAATCACGTTCTTCGCCGTTTAGACGATTATATAACTCATTTGCAAGAGTTACCGAACGATGTTTGCCACCTGTACATCCGATAGAAATCACAAGCTGATTCTTCCCTTCTGATATGTACTGTGGAATTAAAAACTGAATCAAATCTTCTAATTTATCTATAAATTCTGTTGCTTCAGGATATTGCATTACAAATTCCTGAATCTCTTTATCGTTGCCGGTTTTCGGTCTAAGTTCTACATCATAATAAGGATTTGGCAAAAAACGTACATCCATTACCATATCGGAATCCGCAGGAATTCCATATTTGAAACCAAAGGATAAAATGGTAATCATCATACTCTTGAATTCTTCATCATTGATGAAAATTCGCTCTAACTCTGTCTTTAATTCGCGCGTAAGCAATTTGCTGGTGTCGATGATATAATCCGCATTCTTTTTCAAAAATGCAATTTTTTCACGTTCACGTTCCAACCCTTTTTCAATACGTTCACCATTTGCCAATGGATGAATACGGCGAGTTTCTTTGTATCGTTTGATAAGTTCCTTATCATCCGCATCGAGATATAATATCTCATATGGAATTTCTTTATACTTCATACGCTGAAGTGTAAATTCCAAGTCTTCAAAATCTGCTCCACTACGAACATCCATTCCAATGGCAACTTTGTTCTGAGCTGAATGGGAATCTCCAAAGGATTCCATGAAATTATCAAACAGCACAATTGGAAGATTATCGATACAGAAGTACCCCATATCTTCCATCATTTTCATTGCTGTACTTTTTCCTGCACCTGACATTCCGGTTACGATTACAAGTTTCACTAAAATTCTCCTATCATCTTTACCTCAGGTTCAAGTTCCACCTGAAATTTATCGAACACTATTTTCTTAACATCTTCGATTAACTGAAGTACATCCTTAGCTGTTGCGTTCCCTGTGTTGATTACAAATCCGCAGTGTTTTTCAGACACCTGTGCTCCCCCTACCTGGTATCCACGCAAGTCTGCATCCTGAATCAGTTTTCCTGCAAAATATCCCTCTGGTCGTTTGAAAGTACTTCCGGCACTAGGATATTCCAAAGGCTGCTTATCTATACGGCGATTTTTAAAATCTGCCATCATTTCACGAATAACTGTTTCATCCCCTGGTGTAAGTTCTAATGTTGCTTCTAAGACAATATAATCCTTTTCTGGAATACAGCTATGACGGTAAGACAAATCCAATTCTTCCTTGGACAATTCCTTGATCTCTCCTTCTGGTGTAAGCACCTTGGCACTTACGACTACATCTTTCATTTCTCCACCATAGGCTCCTGCATTCATTACGATTGCACCACCAAGGGTTCCTGGGATTCCTGCTGCAAATTCTAAACCTGCAAGGCTGTTTTTTGCAGCCTCTGCTGCAGCCTTTGCCAAAATAGTTCCTGCACTTACAGTCATTCGTGTGCCTTCTAACTGTATTTCTTCCGCTTCTTTACCAAAGGAAAGAACCAGTCCACGAATTCCGTTATCCCCTACTAAAAGGTTACTTCCATTTCCAATAATTGTTACTGGCACACTATATTCTTTCGCCAAAGTAATCACGTCTGAAACCTGAGAAACTTTTGGAGAAACAAACACATCAGCATTGCCTCCAATGCGGAAGGTTGTATGTTTGCTCATTGGTTCGTTTTCTATGATTGCTTCTGCAGAAACGATCTGCGCTAATTTATTATAGAAGTCCTGATTGATCATAATTATGCTTCCTTTAAGAATGCTACATATCCTCTATACGCTTCATATAAATCTACTTTACTAATGATTTCCCATGGTGCATGCATGTTTAAAACTGCTACGCCACTGTCGATTACATTCATGCCATAGTTTGCAAGAATATATGCGATCGTTCCGCCGCCGCCCTGGTCTACCTTACCGAGCTCTGCTGTCTGGAAAGATACGTCATTTGTATCCATAATATTACGAAGTGTTGCAAAGTATTCTGGGTTCGCGTCATTGGAACCGCCTTTTCCTCTTGAACCTGTATATTTGTTAAATACAAGACCTTTTCCGAAGTATGCTGAATTCTTCTTCTCCATTACAGATGGGAAGTTTGGATCAAACGCTGCAGATACGTCAGAAGAAAGAACCTTAGAGTTCTTTAACGCTCTACGAAGTGCAAGTTCTGAGTAACAGCCAGCTAAGTTCATAACCTCTGCTACACAGTTTTCAAAGAATTTTGACTGCATACCTGTAGCACCTACGCTACCGATTTCTTCTTTATCTACTAAAAGGCATACACTTGTGTATTCTGGTACATCAATTTCTAACATTGCTTTGTAAGATGGCCAAGCACATACTCTATCGTCATGTCCATAGCCCATAATCATACTACGGTCAAAACCATAGTCTCTTGCATCGCCTGCTGGTACTACTTCAATTTCTGCAGAAAGGAAATCTTCCTCATCAATACCATAAGTTTCTTCTAAAATTCGAAGGATATTTCCTTTTACTTTTTCTTTCACTTTTTCTTCTGCATCTTCCTCTTCTGTCATAGGAATGCTTCCGATTAGTACGTCAAGACCTTCACCTTCAATTACTTTTGCTGCTTTTTTGTCCAACTGGTCTGCTGAAAGATGGATGAGCAAATCACTGATACCAAATACTGGGTCTTCTGGCTTGTCACCAATATTTACATTTACGATGCTTCCGTCTTTTTTACAGATTACACCATGTAAAGCAAGTGGAAGTGCAACCCACTGATATTTCTTGATGCCACCATAGTAATGGGTATCAAGCATAGCCATTTCTGTATCTTCGAACATTGGAACCTGTTTTAAGTCGATACGTGGTGAGTCAATATGTGCACCAAGAATGTTCATACCTGCTTCTAAATTCTTTTCACCAAGGATGAACATTGCCAGTCCTTTGCCCATATTATTTGCCATTACCTTATCACCAGCTTTTAAAGCTGTGCCAGCAGCAATTGCTTCGTCTAAATCAATAAAGCCTGCTTCTTTTGCTAAATCATAAATATATGAAGTACATTCGCGCTCTGTTTTACACTCACTAATAAATTTACGATAGTCTTCTGCAAACGCAAAAACTTCGTTTCTCTTTTCTCCCTGTGGGTATTTTTCCCAAGCATTTTTTCTTTCCATTTTTTATTCCTCTTCTCTATTTTTTACTAAATTTTCTTGTACTCTGCGATACAATTCCTGAGCCGCATTATAGCCCATCTTTTTCTGTCTGTGGTTAACGGCAGCGGTTTCACAGATAACGGCTAGGTTACGACCTGGACGGATAGGCACAGAGTGACACACTACCTTGTTTCCAAGATATTCGATATGCTCATCTTCCATGCCCATACGGTCATACTCTGCATCCTTTTTCCATTCGGAAAGTTTGATTACCAAATCAATCTCCTGTTTTTCCTTGATACATTCCACACCGTATAATGTTTTTACATCTACGATACCAATACCGCGAAGTTCGATAAAATTTCGTGTAATTTCTGGAGCTGTTCCAATCAATGTATGATCATTGATACGACTGATTTCTACCACATCATCCGATACCAGACGATGTCCACGTCTAACCAATTCCAACGCAGCCTCACTCTTACCAATACCACTTTCTCCGGTAATCAATACCCCTACACCATAAACGTCTACCAAAACCCCATGAATGGTAATACATGGTGCCAGGAATTCGCCTAAAGCATAAATTAATTCCGCTGCAAATTCAGAGGTTGGTCGACAAGTTCCCAAAACAGGAATTCCATTCTCCTCTGCTATGCGAAGGAAACTTTCTTCTGGAACTAATTCGCGACTAAAAATAATACAAGGAATATCATAACTTAGAAGTTCCTTATAAATCTCTACTTTCTTCTCCTCTTCCAACTGTTTGGTATAGAAATATTCCACATTTCCAATTAGCTGTACACGAGAACTATCAAAGTGTAAAAAATATCCCGCCAACTGAAGCGCAGGTCGATTGATATCCTTTCTTTCGATTCTGCGTTTTTTTAAATCAATGTTGTCGGTGTAGACTTTTAAGTCTAGTCGCTCAACAATTTTGGAAACACTTACGCCATTTTTATTCACGGTACGTACCCCCTATTTTTTGCAAGGCGCACAAACGCCCATACCTAAAATAATTCTAGCATATTTCCATTTATATTTCTACTCTTTTAAGGGTTGATGAAAGAACAAGTACACTGCTTCTGCACTACTTTGATTCATGCCTTCTGTCTGTGTTAATTCTTCCACGGATGCATTGCGAATATTCTCCAGGGACTGGAACTTTTTCATCAACGCTTTTCTTCTTGTCGGACCAATTCCAGGAATGTCATCTAGGATAGATTTGACCTGCGATTTACTTCTTAAACTTCTATGATATTCTATCGCAAATCTATGTGCTTCATCCTGGATTCTAGTAATTAACTTAAAGCCTTCTCCATGTCTGTCGATTGGAATTTCTATATTGTTAAAATACAATCCTCTTGTGCGGTGATTGTCATCTTTTACCATTCCGCAAACTGGAATTTCAAGCCCCAGTTCTTCTAAAACCTGAAGACAAATATTCACCTGTCCGCGTCCACCGTCCATCATAATGATATCTGGAAAACGTGTGAAAGAACCTACTTCCTCTGGCAGATTCTTGTCCTTCAATTCGTTCTGCTCTTCCATTCCGTGCTGGAAACGTCTAGTTAATACTTCATGCATTGAAGCGTAGTCGTCTGGCCCGCTTACCGTACGGAGCTTGAATTTTCGATAGTCGCTTCTCTTTGGCTTACCCTTTTCATAAACCACCATAGAACCCACAGTTTCAAAGCCATTAATATTTGAAATATCAAAGGCTTCCATTCGATTTAAACCTTTTAATCCAAGGAGTTCTTCAATCTCTTTTACTGCGCCTATGGTGCGGCCTTCTTCTCGTTTTATCTTTTCTCTATCCTGGTCAAGAACCAACTGCGCGTTACGGGCAGCCAGGTCTACCAGTTTATTTTTCATGCCTTTTTGTGGCGTATGGATACTTACCTTTGCACCACGTTTTTTCCCAAGCCATTCTTCTACCAGTTCAGCTTCTTCGATTGCTTCCTGTAATAAAATTTCTCTTGGAATAAACGGTGTTCCAGAATAAAACTGTTTGATAAATGTAGACAGAATATCACTTCTGGTTTCGTCGGTACCAACACGCACATGGAAGTGATCTCTTCCAATCAGTTTTCCGCTACGAATAAAGAACACCTGCACAACCGCGTCGACATCATCCGCTGCAAGAGCAATAATATCCTTGTCCTCTCCATCCGTATTCGTCATTTTCTGTTTCTGCGCAATCTGTTTTACACTATTTAAAAGTTCACGGTATTCTATGGCTTTTTCAAATTCCATATCCATAGATGCCTGGTTCATTTTCGCTTCCAAATCACGAATCACAGGGCTATAATTTCCATTCAAAAATTCAATCACACCCTGAATTTTTTCTGCATATTCTTCTTTGCTGATATACCCCTGACAAGGTGCTTCGCACTGATGAATATGATAATTTAAACAAGCTCTGTCCAAGCCAATATCCCTTGGCAAATTACGGTTACAGGTGCGCAAACGATAAATCTTGTTAATCAAATCAATCGTATCTTTTACCGCGCCTGCACTTGTATAAGGCCCAAAGTATCTGGATTTATCCTTCTTCATCTGGCGAGAGAACAGTACACGTGGAAAATCCTCTCCTACGGTTACCCGAATATAAGGATAGGTCTTGTCATCGCGAAGCATTGTATTATATTTTGGTGTATGCTCTTTAATCAGATTACATTCCAATACGAGCGCTTCCAGTTCCGAATCCGTAATAATATATTCGAAACGTTCAATATGGTCTACCATCTGTTTTTTCTTAATGCCTTCGTTGTGACTTGGCTGAAAATACTGGCGCACTCTTTTACGCAAGCTTACCGCTTTTCCAATATAAATAATGGCATCTGATTTATCATGCATAATATAAACTCCCGGTAAATCCGGGAGTTTTTTTAGTTCATCTTGTAAGTCGAACATATTTAATTAATCCTCTTCGAAATAATCATCCACGAGTTCTACAACTGCTTTTGTTTCCGTGCTACCTTCTTCTGAAACAGTTTCATCTACAAAGATGTCTTCTTCCTCTGGAATCCCCTTAAGTTCACGATACATCTTCATAAATTCTTTACCTGTAATAGTTTCTTTTTCGAAGAGATATTCTGAAATCTTATCAAGGACTTCTTTGTTTTCTTCAAGCATATTGTAAGCACTTGTATAACAAGCATTGATGAGTGCAAGCACTTCCTCATCAATCTGTCCTGCTGTATCTTCACCGCAGATAAGTCCTGCTGCACCGTTTAAGTACTGGTTTTCTACAGTTGCAAGACACATCATACCAAAACGGTCTGACATTCCATACATAGTAATCATCGCACGGGCAATTCTTGTGGCGTTTTCGATGTCATTTGCAGCACCACTGGTCGCAGAATCAAACTGGAGCATTTCTGCTGCACGTCCTGCCATGTAAGTAGTAATCTTTGCGATAAGTTCATCTTTTGTTTCCAGATATTTTTCTTCTTCTGGAGTCTGAAGTGTATAACCAAGCGCACCCATAGTACGTGGTACGATTGTAATCTTCTGTACTGGTTCTGTATCCTTCTGAAGTGCGGATACAAGCGCATGACCTACTTCGTGGTAAGCAACGATCTTACGTTCCTTTTCGCTCATTACGCGATCTTTCTTTTCTT
>JAZURS010000121.1:0-10937 GCA_045606325.1 Agathobacter sp.
ACAGGCTGGTGCTATCAGACATGGTATCGCTCGTGCATTACTTCAGGTAGATGCAGAATACCGTCCAACACTTAAAGCAGCTGGTTACTTAACACGTGACCCACGTATGAAAGAACGTAAGAAATACGGTCTCAAAGCTGCTCGTCGTGCTCCACAGTTCAGCAAACGTTAGTTATATCTGCGATGGCAGAATTCAAAAGGACTCCGAAGAATTTATTCTTCTGGAGTCTTTTTTGTATTCTGTCAATCATTGGATGGCTTCGAATGGGCGAGCAAATCCGAAGGATTTACGAGCCTGTTTGAAGCTATCGCAGATATAACAAAATGATGGCCGAGAAGAAGGGAGCGAAGCGGATTCGAGGCCGCTCTTGAATTCGCAGTAATTCTTATGTAAAATAATCTCATATAACCCCAAAGGAGAACCTATGAGTAAACAGAAAATAAATTATTTATCCCTTGCAAGCGTAATATCCGCATTTGCAGTAGTAATACTTCACACAAACGGAGTATTTTGGCAGTTTAGTACAGAAAGTTATTGGGCAACAGCAAACTTAATTGAGACGACATTGTATTTTGCAGTGCCTGTGTTTTTCATGATATCGGGTGCGACTCTTATTGATTATCGTGAACGATATAGTACTATAGATTTTTTTAAAAAGAGAATTTCAAAAACACTCATCCCATTTTTGGCATGGAGTGTAGTTGGCGTTGTATATAATAGATTGACCAGCGGACTATTTATCATTCCGTTAAATGCTTTAGAGTGGAAAGATACGATATTTCAAATCTTAAACAATCAGGTGGTGGGAGTATATTGGTTCTTTACATCTTTGTTTTGCGTGTATTTATGTATTCCATTATTCTCAGCAGTACAGAAAGAAATTCGACTGAGAGTGTTCCAGTATCTGATAGCGGCTACTTTAGTATTTAATATTGCATTGCCATTTATAACAAGTGTATTTCCATTTGGATATTGGAATCCATTGTCAGTGGATGTGACAAGTGGTTATCTCTTTTTTGTATTAGTTGGTTATGTATTAAATAAGCAAACCTTAGAAAAGAAATGGAGAATGGTAAGCTATGCACTTGGGGTTGTTGGGTTCCTGCTTCAATTAGTGGGTACATATGTAAGTTCCATGGAGGCAGGCTATGTAGTGACGACCTTTAAGGAATATACAAATCTTCCAAGTGTGATGTATTCAATTGCAATATTCACGTTTATGAAAGAAGTAAGTGGAAGAATCAAGAGTGAGAATGTATGGCGATTTATTAATTGGGCAGGCAAGTATACCTTTGCGATTTACTTAATTCACTGGTTTGTCATGGTCGTATTACAAAGGTTACTTGACTTAAATGTATATTCTATTCTCTATCGATTAGGCTTCCCGGTAATTGTTTGTGGATTATGCATTTTGATTGCTTGGGTAATGAGAAAAATACCAGTAATAAAGAAATTTGTGCCATAAGTTTTAAGGCTAGGGAGAGGCAAAATGACCGAACTTCAACAATACCTTCAAACCATGCTAAAAGCAGATATGCAGAAAATCATTATCAGCAATCCTTTTAGCAAATCAGAAGAGTATAAGAAAATTATTATTGAGAATAAAGATAAAAAATATCAGATAGCTAAATATACAGAAAAACAGGTTTTCCATGAAAATATTACGGTAGAGGAATTGGAAAATCGATGTGTTGATTTAGTAGAAAATAGATATAAACAAATCAATGGAATCGCAACTGCAGAAGAACACATTATCCTCGTATCAAAAAAAGGAAAATGTAATTATAAAGTAAAAAAGACAGCCACAGATACAGTAAAACTTTCTGCAAAACAGCAGGGACACAATCGTCAGAAAAACTACATTCTCAAAGAGGGAATGAACATTGCACCATTAGTAGATATGGGTGTATTTACCAAAGACGGAAAAGTGGTTAATGCAATGTACGACAAGTATAAACAGATTAACCGTTTCATCGAAATTATCGACGATGAAGTTTCCAACTTAAATGTGGAAGAATTAAATGTCATTGATTTTGGTTGTGGAAAATCATATTTGACGTTTGTGGTTTATTATTATCTTACGGAAGTGATGAACCTTAAAGTAAATATGATTGGTCTTGATCTCAAAGAAGACGTCATTAAGAAATGTAACCAGGCAGCCGAAAAATATAACTACACAAATTTGAAATTCGAAGTAGGAGATGTGAATGGTTTCGAGACTCCATTTGATGTAGATATGGTAATCACCCTTCATGCGTGTGATACTGCCACTGATTATGCACTTTATAATGCGATTCAGTGGAAAGCAAAAATGATTTTTTCGGTGCCATGTTGTCAGCACGAATTAAATAAGCAAATCAAGCCAGATGAATTAAATATTCTTTCGCGCTATGGTATTATTAAGGAAAGATTTTCAGCACTTGCAACAGATGCAATAAGAGGAAATCTTTTAGAATATTGTGGTTACAAAACTCAGCTTTTGGAATTTATTGATTTTGAACACACACCAAAGAACATTTTGATTCGTGCGGTACGCAGACCAATCATGCCAAAGCAGGTGAAAGAAAATATGCTTCGTGAAGTGCAAGCAATTATGGATGAGTTTTCGTTTGAGCCAACCTTGTATAAATTGTTGGGGCTTGATAAAGAGTAAAAAAGAAAAATAATGCTTGACTGTAAACTTCGTTTATACTTTATCCTACGTTTGAAGGAGGAGAAAATATGACAATTAAAGAAGTAGAGGAACAGTTAGGGCTTTCAAGAGCAACGATTCGATTTTATGAAAAAGAAAATTTATTAGTTCCACAGCGAAGCGGTAATACATATAGAGAGTATAGTGAAGATGATGTTGCGGTTTTAAAGAAAATTATTGTTTTGCGAAAGTTGGGATTCTCGATTGCCGAGATCAAGGATTTTCTCGAAGAAAACGTGCCATTGCAGGAACTTTTGGAAAAGAACATTCAGGGATTGCAGGAAAAACTGAATGAGTTAAATGGAGCTATCCGGGTTTGCAAAAAGATGCAAAGTCGCCAAGAGAATTTCGATACATTTAATGAGAACTTTTACTGGGAAGAAATCAAGGAACAGGAACAGAAAGGTAACAAGTTCTTAGAAATTGTAAATGACAGTATTGGTTACGAGAAACAAATCTTTTACAAATATTTTGAATTGTTGGATGAGGAAGGAAATCTACGTTATGAGAAGAAAGAAATAAGAAAAAGAGTGATAAAATCATTTCTAATGGGAGCGGTAAGTTATTACATTTTTCTTGGGATTTTTTCGGGTGAGTGGGGATTGGAGCGTTTATTACAAGGCTTTATATATCCATTCATTATTCTTGGTATCTGGTCTTTGTTTGGATTGCCATGGCATTTAGTTAAAAGGAAATATCCACAAATAAGTCCAATAGTAAAGAAGGTTATATACGGAATTGTTATGGGAATACCAGTTGTGGTGGCCTTTGTAATAATAGTGTTTGCAATAATAAAATAAAAAATGGATGTTTTTTCTTGACCTTCCCCTAGGGTTATGGTGTACTTTAAGGGCAAATATAAGAAACGAGGTCAGGATATGACAATCAAAGATGTAGAAAAACTGACAGGATTGACAGCAAAAAGTATTCGTTATTACGAAGATAAAGGTTTGCTTACGGTTGAGCGTAATGAAGAAAATGATTATCGTAGTTACTCAGAAACAGAGGTCAATCGATTAAGAAAAATAAAACTTTTGCGTTATTTGGAATTTAGCGTGGAAGAAGTAAAAAATATATTGGATACAGACTCACAGACCTTTGAAAAAGTGCTTCGAGAAAAAGCTGATGTATATGAAGATATGCGAGAAAGATGCAAAGATAAAAAGGAAATGTGTCTTTCTTTGGCAAAGGATTCTAAAAAAGACGAAGAGATTTTAAGTAAGATTGTAACGGAATATAGTGAGTTCATTCAGAATATTGAAAGCGATGACATGAAGGAATCCATGCAGGAATTAAGATATTTAAGCACTCCAAGTTTTTCTGTGACGTTACTTTATACACTAATGTTTAGTGGACCGATCATGTTTTTGTTTATTAATATTAGTGAGGGAAAACTAGAGGACTTGATGCTAAATGCTGGATTAGCACTAGTTGGCATGGCACTTATTACGACAAATTGGATTTTTTATCTCGTACAGCGACATAAGCATAAAGATCGTGTGAAAAAGAAAAATAAAGCCCAGAGCTGGGTGATGCCAATGGTAATTTTGGGGATTCCACTGGGCATTCTTTTAATGGCAAAAATAGCATCTATCATTGAAGAATTACTGATTGTAGACGACTTTTTGTTTTATCGTTATCCACAATGGGCTTCTTATGGAATGGCTTGGATTGTATTGGGTGGACTAGTGGTAGTGACGCTGCTACTATTAGCAAAGACTGCAGAAAAAAGAGGTAAGAAACACGATGTGGCTGATGCATGGCTTTGGCTATGGCGTCGTATAGGAAAATGGAAAATTGCGGTGGTCGCGCTAGTCTTTGTTGCCTTTTATTGTTGTGCTACCAGTTTAACTGTTGTGACAGAAGATTCGATTATCTGCCACTCTCCAATGTATCCAAGGGGAGTAAAATATAGCTATTCTGATGTAGAGCAGATTACTACTGGCGTGGGACAAAAGAAGCTTACATTTGAGGAACATAATCGAAAAGGAAAGTTTTTCTATCAGATAAGATTGGACGGAAAGACGATTACATTTTTGACAGATTGTTCTTCAAATGATGCAATTGAGAGATATAATGAGCATACCTACTTGTGGTTTGAAGAGTTTGACCAGAAACTGGTAGAATTAGGAGTCCCAAAGGAAAGTGATTCTAGGGGATGTGAAGATATTGATATGGGTGAGGAGTATGTGGAACGTTTCTACAGAATATTAGAAAATTAACGATTTAGTTTAGATAAAGAGAAAAGTAGGACAACAGAAAAGACACAGAATCAAGCTTGCTTGAATTTCTGTGTCTTTTCTGTTGGACGTACTTGGCGATAAGACAAGTAGCGAGTGTCAGCACATCGGAACGAGGTGCAGGATTGCGCAGCAATCGACACGAGCTAGCTTTTCTCTTTATCTTGTAGCATAAAACAACGCGCGGATAACGTTTTTATCTTTTTTACATCTTAATCGTGCGACGAATTTATCTTTTTGGCAAATGGACATGTTGAAACAGAACTACTTACTTTTAACTGGCTTTTTTCTTACCTTTTTAGGGATAAAAGTGTCGAAAACTCAAAAAATAGCATGTTGATAATAAAAATGTAGTTTCAACTTGCTTACTCAGAGTTAGAACTGATAAAAAAGACATGTCGAATATGAAAATATCATTCTAACTTGTTATATTAAAAATAGACGCGCGGAAAAGGATATTATTATCCAGAACTTCTTCTCCGCGCGTGTTTTTTCTGTGATATGTTCGAAAAGCTAGCTCGACCCACGCCACGATGTGGCTTTCCGTCGCTATGCGAATCGGCTCTCGCTAGATGGCTAATCGCCAAATAAAAAAGACTTCATGCGCCCACATTCATGCAAGCATGAGTGGTCGACGAAGTCTTTTTTACTTTTCTCACTAGTTAACTAAATCGTTATTTTGTTCCAAAGATGCGATCGCCAGCATCGCCAAGACCTGGGCAGATGTAAGCGTTTTCATTTAATTCGCGGTCTAAGTTGCCAACAAAGATTTTTACATCTGGATGAGCTGCAGAAAGTTTTTCTAAGCCTTCTGGAGCAGCGATGATGCAAAGGAAGGTAATATCTTTACCACCACGAGCTTTGATAGAATCAATCGCGTCAATTGCAGAACCACCAGTTGCAAGCATTGGGTCAACGATGAAGATTTTTCTTTCGTCAATCGATGCAGGCAACTTGCAGAAATATTCATGTGGTTCGAAGGTTTCTTCGTCACGGTACATACCAATGTGTCCAACTTTGGCAGTAGGCATAAGTTTTAACATGCCTCCAACCATGCCAAGACCTGCACGCAAGATTGGTACGATGGCTTGTTTCTTTCCAGCGATAACTGGACACATAGCAGTTTCGATAGGAGTTTCTACTTCTACCTCTGTAAGCTCCAAATCGCGAAGTGCTTCGTATCCAACCAGCATAGCAATTTCTTCAACGATAGCACGGAATTCATTTGTTCCGGTGCTTTTGCTTCTAAGCATTGTGATTTTGTGTTTTACCAGTGGGTGATCACAAATTACGATATTTTCATTTCCATTATACATAGTAAGGTTTCCTTTCTCCGATTAATCTAATTATATTCTATCCATATTAGTTTTTATTTTCAAGAGGAATATCTTGTGATAGACTAGAAAAAGAATATATGGATAAAGGATGAGAAAATGAATAAAGATTTATTAGAAATATCCGATGGAAAATTATATGGAAAGAATGATATGGCAAAAGTTAGTTGTCACGATTGTGCGGGCTGTTCTTCTTGCTGTCAGGATATGGGAGAATCTATTTGGTTAGATCCATATGATGTATTTCAATTAACAAAGAATCTTGGAAGATCAATGGAAGAACTCTTGATGAAAGAAATAGAATTTCATGTAGAAGAAGGATTGATATTGCCGAATCTTAAGATGATAGGAGACGCTCCCCAGTGCGCCTTTTTAAATCTGGAAGGGCGTTGTAGTATTCATGCGTTTAGACCAGGGTATTGTCGTTTGTTTCCTTTGGGGAGAAATTATGATGAGGATAAACTTACATACTTTGTGCTAAAAGATGCATGTCCAGCACCAAATAAATCCAAGGTGAAAATCAATAAGTGGCTGAGTATTCCAAACATCAGAGATTATGAAAAATTTCTAGTGGAGTGGCATGGGCTCACCAAACGACTTCGCCATTTTTATGCAGAGCATTCGGAAGAAGAAACTGTGATTAAAGCAGTGAATATGAAATTTCTTCAATGTTTTTATCTTATACCTTACGAGGCAGACGATTTTTATCAGGAGTTTGGTAAACGAAGAGAAGAGATAAATCTATTTCTAAATACCTTAGGTGTAGATTGATTCAATACAGTTAAAAAATTTACCTCCTCATCATAAGATGAGGAGATATTTTTTATGCTATAGCAGGTATGAAAATGCCTAATGCAGGAGGTGCAATTGTAAATACCAAAAATGCTATGATAAGAAGAATCCAAATTGCAATTGCTAGTCTAACACTTATCAAATTACAGTTATGACAAAGTTTTTTCTCAACCCAAAACGCAAAGGCTACGCCTAAAAGATAAATAAGAATATTTAGCCATGCGGTGTTAAAACCAAGTATGCCGGTCACGGTATAGAAAACGACAACGATGAAAATCAAGCCCGCGAGGGTGCCGATAGTTCTTGCTGGTAGGAAGCACAGGTTGTTTTTCTGTGTGGTGAATAAATCCCAAAGGGTAAGTACAAGCATTGGGAAGAAGAGAAGCTTTAAGTGCTCCCATATAGATTCGTTTACCAATGCAAACAACCCCACGATAGGGTTTTCTCCGGATAGTTCATAAGCGAAATGTAAAAAGACGCCCAAGAGTACAACAAAGAGATAGCGAAGGATAATTCGAGTGCGATTATTCATAATACTACTCCTAATTAAATAGTTTCATTACTAATATATGAGTTGATGCACAAAAATTTACTTCTTAATTCAAAGAATTTACCTGTCAGTTCAAATCTATTGCAACTAAAATTGATATTTGGTATCTTCATTTCAGCAGCAACGACTGCTTAGAATATAGATAATTAGAAAAGAAATTAGGAGGAAAAAGAAATGAGTTTCTTAGCAAATATTATTTGGTTTATTTTTGGTGGATGGTACACAGGATTGTCCTGGTTGGTTTTAGGATTGTTATGGTGCATCACCATAGTAGGGATGCCATATGGTATTCAATGTTTTAAGTTTGCAAAGCTTTCGGCTTGCCCGTTTGGAAAAGAGGTACAGTATGGTATGAGCACAGGTTCATTCTTGCTCAATATTTTATGGATTATTCTCACGGGTGTTCCTATGGCTATCGAGCATGCACTTACAGGACTGGTACTTTGCTGTACGATTATAGGAATCCCATTCGGTATTCAGCATCTTAAAATGGCAAAACTTGCACTTATGCCATTTGGTGCAGCGGTTGTATAATTGAATACTCCTTAGCAAAAAATATGAGGCACTTCGCAAGTCGAAGTGCTTCTTTTTGTGTTGTTATTATAGTTTCTCTTTTAAACTATCTATGATATAATAATAAAAATGTAGAACGGAAAAGAACATAGAAAAGAGGGAAAATATGACTTACGAAATCGATGAAATTCGCAAGGTGAAATTAGGCGGAGTAAATCAGAAAATCCATATTCGCGGAGAGAAAAAAGAGAATCCGGTGCTTTTGTTTTTACATGGTGGACCAGGGGTGACCAATCGTCACGGAGTATTGGCAAGACATAGCGACTTGTGTGATGCATTTACAATCGTTTGTTGGGACCAGAGAGGAACTGGCGGTTCTTACTGGGGAGTAAAAGACGAAAGTTTGAATTTGAATCAGTTAATTGAAGATGCAGCAGAACTTTTGGAATATCTTTGTAAATCACTTAATAAAGAAAAGATTTTCATTCAGGGAGGAAGCTGGGGTACAGAACTTGGTACTTACCTTTGCATTCGTCATCCAGAGCGTATTGCTGGATATATTGGTAGCGGGCAGGTAGTAGACGGTGTCTTGAACGAAGAACTTAGTTATGACTTTGCATATGCAAAAGCAAAAGAAGCTGGTAATGAAGAGGATATCAAGACCTTAGAGGAAATCGGAAGACCAGTCGATGGTTGCTATCGAGAAATTTTTGATGGTATGATGACCCAGCGTAAGATTATGAAAAAGTACGGGGGACATTCGTTAAAGAGCAATGGTACTTACTGGACGGATACAGCACTTCCAATCATTAAGAGCAAAGAATATACACTCTTCGATAAGATTGGTGTAGCAAATGGATATAAGAGATGTCTTACTCTTATGTGGCCTACTACCTGTAAATGTAATTTTATGGCGGAAGAAACAAACTTCCCAATGCCATATTATATCTTCCAGGGCAGACATGATAACAATACACCAAGTGCCTTGGTGCAGGATTATTTTGATAAAGTGCAGGCACCAGATAAAGAATTAGTATGGTTTGAGAATTCTGCGCATGGACCAATGGGTGAAGAACCAGAATTATACAAAAAATTATTAAGAGAAAAATTCTTAAAGATTGCAAAAGAGAGTAAATAGAACGGAGAAAAATTATGAAAAAAGAATTAACCACAGCTCAAATGCTCGGTATCTGTCTTGGTGATTTTGCCAGAGCTATTTTGAGCGGACTTATTGTAACCTATACACTTAAATTTTTTAATGTAACACCATCCTCAGGATTGCCACTTTTGATTCCTGCAGGTATGATGGGAACACTTCGTGGTTTTGGTGTGTTTTTTGATGCGATTACAGACCCATGGGTAGCGGGACTAAGTGATAACTGCAAAGCAAAAGGCGGACGTCGTTTGCCATTTATGAAATGGTCTGCGATTCCATATGCGCTCGTTTGTTTACTTATTTTCTTCCCGCCAGAAGGAACCGTAAGCACAACTAATATTATTTGGGTAGCAGCAATGCTCCTTTTGTATTATTTATTTTCTACACTATACAATGTACCTTTCAATGCATTACAGCAGGAAATCGTTACAGATACAAAGAAACGAGTATTCTTTTTTACTTTAAATTCACTTATGTTTGTACTTGGTAGTGCCGTAATTTATGTGCTTCCAGTTATGGTAAGTGCCTTTAAAGGAAGTGGAATGGAACCAATTACAGCTTGGAGAATTGCACTTGCAGTGTTCGCTGTTATCGGTGCAATTTGCTGTATCATTCCAGCTTATATTGTTAAAGAAGAAGATTATATTGAAACTTATACAACCAAAAAAGTGCCTATGCTTGAAAGTTTCAAAGCAGCATTTTCCTATAAGCATTTTGTAATTATGACCATTGGTTACTTAATCATGCAAGCTGGTTTTGCATTCTTTAACGGAGCATTGTTGTTCTATATTGATACTTTACTCGGCCTGAATGAAAGCTTTGCAACTATTGTGTTAGCAATTAGTATTGTAGTAGGTATTTGTACTTACCCATTGGTAAATAAATTGGTACGTAAGGTTGGTAAAAAGCCATTGCTCCTTGGTGCATGTATTAGTTATGTCGTGATTTATATGGGCATTTATTTCTACAGACCAATTGCAGATTTCTTTGGAACACAGCCAATCGCTCCAGGATTTATTGCTTCCTTGGCAGGTGAAGGTGCACAGTTTGGTGCAGTAGTTGTAGCATTTTTAATCGGTATTGGTGTAGCGTTCCCAATCGCTTGCACCAATATTTTACCACCATCCGCATTTGCAGATATGGCTCAGTATGACCGTATCAAAACAGGCGTGGATCATACGGGTATGTTCGTAGCATCTCGTCAGTTCTGTAATAAGGTAGCACAGGCTGGAGTTACAGTAGTTGTTTCCTATACTATGTATTTGGGTTCAACAGACAGTTATCCAACACAGTATGGTGTACAGATGACAGCTCTTATTGCAGCAATTCTTTTAGCGATTTCTGTATTTGTATATGCGCAGTATCAGGATAAAGAAGTCGTAGCATTTATCGATGAATGGAATGAAAAACAGAAAAATGGAAATTAGAAAGACAAGATTAGAAGAATTGGATACGGTAATGGAAGTCTATGCTCGCGCAAGAAAATTCATGGCGGAGCATAATAATCCAAACCAGTGGAAAAATAATAAACCGACCAGAGAACAAATTGAAAAGGACATTCTGGCGGGAAAACATTATCTTTGTATGGAGAGCGAGCAAATAGCAGCAGTATTTTACTTTGCGCAAGAAATAGATCCAACATATGTGACAATTTATGAG
>JAZURS010000122.1:0-32495 GCA_045606325.1 Agathobacter sp.
ATGGAAGAAGCAGGCGAAAAGAATTACGTATTTGGTATGGAAGAAAGTTATGGATGTCTTCCAGGTACATATGCTCGTGACAAAGATGCTCCAGCAGCAGTTGTTATGCTTTGTGAAGTAGCAGCTTACTACAAATCTAAGAACATGACTCTTTGGGATGGCATGGTAGAAATGTACGAAAAATATGGCTACTACAAAGAAGATATCGAAACACTTACACTTAAGGGTATCGATGGAGCAGCTCAGATTGCAGCTCTTATGGAAAAAGCTCGTACAGAAGTTCCAGCTACAATCGGCGAATACGAAGTTCTCGAAGTTATTGATTACAAAGCATGTACAAGAAAGAATATGAAGACTGGCGAAGTTACACCAAGTGGACTTCCAAGCTCTAACGTATTCTACTATGTATTAAATGATGATGCATGGTGCTGCGTACGTCCTTCAGGAACAGAACCAAAAATTAAATTCTATTTCGGTATCAAGGGAACATCTCTTGAAGACGCAAATCAGAAGAATGAAGCTTTAAAGAAAGCTACAATGGCTATGTTCAACTAATATAGGTAGGAAGTACTAGAAATTATGATGAAAGTATACATTTGTCCGGATTGTGGATGGATGAGAATAGTATCAAGAAGAAGTGTGGTAGAGTGTCATAAGTGCGGTTTGGAGCAGATGACACTCTCCAACTTGTCTATGGTGGATTATACGAATATGTCCGAGCAGGAACGCAAAGACTATGTTACTGGTTGGATGTATATCCACAATAGGAAAGGAAAGCAAAATGGCAGGTAGAAAAAGTAAGGGAAAGAAAAGTTTAGTGCAGCTTCTATTCCCTAAGGATGTAAAAAAATTGAGCAAGAGAGATCAGCAGAAACGTAAGCTGGTTATTCTCGGTATAGAAGCAGTATGTCTACTGGTGCTATTAGTTGTTTTATTTGTATGGTCTCTTTGGTCTAAGATTAATACAGACTCTGGATTTGGCGGAGCGGATGCAGGTATCAATGAAGACCTTGGAGATGACACATTACTGAAGTTAAAAGGATATACAAATATTGCTGTTTTCGGTTTGGACAACCGTGGAAACGGAAAATATGATCAGGGTAATTCCGATGTTATTATGATTGCAAGTATCAATAACAAAACAAAGGAAGTAAAACTGGTTTCTGTATATCGTGATACCTACTTGAGTGTTGGAAATGGAAAATACGGTAAAGCAAATTCAGCATATGCCAGAGGTGGTGCTAAGCAGGCAGTTCAGATGTTAAATGCGAACCTAGACCTAAATATCAAAGAGTATATGTGTGTGGACTGGGGTGCAGTAACAGAAGCTGTAGATGCTTTAGGTGGTGTTGAAGTCGAGATTACCGAGCAGGAAAGAGTAATTATCAATGACTTATTGATTGAAATCGATAGAACGGTTGGTGCTGATTCGCCTCGTATCCAATCAGCAGGCTTGAATAACCTTACAGGTACACAAGCAACAGCCTATGCTCGTATCCGAAAAACTGCGGGAGATGACTTCAAACGTTCTTCTCGTCAGCGTATAGTTTTAGAGGCAATGCTTAATAAGGCAAAACAGTCAGATATCAAAACGTTATTAGATATTTGTAATGCTGTATTTGACGATGTTTCCACAAGTTTGACCTTGAGTGAGATTATTGGACTTGCTCGTCATGTAAAAGAATATAGTATCGGTTCGACCACTGGTTTCCCATTTGAAATCACAACGAAAGATTTGTCGAATGCAGGGGATTCCGTTGTTCCAATTGGATTAGAAGATGATGTTGCTATGCTTCATGCATATCTGTTTGGAACAGAAAATTATGAGCCATCCAAGACGGTACAGGCAATTAGTGATTCTATTATACAAAAGTCAGGTGTAACAGAAGATTATAAGTCTATCAATGTAGAAGGCTTCAATGATACAGCTGGACAGTCAGGTACCGTATTCAAGGAAGAGGAGTCTACCGAGAAAGAAGATTAAGAAAAAATTTGGTAGACCAGTCATGAAAATGATTGGTCTACCATTATGTTATAGAAATACAGATTAAATAATAGGAGAATGTGTATGAAAGCGAATGTAATCGAAAAAATCAATGCAACAAATCAGAAATATTTAAAGGATCTTGTAGGAAAGGATATTCCACAGAGATTAGTTGATCAGCTTAACAATATGGATTGGTCATACTTAGATCTCATTCACGAAAGAGAGCAGAAACGTGGGGAATTTGCTCCTCTTGGTGCTATGGAACTTCCAGAAATCCAGGCAAAAAAAGAAGAGTTCAAGGCAATTGGTTTAGATGCTATCAGAGCATGTAAAGTAGGTGCGATTCTTCTTGCCGGCGGACAGGGTACACGTCTTGGCTTTGATAAAGCAAAAGGTATGTACAATATTGGTGTAAGCAAAGACTTATATATTTTTGAACAGTTGATTCGCAACCTCCAGAAGGTTACAGATGAAGCAGGTGCATTTGTTCCGCTTTACATCATGACAAGTGATAAGAATGATGAACAAACTCGTGAATTCTTTGCAGAACATGATTACTTTGGTTACAACAAAGATTTCGTTAAATTCTTCGTTCAGGAAATGGTTCCTGCAGTAGACTTTGATGGAAACGTATTAGTAGAAGCAGAAGATTCTCTCGCTATGTCTCCAAATGGAAATGGTGGCTGGTTTACTTCATTAGTAAAAGCTGGTCTTGGAGAAGATATGAAAGAAAAAGGTGTAGAATGGCTCAATGTATTTGCAGTAGATAACGTGCTTCAGCAGATTGCAGATCCAGTATTCGTAGGTGCTACTATCCAGTCTGGATGTGTAAGTGGTGCAAAGGTTGTTCGTAAATGTGATCCATATGAAAGAGTAGGAGCTCTTTGTTTAGAAGATGGAAAGCCATCTATCATCGAGTACTATGAACTTACTCCAGAAATGGCAGAAGCAACAAATGAAGCAGGTTCACTCCTTTATGGATTTGGTGTTATCTTAAACTACTTATTCAGTGTAGAAAAATTATTTGAAATCGCTGAAAAACAGATGCCATTACATATTGTAGAAAAGAAAGTTCCATATATTGATGAAAATGGTGTAGCAGTGAAACCTGAAACTCCAAATGCATACAAGTTTGAAACTTTAATTCTCGACATGGTATATATGATGGATGACTGCTTATCTTTCGAAGTAGAAAGAGAAAAAGAATTTGCACCAGTTAAAAATCCTAGCGGTGTAGACTCAGTAGAATCTGCAAGAGAATTATTACAGAAAAATGGAATAGAAATTTAATGAATTTTATAATTCTTTCATAGAACAGTCATATTTTCTACAAATTTATACATTAGAATAAGGGCAGTTGATATGAAAGAGGGGAATTTGGATGGATAATAACTATAATAATTATAATGATTATGAATCGTATTATTCGAGACGTAATGAGCCAGAAAAAAAGAAACCATTTGCAGGCTTTGGTGTAACGCTTGTCAAAACAGTGACTATCGCCTTGGTGTTTGGTCTTGTTGCAGGAATAGCAGGTGTAACGGTATTTCGATTTAGCGATATTTCTTTAGGGATATTCTCTGAATTAGAAGAGAAGCAAGAAGCCCAGGAAGAGCAGGAAGAAAAAGAAGAGATTCTGGAAGGTGGACTACAGCAAACAGATACAAACTTGCAAGGAACAGTTGCAATTATGGATGTTTCTGATATAGTAGACAATGTTATGCCATGTGTAGTTGCAATCAGCAACAAGGCGGAGATAACCTATCAGGGTTTCTGGGGTCAGACCTATACACAGGAAAGTGAAAGTGCTGGTACGGGATTTTTGGTAGAGCAGGATAAGGATTTTATCTATATTGCAACCAACAATCATGTAGTATCAGATGCAACAGAATTGACCGTGCAGTTTTGCGATGGTAGTACAGCAGTCGCTGAAATTAAAGGAACCGTTGCTTCTAAGGATTTGGCTGTTGTAAAAGTGGCAATTAAAGATATCACAGCTGATACCATGAAGACAATTCGTCTGGCTACACTTGGTGATGCTACCAAGATTGAAGTAGGAGAAGCAGCTATAGCCATTGGAAATGCATTGGGATATGGACAATCCGTAACGACAGGTGTTATCAGTGCTTTGGGACGTTCTGTTTCAGTGCAGGATTCCAGTACGGGAATTGTAGTTGTAAATAATAACCTGATTCAGACAGATGCTGCGATTAACCCAGGTAATAGTGGTGGAGCACTTCTTAATGTTGAAGGCGAAGTAATTGGTATCAATTCTGTAAAATATGCAGAGACACAGGTGGAAGGCATTGGCTATGCGATACCTATCAATGATGCAATGATTATCATTGATAAGATGATTGACGGCGAAAAGATAGATGAATCGCAGTCAGGATATCTTGGTATTCAGGGACAGGACAGTTCCTTAGGAGCATATGTGCATATGGTTATTCCTGGTTCCGCAGCACAAAAAGCGGGGATCAAAGCAGGAGACATTATCACAGAGTTTGAAGGAACGGCTATTGCAACCATGAGTCAGTTAAAAGAACTCTTGAGTTATTATCCAGCTGGTGATAAAGTAGATTTTGTTATTCTTCGTCCGCAAGGAAATGATGAATACAAAGAAATAGAAATTACAGTAGAACTTGGTAATGCAAGTATTCTACAAAATCAATAAGTACGAAATGTACATGGAGGAATTAGAATGAAATATGATTATTTAGTAGTAGGCTCTGGTCTTTATGGTGCAGTATTTGCACAGAAAGCAAAAGAAGCTGGTAAAAAGGTGTTAGTTATTGACAAACGTCCAAACATTGCTGGTAATGTTTACACAGAAGAAATGGAAGGTATCAACGTTCATATTTATGGTGCACATATTTTCCACACAAACAACAAAACTGTTTGGGATTATATCACTAAGTTTGCAGAGTTTAACCGTTTTACAAACTCTCCAGTAGCAAACTACAAAGGCGAACTTTACTCACTTCCTTTCAATATGTACACCTTCAATAAAATGTGGGGTGTTGTAACACCAGAAGAAGCTGCTGCAAAGATTGAAGAGCAGAAAAAAGCTGCTGGTATTACAGAACCAAAGAACTTAGAAGAACAGGCTATCAGCTTAGTTGGTACAGATATCTACGAAAAATTAATCAAAGGCTATACACAGAAACAGTGGGGAAGACCTTGTACAGACCTTCCTTCATTCATTATCAAACGTCTTCCAGTAAGACTTACTTTTGATAACAACTACTTCAACGCTTTATATCAGGGTATCCCAGTTGGTGGATATACAAAGATGGTTGCAAATCTTTTAGATGGTATCGAAGTAAAACTTGGAGTAGACTACTTCGATAACAAAGAAGAATACGATGCAATGGCAGATAAGGTTATCTATACAGGTCCTATCGATGCTTACTTCGATTACAAACTTGGTACACTCGAATATCGTTCTGTACGTTTCGAAACAGAAGTGCTTGATATGCCAAACTTCCAGGGTAATGCAGCTGTAAACTACACAGATGCTGAATCTCCATACACACGTATCATCGAACACAAATGGTTCGAATTTGGAAAAGACGCAGAAGGCAATGACCTTCCAAAGACTGTTATCAGCCGTGAATATAGTTCTGAATGGAAACTTGGTGATGAACCATACTATCCAGTAAATGATGAAAAGAACGGAGCTCTTTACGCTCAGTACAAAGAATTAGCAGATAAAGAAGAAAACATCATCTTCGGTGGTCGTCTTGGTGAATACAAGTACTATGATATGGATGCAGTTATCGCAAGCGCGCTTGATATGGCTGCAAAGGAATTAAATTAAATTATAATACGTATAGTAAAAGAACTGTCGCATACAACGCGGCAGTTCTTTTTTGTTTCTTTTAAAAATAGAACTTAAATATATGCAAATTGCACAATGGAATACTTGTATACATGTGCGATTTGTTGAAAAATAGGATTGTTTTTCCATTTCTGAGGGATTATAATATCCCAGATGCTTGATAAATAGCGAGAAATAGGAGATAATCATGTTTAGAAACAATTTGTTGGTTCTTCAGTATTGCAAATTTGCAATAGTTGGAATCGCAAGCCTTATGGTCGATTATGTTTTTATGGTGTTTCTCACAGAAAACACCGCGTTCGGTCTGGATTATTTTCAGGCCTGCGCGTTTTCATATACATTATCTGTTTTTGTGAATTACTTCCTTAGTATGAAGTTTGTGTTCCAAGGCAGAGATGACATGGGAAAAGTAAAAGAAGCTTCCATCTTTTTTGTGTTAAGTCTTGTAGGACTTTTACTAAATCAGATGATTATGTGGGTGGCTGTAGAAGTATTCCAGATTTACTATATAGCAGCAAAACTTTTATCCACACTTCTTGTCACAAACTATAATTTCATATCACGTAAAAAGTTTTTTGAATAAACAAAAGAGGAAAAAATTATGAACAACTACAAGGATAAGATTTGGCCTATTACAAAGATTGTTATTTTCGTATTGACAGTATTAGCAACTGCAGGACTTATGGTTAAGGTTGCAGGCTTGAATATGCTGCCTATGAAATATATAGTGCCGATTACACTTGCGGTTGTTTTTTTATTGCTTGTAATTGCAGTATTATTCTTTGGGGTTCCAAAGAAGATTTTGGATAAACTCCATATACAGAGAAAGGATAATATATCTGAGAAGAAGCCAGTCAAAAAATATGTGTTTCGTGTAGCGGCTATGGTACTCTCTATCGCAGTATTGGTGGTAGATGTGGTTGGCTTACAGATGGTAGCTAAATTCGAAGAAACCATGGAAGACCTTCTGGATGATGAAGAGGTTAAGGTAGAAGAATTCATCATTGGCGTATATGTTCGTGCTACCGATAAGGCAGAAAACTTAGAGGATGTAAAACGTCATGACTTTGCATACAGCCTTGCATATGATAGAAACAATACCAAGAAAGCAATTGGTGTTATAGAAACAGAACTTGATCGTACACTTGATAAACAAGAATATGAGTCTGTTCAGGCAATGGTAGATGCTGTATTAGCAGGTGAAAAAGATGCATTTGTATTAAGTACAGCATACTTGGATATCTTAGAAGAACAGGAAGCATATGCAGATATTTCAGATAAAATTAAATGTGTTCATGAATGTGTTGTTACTGTGGAAACAAAGGTGACAGAAAGAGAAGAAGATTCTTTTGATATTACAAAAGATCCATTTATTGTATACCTAAGCGGATTTGATACAAGAAAAATGGCAAACAGAGCAAATAGCGATGTTAATATTCTTGCAGTTGTAAATCCAAGTACCAAGCAGGTGCTTTTACTTAACACACCAAGAGATTTTTATATTCCAATTTCTGTATCTGATGAAGGTGCATTAGATAAACTTACACACTGTGGCGTACATGGTGTTGAGTGTTCTATGGATACATTAAATGAGTATTATGATATTGATATTCGTTATTATGGACAGTTGAATTTCAACGGTTTCGTAAGATTAGTCGATGCAATCGGAGGAATCACCGTATATTCTGAAAAAGAATTCGTTTCTACTAGTGAAGGTGTCCTTATTCAGCAGGGTGTGAATCATTTAGATGGAGAATCTGCATTGGAATTCGTGCGTGAAAGAAAACAGTTTGGTGATGGTGACCATGCGCGTGGACGTCATCAGATGGCTGTTATCAAAGGTATTATGGAGAGAGCTGCTTCAGGTTCTACACTCCTTCGTAATTATGATGAGATTTTAGCGAGCATGGGCGGATACTTTAAATCAAACATCTCTCAGGATGAAATCTCAGCACTTGTGAAGATGCAGCTTGACGATATGGCTGAGTGGAATATTCAGACATATGCTGTAAAGGGTGTGGGTAGAAATGATTACTGTTATTCGATGCCTGGTTTAAGAACCTATGTTATGATTCCAAATGAAGATACTGTGGACCATGCGAAGACATTAATTCAGATGATTTATGATGGAGAAACCATCGAAGAAGAGGATTTGAAAGTTCCTGAAAAAGAGACAGAAGAAACAGAATCTAAGAATTAAATTTTATAGACAATATTATGAAAAGGGGGTGTGCAACCCCCTTTTTTTTGATATAATGAAAATATTCAGAGCCAAGGCAATTTTCAAAAAAGGCATGAAAGAAGCTGGCTTAGGAAAATGCCTTTTTGAAAATTTCTTTGGCGAGAAGCCAACCATGAGCAGAAGGAAAGTCTCGAAGAGATGGTTCTGCGAATGATTGGTGCTGAATATTTTTCTAAATTAGAGTTAGGGGGTTGAAAAATGGGAAAAGACAAACTTCGTAAACGTGATGAGATACCTGCACAGTATAAATGGAATATGCAGGATATGTTTGCCTCAGATGAATTATGGGAGGAAGAAGCACAGCAGGTGCTCGACCTTGCAAAGGAATTAGAAGAATATAAGGGGCGTTTAAGTGAAAGCGCTGCTACATTGCTTGCGTTTTTCCAGAAACTGGATGAAGTTCAGTACCATGGCGAACGTGTTTATGTATATGCGAACCAGAAATATCATGAAGATACAGCAGTATCGAAATATCAGGGATATTCAGCAAAGGCAGATACAATCTCTGTAGCTATGTCTAGTGCAACTTCTTTCATGAATCCAGAGATTTTATCGATGGATGAAACTGTATTAGAACAGTTCTATAAGGATGAACCAGAATTAGAAAAATACCGCAGAGCTATTAGCGAAATTCTTCGTGCAAAAGCACATACTCGTAATGAAGAAGTAGAAGGTATTTTAGCTCAGGCTGGAAATATGGCAGTAGCTCCATACAATATTTATTCTATGTTTGACAATGCAGATATTAAATTCCCATCTGTTACAGATGTAGAAGGAAATCGTATTCAGATTACACATGGAAACTTTGTATCTCTTTTACAGGAAAAGGATAGAAGTCTTCGTAAAGAAACATTCCGTGGTGTATACAAAGAATATAAAAAACGTAGCAATACAGTAGCAGCTATTTTCCAGGCTCAGCTTAAGAAAGAAAATTTCTTTGCTATAGTACGTAATTATCCAAGCGTACGTGCTATGCATTTAGATGAAGGCAACATTCCAGAATCGGTATATGACAACCTTATCGAATCTGTGCATAAACACCTTCCAGCAATGCACAAATATATGTCTATTCGTAAGAAACTCTTAGGTGTAGACAGACTTCATATGTATGATATCTATGTTCCAGTAGTTGAAAAACCATCTACTGAATATTCATATGACGTGGCAAAAGAAATCGTTAAAAAGTCTTTGGCGCCTATGGGCGAGGATTATGTAAAAGTTGCATCTGAAGGTATGGATAAGGATTGGGTAGACGTTTATGAAAATGAAAATAAACGCTCAGGTGCTTATTCTTGGGGCGCTTACGGAACACATCCATACGTACTTTTAAACCATCAGGATGATATCGGAAGTATGTTTACTTTGGCACATGAAATGGGTCATGCAATGCATACTTATTATTCAAATAAGTGTCAGCCTATCACATATGCAGGATATTTAATCTTTGTAGCAGAAGTAGCTTCTACTTGTAATGAATCACTTCTTATGCATTATATGATGGAAAACTGTACAGACGAAGCTGAACGTAAATATTTAGTTAACCATCAGTTAGAAGCGTTCCGTACTACGTTATTCCGTCAGGCAATGTTTGCTGAGTTTGAAATGATTGTTCATAAGAAACTCGCAGATGGAGAAAATCTTACAAAAGAAGCACTTTGTCAGATTTATCATGACTTAAATGTACTTTACTACGGCCCAGATATGATTGTAGATGAAGAAATCGATTACGAATGGATGCGTATTCCTCATTTCTACACATCCTTCTATGTATATCAGTATGCAACTGGTTATTCTGCAGCAATTGCTTTCTCTAAGAAAATCTTAGAAGAAGGAAAACCAGCAGTGGACCGTTACATTGAAAACTTCTTAAGTGGTGGTGGTTCTAAGGATCCAATCGACCTCTTAAAAGCAGCCGGTGTAGATATGAGCACTCCAGCTCCTGTAGATGATGCATTGAATGTATTTGAACAGTATCTGGACGAATTTGAAAAGATGTGTTAGGAGAATAAAGATGGAAAGAATAAAGAGCTTCCAAATTAATCACAACATCCTTGAACCAGGGTTTTACATTTCGCGTGAGGATGATAATGTCATCACTTATGATTTAAGAACCAGAAAGCCAAATGCAGGCGACTATATGAGTAATGCGACGATGCATTCTTTAGAGCATATGTTTGCAACTTATGCGCGTAATTCACTTGTTTCAGACAAGGTTATCTACTTTGGACCAATGGGATGCCAGACAGGATTTTATTTCCTTGTAAAAGACCTGGCCCCTGTAGAAGTATTTGAACTTACCTTGGAGATTTTAGAGGATATCGTAGCATATGAAGGTCCGGTGTTTGGTGCTTCAGCAATCGAGTGTGGCAACTATGCAAATCTTGATTTAGCGTTAGCAAAAGAAGAAGCGGCGAAATATCTTGAAGTATTGAATGAATGGACAAATATGGAATTCACATATCCAGAATAAAAACCGGAGGGATTTTGCAATGCGAAATCCCTCAAATTTCATGGAGGATAAGAAAATGAAAATCGGAATTATTGGTGCTATGCAGATGGAAGTAGATAATCTGAAAGAAGCACTTGAAAACCAGACCACAGAAACGATAAGCGGAGTAAACTATGTTTCTGGCAATATCGGTGACGTAGAAGTGGTAGCTGCAGTTTGTGGCGTAGGAAAAGTATTCGCAGCCATCTGTGCGGAAGCGATGATTTTAAAATATGCGCCAGATATGATTATTAATATCGGTGTTGCAGGAACTCTTACAAAGGATTTAAGCGTATTAGATGTAGCGGTAGCAAGTGATGTATTCCAGCATGATATGGATACTTCAGCATTAGGCGATCCAGTAGGACTTATCTCTGGTCTTAACCAGATTTACTTCCCTACAGACGAAAAGATGCGTACATTGCTTTGCGAATGCCTCAGCGAAAAAGGAATCAACTATGTAACCGGTCCTATCGCAACAGGAGACCTTTTCATGCATGATCCAGCGAAAAAAGCGCAGATTCGCAATGACTTTAGAGCCATTGCAGCAGAGATGGAAGGCGGTAGCATTGGACATGTATGTACCGTAAATAATGTACCATTTGCAGTGCTTCGTTCTATCTCAGATGGAGATGGTGGTGCGATTGATTATCAGACTTTTGCGGAAAAAGCGGCAGTTGTTTCTATCGAAATCGTATTAGATTTTATCTCGAAGTTATAATCATAAAAATAACCCCTTGGGAATTACCATCCCAAGGGGTTTTGTTTTTGCTTTATTATGCTTCTGTTGTCTCACGAAGAATCTGAAGCTGTTCAAATGTATCATTAACGTTATTAGAGAATTTACCAAGGTTTTCAAATGCCATTGTAATAGTTTCTTTACAAGTTAATGTACCAGCAGAAACCTCATCAGATGCAGCAGAGAGTAAGCAGATACTATCTACAATCTGTGTGTTTGCTGTTAATACAGATTCAATATTGGCACTCATAACATCTACACTACCTTGAAGCTGTTCCATGCCATTTTCTACTTCTGTGAAGCTATCGTTTACGAGAAGTACTTTCTGACGCTGTTCATTGATGCTGTTGCTTGATTCAATAATACCAGCCTGTGTCTTAGTAGTTACTTCTGTAAGTTCATTGATGATCGCTGTAATTTTTTCTGTAGAGATTTTTGTTTCTTCTGCAAGAGAACGGATTTCGTCAGCAACGACTGCGAAGCCCCTTCCTGCGTCACCAGCTCTTGCAGCTTCAATAGAAGCATTTAATGCAAGGAGGTTTGTCTGCGATGAAATATTTAAAATAGAATCGGTAATGCCGTGTACCTTCTGTACATTTTCTACCAGTTCATTTACTGTGTTAGAAATATTTGTAATGTTCTGGTCTACTAAATCAGACTGCATTTGAAGATCATCTGCAAGCTGCTTTCCATTTACGATGATATCACCAAGGTTTGAAGTAATATTTCTTGCCTCAGTAGCAAGGGAATTTGTAAGTTCCAGATTGTGATGAATCTGTGAGGTGCTATCGGCCTGAGTTCCAACAGCACTAGCTGTACTTTCTGTGCCGTTTGAAATATCATTCATAGCAGCATCGGCAGAACCCATGGCATCATTTACAGTAGATAAGTCAACTAACATGCCACGGAAATCGGTGTCCATTTTATGTACGATGTTCGCAACAGTGTTTGCAACCTCTTCTCTACGAGCTGCTTCGTCTTCTATAACTGAGCGGTCTTCATTACCAAACTCGATAAGCATCAGAATGGAACGAACAGAACCATATATACATACAAAGAAACCAACCATAATAAGAATTGCATATCCAAAGAGTTCGGAATCGCCAGAGACCTGGATACATTTGATAATTCCAGTACCCATTACAACTCCGATTGCAATTAAAATCAAAGAAGAGTTAAGGTAAATCATACATCCCAATAATACAGGGAAGATTAAAGTCATTACGACTACACCATTGCCAAATACTAGGGTTGGATAGGTGATAGCAAAACATATTGCAATAAATAACATGCAGAACTTTTCTTTTCGTTTTTTTATGTAAACTAAAACCCCTGCAATAGCAGCGAGAACGTACAAACCGCAACGGATTAGAACACTATTATCAAATCCGTGTTTGCCGATGTTAATGACTTCGACTACGATATATGTAATGTAGGATAAAATCATAATTACCATTAATACCATGTTTGCGCGCGCGTACTGTTCTGGTGTCAGTGCTTTACGTTGAATTAGTTTTCCCATTTCGGTTGTCTCCTTTGTTAAAAAAACATATAAAATCTGCATATATTATACAATTAAATGGCGTATCTGGTCAATGAATTTGTTGAATTTTGCACACAATTTATCCATATTTTAGTCAATGGATTTTTGTGCTATAATACTGTTTAAGGAATTCCTTGCCGAAAAGGCTTGGAAATGGTAGTATGGAACACGAAAGCGAAAAAGGGGAAATAGGATGAAGAGAAAAAATGAAACTACAATTCTTATACTGACATCACTCTTTTCTGCGATTATTATTATCATGGCCTTTACACCACTTGGATATATTCCGCTCGGAGTTATAAATGCCACAATTATCCAGATACCTGTTATTATCGGTTCGTTGTTTTGTGGACCAAAGCAGGGTGCCTTTTTAGGCTTCCTATTTGGGTTTACTAGCTTTTTGAAAAACACAATAATGCCAGCTACATTATCTGCGTTCGTATTTTCACCAGTGTTAGCCGCAACTATGTTTGGAATAAAAGGGGTGTTATATAGTACATTCATTTGTTTTGTTCCGAGAATCTTAGTGGGTGTGATTCCATATTTAATTTACATAGCAATGAAACGCTTTTCGAAATGGAAAACACTGAATTTTGCGGTAGCAGGTATTGTTGGTGCATTTACAAATACGTTTTTGGTAATGGGTTCGATATATCTTTTATATAAGGATGCTTATGCAGCGGCGCAGGGAATTGATCCAACAATGCTGCTTGGCGTTATAGGTGGCATCATTGGCTTCAACGGTGTAATCGAGGCAGTATTATCAGGAATTATTGTTTCTGCTGTTGGCGTGGTGTTAAATAAGATAAAACCAGTAAAATAGAATTTAAGTGGGAGGAAAACTTATGCTGAAAGGAAAGACCGTAGTTCTCGGTGTAACAGCAAGTATTGCTGCATATAAAATTGCAAACTTGGCAAGTGCATTGGTAAAACTGCACGCGGATGTGCATGTCATCATGACACAGAATGCAACCAATTTTATCAATCCTATTACATTTGAAACTTTAACAAATAATAAATGTTTAGTGGATACGTTTGATCGTAATTTCCAATTTAATGTGGAGCACGTATCTTTGGCAAAGAGAGCAGATGTATTTATGGTAGCACCAGCTTCCGCAAATGTGATTGGGAAAATTGCAAATGGCATCGCAGATGATATGCTTACCACTACAATTATGGCATGTAAGTGTAAGAAATTTATTTCTCCTGCTATGAATACAAATATGTTCGAAAATCCTATCGTGCAGGACAATCTTAAGAAGTTGGAAAATTATGGATATGAGATTATAAATCCAGCTTGTGGGTATCTCGCATGTGGTGATACAGGTGCGGGAAAAATGCCAGAGCCAGAAACCTTACTTTCTTACATCTTGCGCGAAATTGCATTGGAAAAAGATATGATAGGTGCGAAGGTGCTTATTACAGCGGGACCTACTCAGGAAAGCCTAGATCCAGTTCGTTTTATTACGAATCATTCGACTGGAAAAATGGGATATGCAATTGCGGAAAACTGTATGCGCCGTGGAGCGGAGGTTACACTTGTAAGTGGACCAGTTTCGATTGCACCACCTCCATTTGTGAATGTGATAAATGTGAAGTCTGCAGCAGATATGGCAGAAGCAGTAAAAGCTTGTCATAAAGAACAGCAGATTATTATCAAAACGGCAGCAGTAGCAGATTATCGTCCAGCACATGTTGCAGATGAAAAGATAAAGAAAAAAGAGGGAGATAATGTCCTCGAGTTAGAACGTACAGAAGATATCCTTGCATATCTTGGTGCAAATAGACAAGAGGGACAGTTTATCTGTGGGTTTTCAATGGAAACAGAAAACATGTTGGAAAACTCCCGTGCAAAATTAGAGCGTAAAAATGTAGACATGATTGTAGCCAATAACCTTAAAGTTGCAGGCGCGGGCTTTGGAGTCGACACGAATGTTGTTACTTTCATCACAAAAGAGGAATGTGTTGAAAATGAAATCATGTCAAAGGCAGATGTAGCAGGTGCTATCGTAGATTTCATCTTGACTAAGATGATTATGCCAATTGGTAAAGAATAAAAAAGAAAGATGAGTTTAATATGAGTATTTTAAATGTAGAGCATTTAACGCATGGTTTTGGAGATCGTGCGATTTTTGATGATGTTTCTTTCCGTCTTTTAAAAGGAGAACATATTGGTTTGGTAGGAGCCAATGGTGAAGGAAAATCGACCTTCATGAATATTGTAACTGGAAAACTTATGCCAGATGAAGGAAAGGTAGAATGGTCTAAAAATGTCCGTGTTGGTTATTTGGATCAGACTGCTTCTTTGGAAAAAGGCATGACAATTGAATCTGTTTTAAAATCAGCTTTTTCATGGCTTTTTGAAATGGAAGAGAGAATGAATCATATCTGTGATAATCTTGGTGAAGCAAGTCCGGAAGAAATGGAAACAATGATGGAAGAATTAGGAACCATTCAGGACATGCTTGATAGTCATGACTTTTACATTATTGATGCAAAAGTAGAAGAAGTTGCACGTGCACTTGGTCTTTTAGATTTAGGATTAGATCATGATGTAACAGACCTAAGTGGTGGACAGCGTATGAAAGTGCTTCTTGCAAAATTGTTATTAGAGAAGCCTGATATTCTTCTTTTGGACGAGCCTACGAACTATTTGGATGAAGAGCACATTACATGGTTAAAGAGATATTTACAGGAATATGAGAATGCGTTTATTTTGATTTCACATGATATTCCATTCCTTAACGAAGTAATTAATATTATTTATCATATGGAAAATCAGCACTTGGATCGTTATGTCGGTGATTACTATAAGTTCCAGGAAGTTTATGAAGTGAAGAAATCTCAGCTTGAGGCGGCTTATCGTAAACAGCAGCAGGAAATCAGTGAGTTAAAAGATTTCGCTGCTAGAAACAAAGCACGTGTAGCTACTCGTAACATGGCTATGTCACGTCAGAAGAAATTAGACAAGATGGATGTGATTGAACTAGCAGCAGAAAGACCAAAGCCAGAATTCAACTTCCGTGTAGGACGTACCTCTGGCAAGATTTTGTTTGAAACAAAAGATTTGGTTATCGGGTATGATGAACCATTATCAAAACCGCTCAATATTTCTATGGAACGTGGTGAAAAGATTGCTCTTGTAGGTGCAAATGGTATTGGTAAGACAACTCTTCTTCGTAGTATTTTAGGTTTGAATAAACCTGTAAGTGGTGAAGTAGAGTTAGGTGATAACCTAGAAATCGGTTACTTCGAACAGGAAATCAAGGATGAAAATTCTAACACTTGCATTCAGGAAATCTGGGATGAATTCCCTTCTTTCTCTCAGTACGAAGTGCGTTCAGCATTAGCAAAATGTGGACTTACTACAAAGCACATCGAAAGTCAGGTGCGTGTTTTAAGCGGTGGTGAACAGGCAAAAGTACGACTTTGCAAACTCATCAACCGTGATACTAATATTTTACTTCTAGACGAACCTACAAACCATTTGGATGTAGATGCGAAAGACGAGTTAAAACGTGCATTAAAAGAGTATAGAGGAAGTATTCTTCTTATCTGTCATGAACCAGAGTTTTATGGTGATATCGTAGATAAGGTTTGGGATTGTTCGCAGTGGACAACAAAAGTGTTGTAATAGATTTGAGGTGTTATTTTGAGTAATGCAAAAGAAAATACAGGAATAAATATCAGTGTAAAATCTTTTATCACTGCAATCGTGGTAATATTTGCATTGATGGTTCTGACTTATGGCCTTACCTTTGTTATTCCAGGCGGTGGTATTCCATTTTGGAAATGGATTTTATCACCAATCTTAGTGCTTGGTGCAGAAGGAAATGTATCACTTATTGCGGTTATTGTTTTTCTATTGGTTATAGGCGGAATTTTTAATTGCTTAGATAAATGTGGTCTGATGCAATATATGTTGGATACAATCACAGACAAATTTGGAAAAGATAGATATAAACTTTTGGCATTAGTTACCTTGTTCTTTATGGCGATGGGGTCCATGATTGGTTCATTTGAAGAGGCTGTACCAATGGTGCCTATTGTAGTTGCATTGGCTGTACGATTGGGATGGAACCCACTTGTAGGATTAGGTATGAGTATTCTTGCTATTGGTTGTGGATTTTCTGCAGGTGTGTGTAACCCATTTACTGTAGGTGTAGCACAGGAACTTGCTGGACTTCCAATGTTTTCAGGAATTTGGTTTAGATTAGTAGGGTTTATATTCGTATATTTTTTACTTTTCGGATTTCTGTATTTTTATGCCAAGAAAATAGAAAAGCCAGTGGATGCGGAAGAATTTAAACACAGTTTCGTATATGATGCAAAGATGACAAAAGGATTGAAACTGTTTGCGGGTATTATGTGTGGCGGAATTCTTTTGGTTCTTAGTTCTGTTGTGATTACATTTTTGCAGGATATAACCATGATTATCGTAGCAGTAACCTTTTTGGTAGCAGGCATTGTTGGTGCGGCAGCGACAGGTCGTGGAGGCAATATTCCAAAGACATTTTTTAATGGAGTAGGAAGTGTATTCGCGGCAGTGTTTATGATACTGATGGCAAATTCCATTAAATATACGATGGTAGAAGGTAACATTCTTGAACCAATTTTAAATGGTATGGTTTCTACTGCAGCAACCCTTCCTGGTTGGTCGGTTATACTGTTTATCTACTTGATAGTATTGGTGTTAAACTTTTTCATTGCATCAGGCTCTGCGAAAGCGTTTTTACTTATGCCACTTATCATTCCGATAGCGGAGACATTTGGGATATCTGCTCAGCTGTGTATTGTGGCATATGCCTTTGGTGATGGATTCTCCAATGTGTTATATCCAACCAACCCTGTACTATTAATTAGTTTGGGATTAGCAGATGTAGACTATGGAAAGTGGTTTAAATGGAGCTGGAAATTCCAGTTCATGAATCTAATTATGACAAGTTTGTTGTTGTTATTGGGATTAGTAATAGGATATTAAAATAAAAAACCAAGGCTCTGGATTTTTCCAGAGCCTTTCATAATTTATAGATTAATCAAGAAATTCTTCGTAAGCAGGTCTTGCAGGATCGATAATCTCATTTACATCAAATAAATCAGATAAGTTATTCTGCTGACCAGAAATGTTGTAGTAGAATCGGATTCCGTCCAGGTTACGACGTCCCTGACGCAAGTAGTTTGGTCCAAAGTGAACTAAGTACTGTGAAGAACCATCTACGTTACAGAACACATCGAAACCTTGACTGAAGAAGTAATTAAACTTTTCATTTGTTGCACTATAATCGCCCCATTGTTCTAAGTCTGTACCATGTGCAAAGATGATAACATTTGTTTCTCCAACAAGACTAGCTACGTTACGCTGCCATTTTTCATTGTCTTTTTTGAGTGTTTCTAATGATTTTGCACCGACACTTAAATGTCCCCAGGTGTGACTTGCGAAAGTCCAACCATTTGCTTTCATAGCATCGGCAACTTCTTTTGCAGCAGCACGTTCTGCTTCTAAATCAAAGTCTGGATGAGCTTCCAACCATTGACGTTTGTTTCTATCCAAATCTGGTGTGCTAAGATTGTAACTTTCATCTGAACGATAACCGAGAATTCCGTTATATCCAGTAAGAGCAACCGTACCTTTCGCTCCTCGATAAGATGCATCTGGATGTTCTGCGATGAAGTTATCTAAGAGTGGTACATAGTCATATGCCCCATAGAGAACATTGCCTTCTGCATCGATATATTCATTAATAACTTTACCATTCTCATCTAATACTAATTTTGCAGCATAGCCATAATTATCATAACTATGATAGTAACTTAAATCATCAAAGGAAAGTACAAAAGCTTTTTTCCCTTCAGGAAGATATATATCATTTTCTACCATAATCTGATTGCCGTTTTCATCTGTTTCATAACGGTAGAGATCGTGAAGGCTTACAATGACATAACCACGGTCGTACATTTCCTGTGTGATTTTATTAAATTCGCTAATGGTTGTCATCCATTCATAGTTTCCGCGTCCCTGATAATCGTTTGGATTAAAACAACGGGCTGGATCAACTACAAGTGAGTGATAGAAAATATGTGTTACTTGAGAAATATCTACTCTGACACAAGCTGCTTTCTGAGCTTCATAGCTAGCGATTTTAGTTGTTAGTTCTTCATCTTCTGCATAGCCTTCCCAAGATTGAACGAGAGCAATTGCACCATCGTAGTCATAAGTGGTTGCTAAGTAATCAGCATTTGTCATCATTTCCGCTCTTTTTAATGCTAGGATTTCTTCTTCAGAAAGTTGGCTTTCAGTTTCAGAACCTTCTGTACTCTCTCCAACAAGACCAGTAGGTTTAGAGAAGAGTGCATAGATTAAAAGGAGCGCAAGTAATGCAACAAGTCCCACAATTCCGATTATGATAATCGGTTTAAGATTTTTCCCGTTTTTTTCAGCATTAAGGTTTAAATTTTCCATAATTCTATCCTCTGTGTTTTCTCTTATGTTATTAATTATATGTTACTTTGTTTTGTTTAAAATTTCAATGGAAAAAATATGAAGAAAATTAGGTTGTATACAATGACTTTTGGGAGAAATTACGATAAAATATAAATATAGGAATTGTTTGTTATACAAATGAAAAAGGAGGGGATTTTATATGAAGAAGAATTGGGGGAAACTTCTTGCAATTGCCTTAGTACTCTGTCTTGTAGGTGCTTTTGGAGCATCGTTAATACAGTCTAATTTTGGTAATGTAGAAATCACAGATGTGGTTGTGCGTACTAGTGCAGGAGAGTACACGGGTTATCTGTTTGTACCAGATACAGCAACTGCTGAAAATCCAGCGCCTGCAATTGTTACCAGTCACGGATATTTAAATAATCGTGAAATGCAGGATTTAAATTATGTAGAACTTGCTCGAAGAGGTTATGTAGTTTTTGCGCAGGATGCCTACAATCATGGAAATTCAGGAGTGCTTGTTGATGGAGCAGGTAGCGATGTCCAGCACAATACCGCAGGTATGGTGGATGCTGTAGAGTATCTATATGAATTAGATTTCGTAGATAACACTCGTATTGGGGTAACTGGTCATTCAATGGGTGGCGGATATTCTAACGCGACAGCAGCATATTATAGTGGGCTTGAACGAGAAGCCTTAGCGGGTGGTGCGACAGCAGAAGAAGCAAAAGCATTAAACAAAGTAGCAGCCTGTCTTATCGTTGGTAACTATCCATTGGCATTATCCCAGTCAGAGGATACTACTGGAGCAAGCGGATACCTTTGTGACTTAGGTATTGTAGCAGGCCAGTTTGATGAATTTTATTCTGGAATGTCAGGAAACTATGGATTTGAATTACTCACTAGCGAAAATACAAAGAATTTGGTTGCAGTTCAAACTGGTATCAAATTAGATAGTGCAGCAGAGGAAGGCAAGTTCTATACAAATGAAGAAAATGGGTATGTGCTAGCCTTATATAATCCAGCAGAGTTTCATGCGCAGAACCATTTTTCAATGGCAACTGTTGGACATATTGCAGATTTCTTTGAAGAAACCTTGGGTGCACCAAACCCTATGCCAGGCAGCAGTCAGATTTGGTGGCTTAAGGAAGCATTTAACCTTGTTGGCTTAATTGGATTCTTTGGCGCAATTGTACCATTTGCAGCACTTATGCTTGAACTTCCATACTTTGCAGGATTAAAAGCACAAAGCGAAATTGTAGTTCCAGCACTTGCTGATAAAAAGGCAAAAGGAAAATACATTCGTACTAACATTTTAAATGGCGTAATTTGTGCGATTCTTATATTGCCATTATTACTTATTGGCTATGTAGGCCTCTTAAATGCATTTCTTCCACAAGATACAACCGGTGGCATTGCATTCTGGACTTTAGGTTGTGCACTTATTGCAAGATGGATGCTTCGTATTGGTAATGGCAAATTAAAAGGACGTGGAGAAGAATTTGGTGTGGTAGTACCAAAAGGCACACGTCGTCGTAGCTTGCTTCTTGCGCTTGCAGTAGTAGCAGCAACATTTATGTTGGTATTTATTGCGGACTATGTATTTATGACAGACTTTAGAATTTGGACGCTTGATATCCGAGTATTTGACTTCTCTAAGATTATAGTAGCTATTAAATACTTACCATTCTTCTTAGTATTCTATTTAATCAACAGTTTAAGCTGTAGTAGAAACTGTTTCGAAGATTGGTCAGAAAGCAAACAGATTTTAGCGTCTGTATTATTCAATATACTTGCTCCAACCTTATTCTTGCTCGTAACCTATGTGCCAGTTATCTTCACGAAGATGACTATCTTTGGAGGATTACCAGGTATGTTAGTTGCGGTAGGAGCACTGATTCCTATCTTGGTTATTCCTATTGTTCCTATTTTAGGAATTGCAGGATACTTAAATGTCAAACTTGTAAAATTAACAGGAAATATTTGGTTAGCAGGATTTGTAAATGCGTTGCTTATTACGATGATTACAGTTGCGAATACATCCTTCTCATTTCCATATTAGTTTCACAGAACAAAGTGAAAGCCCTCGACTTAAAAGTCGGGGGCTTTTGCTTTGCTTAGATTTATTATACATAACTATCAAATGCAATAGGTTCTGGTGTAGGTTCTTGTTTTCTTCTATTTTCTAGTACCTCATCTAACTCACCTTTTGCATCCAGATAGAAAACAGTAGTGGTCTGTATTACATAAGGTTGTACCCAAAGGATTCCTAGTCCCATTGTAAGTGCTACAAGAAAATACATTCCAATGAAACTTAACTGCAGATAGAGAAAACGTTTTCTATGATTTTTAATCAAAGAAAGAGTAGCTTTTAACGCTTCCCAGATCGAAAAGGTTTCATTATCGATTAGGACAAAGTAAGTTAGTCCAAAAGTTACTAAGGTCCAAAGTATCAATGCACATCCTAATACGGCAAGTGCTAAGGCAAGCCAATACATATTCGTATCTTCAGAGAAATAGATAATTGCTCCAGCTCCTGCTACAGGGGCAAGACTAATCAATTCGATTACCACAAGAATGCATTCCGTGATAATTAATCGATTGGCATCATATTTTACTGGATAAAACAGATGTGATAAATGTAATTCTCCGGTACGTGCAACACTTAGATGTAAACAATACTGTCCGACTGTCAATACAACTGAGGCAATCGTAATCAAAGTTACTGCAATATAATAAATAATGTTGGTTGTTGATAATAGTACATCGTTCGTCATCATAGAAAATGGTGTTTCAATGAGAGAAACAATGAGACTACAAAAAACAAATGCTCGTATAAGCTCCAAGAAATGTCCCTGGAGATTACCACGAGCAATGCGTTTTAATTCTTTTACTTCTCGCTTCATAGTACTCCTAAGCTTTCATATCAAGATTTATGCCACGAAGGAATCCACCCTGCATATCTTTTAAATTCTTCTGATAAGGGTTTTCTTCGTTGCTATATTTTATAGATGTTCTAGTAGTTCCACCAGATACATAGGTTTTTCCACATTCAGGGCAAATAGAAGTATGAATTTGAACAGTTGCAGATACTACTTTGCCATTACCTTTTTCAGCCTTTTCATATGCGTTGGAAACATGTTGCTGTTCATGGCTCCTTACCGCAGAAGCAGCAGCCTCGGGTGCTACCTTGGCAGCAGTCTTGAAGGACACGTCATGTTCGTTAGAGCCATCCTGATACTTGCGGTTCGCACAGGTCTGACATTGATAGCCAGGATCAG
Source organism: Agathobacter sp. (assembly GCA_045606325.1). Taxonomy (GTDB): domain Bacteria; phylum Bacillota; class Clostridia; order Lachnospirales; family Lachnospiraceae; genus Roseburia. The sequence continues at coordinate 22,564 of JAZURS010000122.1, forward strand.
TTTTTTCTACCTTTTTACTATCAACCGCAAGACCAGTGTCTATTCCTTTTGCAGCATCTGCTGGAGAAATTTTCTCACTTCCTGTTGCATTTGCAGCACCTGTATATGGGCTGATATATGAAATTGGAGTATATCCGCCGATTGCACCTACGTTCATGTTGTCCTCCTTTCCTGAGAGTGGTATGTTTATCTCTCAAAATTATTCAAATAAGTACCCAAACTCTTTCTCAAAGTCAATTCCCATCATTTGACTTCCTTCGCGAAGGATTCCTTCGATACTACCATATTGTTCTAATAAGAATAAAAATGTTGCAATAAATAAAACTGTTGATAAAACGATTCCGCAAACTCCAATTATGATAGACCATTTAGCACGGGGGCTAAACTTCATTTGTGGTCCACGTGAGAGAATCGCAAATAAAATTGCGAGTCCGGCTAAAAGGTATGCTGCGTATATTACGGTACAGCTAAATATACTTCCTATAGCGAAACCGAGAGAGAACAGTTCAAAATAATTTGGTTTTAATCTCTGATTCATCTTATAGTCCTTAAAATAATACTTTCCTTGAAATCATTGTACCACTTCGTTTATAATAGAGAAAGTAATTTTTTTATATGAGAGGTAATTCATGGATATTATTGCAAAATTAGCAGAAGAACTACAAATAAAAAAAGGACAAGCTGAGGCAGCGGTAAAACTTATTGATGAAGGAAATACTATCCCTTTCATTGCACGTTATCGTAAAGAAGCAACAGGTGCGTTGAGTGACGAAATTCTTCGTAATCTTTTCGATCGTCTCACCTATCTTCGAAACCTTGAGGATAAAAAGCAGACAGTACTTGCCAGCATTGAAGAGCAAGGCAAACTTACAGAAGAGTTAAAAGCACAGATTCTTGCTGCTGAAACACAGGTAGCAGTAGATGACTTATATCGTCCTTATAGACCAAAACGTCGTACCCGTGCCATCATCGCGAAAGAAAAAGGGTTAGAACCATTAGCAAATATTATTATGCTTCAGATGCTTAAGACTCCACTTGCAGACGAAGCAGCAAACTATATCAACGAAGAAAAAGAAGTGCTTACAGCAGAAGATGCTATCGCAGGAGCAAAAGATATCATTGCTGAAATGATTTCCGACGATGCAGACTACCGTACTAAGATTCGTGACCTTACTATGAAAAAAGGTCGTCTGATTTCTGTGGCAAAAGACAAGGAAGCAGAATCGGTATACGAAATGTATTACGAATATGACGAAGCACTTTCCAAAGTAGCAGGCCATAGAACACTCGCAATCAACCGCGGAGAAAACGAAAAGATTTTAACTGTTAAAATCGAAGCTCCGGTGGAAGATATACTCACATATTTAGAAAAGAAAATTATCGTTCACGAAGGAGAATGTGCAGACACAATCAAAGAAGCCATTGCAGACGCATATGACAGACTAATTGCACCTTCTATCGAACGTGAAATCAGAAATGATTTAACCGAAAAAGCAGAAGATGGAGCTATCAAAGTATTTGGTAAAAACTTAGAGCAGCTTCTCATGCAGCCACCTATCGCAGGTCAGGTCGTACTTGGCTGGGACCCTGCGTTCCGTACTGGTTGTAAACTTGCAGTTGTAGATCCAACAGGTAAAGTATTAGACACAACTGTTATCTACCCAACTGCACCACAGAACAAAGTAGAAGAAGCAAAAGCTGTTTTAAAGAAATTGATTTCCAAATACAAAATCACGTTGATTTCTCTTGGAAACGGAACTGCTTCCCGTGAATCCGAACAGGTCATTGTATCTCTCTTAAAAGAGATTCCAGTTCAGGTTCAGTATATTATCGTAAACGAAGCAGGTGCTTCGGTTTACTCTGCTAGCAAATTAGCAACAGAAGAATTTCCTAACTTCGATGTAGGACAGCGTAGTGCGACATCCATGGCGCGTCGTCTCCAGGATCCGCTAGCAGAATTAGTAAAAATTGATCCAAAATCAATCGGTGTAGGACAATACCAGCACGATATGAACCAGAAGAAACTTTCTGAAGCATTAGGCGGTGTCGTAGAAGACTGTGTAAACAAAGTCGGTGTAGACTTAAACACAGCATCTGCTTCCCTTTTAGAATACATCTCAGGTATTTCAAAAGTAATCGCCAAGAATATCGTAACTTATCGTGAAGAAAACGGTGCATTCAAGTCAAGAGCGGAACTTCTTAAGGTAGCGAAACTTGGACCAAAAGCATACGAACAGTGTGCTGGTTTCATGCGTATCGCTGGCGGAAAGAATCCACTCGATGGTACTGGTGTGCATCCAGAAAGTTATGATGCAACCAAGGAACTTCTTGCCAAACTTGGCTACACCTTAGAAGATGTAACTAACCGTAGTGTAGCGGGGATTTCTAAAAAAGTAAGTGACTACAAGAAACTTGCTGCAGAATTAGAAATCGGCGAACTTACTCTGCAGGATATCGTAAAGGAATTAGAGAAACCTGCACGTGACCCTCGTGAAGATATGCCAAAACCAATTCTTCGCAGTGACGTACTTGAAATGAAAGATTTAACTCCTGGTATGGTATTAAAAGGAACCGTTCGTAACGTAATTGACTTCGGTGCATTCGTAGACATCGGGGTTCACCAGGATGGTCTCGTTCATATTTCACAGATTTGCGACCGTTACATCAAACATCCACTCGAAGCGGTAAGTGTAGGCGATATCGTTGAAGTAAAAGTTATGAGTGTAGATGTGAAAAAACAGAAAATTCAGTTGACGATGCGTGGGATTTAGCATACAATATCAAATGACAATTAAATATTAGCTCTTCGGGGCAGGGTGCTCGCTTAAGCGAAATTCCCGACCGACGGTGAGATTGTTTAAACATGAAAGTCCGTGAACCATCAAAGATGGCCGATCTGGTGAGATTCCAGAACCGACAGTATAGTCTGGATGAGAGAGGAGAAAGAAACTATGAAAAACAAACTTAATGCACGTTATGTTGCAGTCACAGGGATGCTATCTGCGATTGGGTTTATCCTGATGTATATTGAATTTAGTGTTCCAATCATGCCACCATTTATCAAGATGGACTTATCAGAATTACCAGCCTTAATCGGTGCATTTGCATATGGGCCAGGATGTGGTATTTTGGTATGCTTGATCAAAAATCTTTTGCATATGCCAGTATCTACTACAGCATGTGTAGGAGAATTTGCAAACTTTCTTTTAGGTGCGGTATTTGTTGGAACGGCAGGATTTATTTACGCAAAGAAAAAAAGCAAAAAGAACGCTACAATTGCAGCTGTTATAGGTGCAGTACTTATGGGAATGCTCAGTATTCCAGTAAATTACTTTATCACCTATCCTTTTTACTATAATTTTATGCCAAAGGAAGCAATTCTTTCTGCATATCAGTTGATTATTCCTTCAATGAAATCTATCTTACAGTGTTTGGTTTGCTTTAACTTCCCATTCACAACTGTAAAGGGATTGATTTCTGTGGCGATTTCATTATTGGTTTACAAACATTTATCCCCAATTTTGAAAGGTAAGAAATAGTTTAGAAAAGCTTAATAAGAAAGACGTTTCGGCGTCTTTCTTTTTTATTGAAAGAATGCTATAATGTTTCAAAGTGGAAATCTATGCGGTTTTCTAGAAAAAAGTTTTGGAGAAAGAAATGAAAATAATATTAGATATTAAAATCGAAGCAAAAGACTTATTTCGCTTCAATGTAAAACAAGCATACAAAGGAATGCAGGGAGCATTGTCTATTATATTACCCCTCCTAATATTTGCGTATGCGTGGACTAGCTTTGGTCAGGTAAGTATAGGTTCTACTTTAGTATATGTAGGATTAGGAATTATATTTTTGGTTTATGTACCAGTTTCTTTATGGATGCGATCAAACAAAATAGTGAAAGATGCAAATAACGCACTTTCAAAAACACTTCACTATGAATTCGAAGAAGATGCAATTCGTGTTTCGGTGGGAGAAGAGAGTGTAGAATTTAAATGGGAAAATATTTTCCAGATGAAAACCTCGGGGGATTTGCTTTTGATTTACACGAATCGTATCAATGCGTATATCCTGCCACTTCCACAAGTGGGAGATAAATATGACGAACTTTCTAAATTAGCACATGCTAAATTAGAAAAGTATCGTATCAAAATGAAATAAATAGGAGTTCATATAATTATGGAACAAATTCAGATTATAGAAAGTTTCTCGCCAGAAGACACCTTAGAATTAGGTAGAAAAATGGGACGAGAAGCACAGCCTGGAGAAGTGTATACTTTAATCGGCGACCTTGGAGTTGGGAAAACAGTCTTTACTCAGGGGATTGCAGATGGGCTTGAAATTGATGATTCGATTTGTAGTCCTACATTTACAATTGTACAGGTGTATGAGGAAGGTCGTATGCCATTCTACCACTTTGATGTATATCGTATTGGCGACATTGAAGAAATGGATGAAATTGGATATGAAGACTATTTTTATGGAGATGGCCTTTGTATGATAGAATGGGCAAATTTGATAGAAGAAATTCTACCTCCTCATTATAAAGAAATTACCATCGAAAAAGATTTGGAAAAAGGATTCGATTATCGAAAGATTACGATAAGAGAGGTTAACTAAAACCATGAAGATATTAGCAATTGAAAGTTCTGGTCTAGTGGCCAGCGTGGCTGTTATTGAAAATAATACCCTTTTGGGTGAATATACAATGAATCATAAAAAGACGCATTCGCAGACGCTCCTACCAATGCTTGATGAACTTACCAAGATGATAGAGCTAGATTTAAATAGCATAGATGCGATTGCAGTTTCTCAGGGACCAGGTTCATTCACAGGCCTGCGTATTGGTTCTGCTACCGCAAAGGGATTGGGACTTGCTTTGGATAAACCAATTATTCCGGTTCCTACAGTTGATGCATTGGCGTTTAACCTTTGGGGTACAGATAAACTGGTATGTCCACTGATGGATGCTCGCAGACAGCAGGCATATACAGGACTGTATACATTTGAAAATGGAAAACTCCATACGGTGATTCCACAGTGTGCAGTAGATATTGGGGAAGTAGTTGCTGAAGTAAATAAACAAGACCGAGAAGTTATATTCTTAGGAGATGGTGTTCCTGTTTTTGCGGATTATCTGGCAGAAAGCGTAACTGTTCCATATAGTTTTGCACCAGCAACCTGCCATATCCAGAGAGCTACTAGCGTAGCAGCTTTAGCAGAGGTGCTCTATGAGAAAGGCGTTGTGGAATCTGCAAGAGATCATAAACCAGACTACTTGAGACTATCTCAGGCAGAACGTGAAAGAGCAGAAAAGGAACGAGATTTTAAAATATGTTAATTCGTAAGATGACATTAGAAGATGTCCAGGTTGTAGCGGAAATTGAAACACAATGTTTTTCGCAGCCATGGAGTGAAAAAAGTTTTGAGGATTCTATTTCAAGAGAAGATACCATATTTCTTGTATGTGAAGATTCGAGTGGATTAGTTACTGGTTACATTGGGATGTATCTTAGTTTCGATGAGGCAAGTATCACAAATGTAGCCGTCTCACCAGAGTTTCGAAAAAGAGGTTGTGGAGAACAGCTTGTTGCTTCTGCAAAAGAAGCGGTGAAAGAAGCCAATGCAGAAACTATTTTCTTAGAAGTGCGTGTGTCCAATACGCCAGCCATTTCCTTATATAAGAAGTTAGGATTTGAAGAATTAGGAATTCGAAAGAAATTTTATGAGCACCCAGTAGAGGATGCAATAATTATGAAAGTTGGAATTTAGATGTTAGATGTATGTCTTTTAGGAACAGCGGGCATGATGCCCCTGCCATATCGTTGGCTTACTTCCATGATGTTAAGATATAACGGCAGCAGTCTTTTGGTAGACTGCGGGGAAGGAACCCAGATTGCTATTAAAGAAGCAGGGCTTAGTTTTAATCCAATTGATGTGCTTTGTGTAACGCATTTTCACGCAGATCATATTAGTGGTTTGCCAGGGTTGCTTCTTACGATGGGAAATGCAGATCGTACAGAACCGCTTACCATTATTGGACCAAAAGGCTTGGAACGTGTTGTGAATGCGATGCGCACGATTGCCCCAGAGCTGCCATTTTCGATTAAATGTATAGAGATAACAGAACCAGATGCATATTTTGAAATAAATGGGTACCACATTCATGCTTTTAAAGTGAAGCACAATGTGCCATGCTACGGATATTCTTTCGAGATTAAACGTGCAGGCAAATTTGATGTAGAACGCGCAAAAGCAAGTGACATTCCTATGAAACTTTGGAACCCATTGCAGAAGGGTGAGACCGTTGAGTATGAAGGTACTACCTTTACGCCGGATATGGTATTAGGACCTGCCCGCAAAGGAATCAAGGTTACCTACTGTACGGATAGCCGACCTACAGAGTCCATTGTAAATGCCGCGAAGGCGTCGGATCTTTTTATCTGCGAAGGTATGTATGCAGAAAAAGAAAAATTAGCAAAAGCAAAGCAGTACAAGCATATGACATTCTATGAAGCTGCAGAAATGGCAAAGCAGGCAGAGGTTGAAGAAATGTGGCTGACTCATTTTTCTCCATCTTTGGTGCATGCGGAAAATTATATGCCAGAGGTTCGTAAGATTTTTGAAAATTCACATCTTGGTAAAGATGGCAAAACAATAGAACTCTTATTCCAGGAGGATTAAGTTATGAAAAACGCAAAGTATGTTATTATCGCGATTGCATGTATCTGTGCAATCTGCGCAGGATTCTTTTTCTTTTCAGAAGATAATAAAGAAAAAGAGAAGAATTTAACAGAAATCGAAAAAGTAATTGTAAAGGATTTAAAGAACAACTATCCAAAGACTCCAAGAGAAGTTGTGAAATTTTATAATCGTATTGTAAAGTGCTATTATGGTGACACACCTACAGATGAACAATTAGAGGATTTGGTAGATCAAATGATTTGTATCATGGATGAGGATTTGCTTTTGGCAAATCCACGAGATGTTTATTATAATTCTGTAGTGAGTGATATTGCGAAATATAAAGAAGAAAACAAGCAGCTTGTTAGCACAGATGTATGTGATAGCAATGATGTAAAATATGTGACCGATACCAAGGATGGTGAGAACAAAAAGGATGAATTGGCGTATGTCAACGCTTCTTATTTCGTGAACACAGATGGACAGTTTGCGTATACATACCAGCAGTTTGTGCTTCGCCAGGATGTAGATGGACGTTGGAAAATCCTCACATTTTATCAGATAGAAGGAGAAGAGTCTGATGACAAATAATCAGAACTTAGATAAAGAAATAAAAATACTTGCAATTGAAAGTTCGTGTGATGAAACTGCGGCAGCCGTTGTGGTGAATGGACGTGACGTACGTTCTAATGTAATTTCGTCACAGATTGATCTTCATACGTTATATGGAGGTGTAGTTCCAGAAATTGCTTCGAGAAAACATATTGAAAAAATCAACCAGGTAATTGAAGAAGCATTGGTAAAGGCTGAAATGACCTTGGATGATATTGATGCAATCGCAGTAACCTATGGCCCAGGGCTGGTAGGTGCACTTTTGGTAGGCGTAGCAGAAGCAAAGGCAATCAGTTATGCTCGAAACATTCCTTTAATTGGAGTGCATCACATTGAGGGACATATCAGTGCCAACTACATTGAAAACAAAGATTTGGAACCTCCATTCCTTTGTCTTGTAGTATCCGGTGGGCACACGCATCTTGTGCGTGTGGCTGATTATGGTGAATATGAAATCCTTGGAAAGACCAGAGATGATGCAGCTGGTGAAGCCTTTGATAAGGTGGCACGTGCTATCGGTCTTGGTTATCCTGGTGGTCCAAAGATAGAAAAGGTCTCACATGAAGGAAATCCAGAGGCAATTGCATTCCCTAGGGCAAAAGTAGCGGATGGGGTATATGATTTTAGTTTTAGTGGTTTAAAATCAGCTGTATTAAACTATCTCAATGGAGCAAAGATGAAGGGCGAAGAAATAAATCAGGCAGATGTAGCTGCATCTTTCCAGAAGTCAGTTACAGATGTATTGGTGGAACATGCGATGCACGCCATTGACGAATATCAAATGGATAAGTTTGCTATCGCGGGTGGAGTGGCTTCCAATGGGACACTTCGCAAGGCGATGGAAGAAGCCTGTGAAAAGAAAGGTGTAAAATTCTATCACCCATCCCCAATTCTTTGTACAGACAATGCGGCCATGATAGGTGCAGCGGGATATTATGATTATCTGGCTGGAAAAAGATCAGGATGGGATTTAAACGCAGTACCTAATCTTAAATTAGGAGAATAAGGTATATATTAAGGAAGGTTTGGGAAATACTATGAGTAACTTTGCAGCAATCGTATTATCAGCAGGTGTGGGTAGTCGCATGAAAAGTGACATCCCAAAACAATACATGGATTTAGCGGGAAAACCAGTTATCTACTATAGTTTAAAAGCATTTGAAGACGCAGGCTTTTCTTCTATAGTATTAGTATGTGGAAAAGATGATGTAGAATATTGCCAGAATGAAATTGTAAAAAAGCATAATTTGAAAAATGTAACTGCAGTTGTTCCGGGCGGAAAAGAACGTTATCATTCCGTGTTCGAAGGATTAAAAGCCGTAGGTGAAGCGGATTATGTATTTATTCATGATGGCGCGCGCCCTATGCTTAACCAGGACATTATTAGCCGATTAAAGGATGCAGTAGTAAAAGAAGATGCAGCAGTTGCAGGAATGCCGGTAAAAGATACTATTAAAATAGTAGATAATGAAGCGTATGTTGCAGACACACCAGAGCGCCAATATGTATGGCAGGTTCAGACGCCACAGTGTTTTGCTTTTTCTATTATATATGATGCATATAAAAGCATTATACAGGATGAAGAGGAAGGATGGACCATCCCTAAGGTAACAGATGATGCTATGGTGCTAGAATATGCAACTGACCATGAAGTGAAAATGGTAGAAGCTGATTATAGAAATATCAAGATTACGACACCAGAAGATTTGCTAATTGCCGAAGTGTTTTTAAAAATGTAAATAGGTACAAAAAAGTTTTTAAAAAAAATTAAAATAAGTTGTTGACATTGTTAATGTTTAATGGTAGTATAAGTTCTGCGCTGAATTGAAGCGCTTCATATTGTACGGAGAGGTATCGAAGTGGTCATAACGAGGCGGTCTTGAAAACCGTTTGTCCGCAAGGGCACGTGGGTTCGAATCCCACCCTCTCCGTTATTTTTTTGCCCAAATAAGATTCACTATGTGAATCTTATTTTTGTCTATACGATTCGGAGAAGTACCCAAGCTGGCCGAAGGGACACCCCTGGAAAGGGTGCAGGTCGTTAATAGCGGCGCGAGGGTTCAAATCCCTCCTTCTCCGCTGCTTGGAATATATCAAAAAACTTTTTAAAAAATTTTTAAAAAAGTTGTTGACATACAAAAAATGCTATGATATATTAATCAAGCTGACCGCGAAAAATCGGTCATGAACATTGATAACTAAACAGTGAAAACCTTGAAAGATTCTAAATGAATTTCAAGTCTAGATGAAAAATCTAGCGAACGTTTTAATCGAGAGATTAAAACCCTTTAAACAGTAAATTCAGATTTTGTTTCTGAATAAATGGAAAGCCAGTTTAGACTGGCCGATTAAACTTTTAACATGAGAGTTTGATCCTGGCTCAGGATGAACGCTGGCGGCGTGCTTAACACATGCAAGTCGAACGAAGCGAATTATTTGATTTCCTCGGAAAGAAGATGATTTGACTGAGTGGCGGACGGGTGAGTAACGCGTGGGTAACCTGCCTCGTACAGGGGGATAACAGTTAGAAATGACTGCTAATACCGCATAAGCGCACGGTATCGCATGATATAGTGTGAAAAACTCCGGTGGTATGAGATGGACCCGCGTCTGATTAGCTAGTTGGTGGGGTAACGGCC
>JAZURS010000123.1:0-3915 GCA_045606325.1 Agathobacter sp.
AGAAGAAAAAATAAAAGAGATGTTCTTCCATGGAGAAGTTTCTTTTAATGATGAAGTATATATTACAAATATTCGTCAGAAAAATTCTTTACAGGATGCACTTGATAGTTTAAATTTAGTAGTGCAAAGTATAGAAGATGATATGCCAGAAGATTTTTACTCTATTGATCTTATGAGTGCATATGAGTCTCTTGGAAAAATGATTGGTGAATCTGTGGAAGATGATTTGGTAAATGAAATCTTCAGCAAATTCTGTATGGGTAAATAATATTTAGAAAGAGGTAAACAATGCCTGCTATTGTAGAAAATTATGATGTAGTAGTCGTAGGTGCAGGTCATGCTGGTTGTGAAGCAGCATTGGCAAGTGCCAGACTTGGAATGGAAACTATTATTTTTACTGTGAGTGTAGATAGTATTGCACTCATGCCATGTAATCCAAATATTGGTGGAAGTTCCAAAGGACATATTGTAAGAGAAATAGATGCTCTCGGTGGAGAGATGGGAAAAAATATTGATAAGACTTTTATTCAGTCAAAGATGTTAAATAAGTCAAAAGGTCCTGCTGTACATTCTCTTAGAGCACAGGCCGATAAGATGGCTTATACAACAGAGATGAGAAAAGTCTTAGAAAACACAGACCACTTAACAATACGTCAAGCGGAAGTTAGTGACATTATTACAGATGATGATAGTAATATCACTGGAGTAAAGACTGTTTCTGGTGCTGTTTATAATTGTAAGGCAGTTATTATTTGTTCTGGTACTTATTTGAATGCGAGATGTTTGACAGGAGAGATGATTGCATACACTGGACCAAATGGATTGCAGGCTGCAACACATCTTACAAATTCTTTGGTAGAACATGGAGTAGAGATGTATCGTTTCAAGACAGGAACTCCTGCTCGTATTGATAAAAGAAGTATTGATTTCTCTAAAATGGAAGAACAGTTTGGTGACGAAAGAGTGGTACCATTCTCTTTTACTACTAATCCAGAAGATGTGCAAAAAGATCAAGTGTCATGTTGGCTTACTTACACGAATCCAACAACGCATGAAATTATTCGTGCGAACCTTCATCGTTCACCAATGTATTCTGGAGTTATTGAAGGTACTGGTCCAAGATACTGCCCTTCCATTGAAGATAAGGTTGTAAAGTTTGCGGAGAAAGAACGTCATCAGATTTTTATTGAACCTGAGGGATTAAATACGAATGAAATGTATGTAGGTGGAATGTCATCTTCTTTACCAGAGGATGTACAGTTTGCTATGTACCGTACACTTCCAGGTTTGGAAAACGCAAAGATAGTTCGTAATGCTTATGCAATTGAATATGATTGTATCAATCCAAATCAGCTTTATGCTTCATTAGAGTTTAAAAATATTCATGGACTTTTTTCTGCTGGTCAGATTAATGGTAGTTCAGGATATGAAGAAGCTGCTGGCCAGGGATTAGTAGCAGGTATCAATGCTGCTATGAAAATTCAAGGAAGAGAACCATTAGTATTAGATCGTTCGGAAAGTTATATTGGAGTATTGATTGATGACTTGGTAACAAAGGAAACTTTCGAACCATATCGTATGATGACTTCTCGTGCAGAGTATCGATTACTTCTTCGTCAGGATAATGCAGATATGCGATTGACAAAGAAGGGTTATGAAATTGGATTAATTCCTCAGGAAAGATATGACTGGGTATGCGAAAAAGAAAGACTCATTGAAGAAGAAATTGTTCGATGCGAAAATGTAAAGATTGGAGCTTCAAAGGAAGTACAGGCCTTACTTGAAAGTTATGGAAGTATTCCTCTTAATACTGCATCAACGATTGCAGAGTTAATTCGAAGACCAGAATTAGATTATGAGAAATTAGCGCCAATTGATCCAGAGAGAAAACCATTGGCTTATGATGTGATTGAGCAGGTTAATATTTTAATCAAGTATGATGGTTATATTAAAAGACAGATCAAACAAGTAGAACAGTTTAAGAGATTAGAGAAAAAGAAACTTCCACAGAATTTTGATTATGCGGAAATAAATGGTCTTCGCATAGAAGCAGTTCAGAAGTTGAATAAATATCAGCCACTTAATATTGGGCAGGCTTCTCGAATCTCCGGAGTTTCTCCTGCAGACACATCTGTAATTTTAGTTTACTTAGAACAGCTGAAATATACGAACCCAGATTTGTTCTATCAATTAAATGGTCACCTGGAGGAAGAAACAGATGGCAAATAGTTTTGATAAATTTATCGAAGAAGCAAAAAATATAAATATCGTATTTACGGATAAACAATTAGAACAGTTCTGTATATATTATGAAATGTTAGTTGAGAAAAATAAGGTAATGAATCTTACTGGAATAACAGAGTGGGATGAAGTTTTGGAGAAACATTTTCTTGATAGCATTTCATTAATAAGAGCAATTGACTTGAATCAGGAATTGACTGTTATGGATATGGGAACTGGAGCAGGTTTTCCAGGCATTCCACTTAAGATAGCATTTCCTAATTTGAAAGTTACTTTAGCAGACTCCTTAAATAAACGAGTATTATTTTTGCAGGAAGTAATTGATGCTTTAGGATTGGAAGGTATAGAAGCAATCCATGGTCGAGCAGAAGATTTAGCAAGAGATAAAAAACATAGAGAAAATTACGATTTATCAGTTTCACGTGCAGTAGCAAATCTCTCTACCTTAAGTGAGTATTGTTTACCATTTGTAAAACTGGGCGGTCAGTTTATTTCTTATAAGTCTGGCGAGATAGAGGAAGAGGTAGCATCATCTAAGAGTGCAGTATTTTTACTTGGAGGCAAGATAAAGGATACTGTGAAATTTGAACTTGGTGAAAGTGGACGTTCTTTTATAGTAATTGATAAAGTGAAAGGAACTCCAAAGACATATCCTCGTAAAGCTGGAACTCCATCGAAGAAACCTTTATAGCAAATTAATTTTAAAAACCCCTGTATCATATATATGATGCAGGGGTTTTGTTTTAGATGTAGTTTTCAATAAGAGAAATAATTTTTTCTGGAATTTCCATATGAGGGTATAAGCTTCCATTTGTAATTCGAACGATATCTAAGTTTGTATTTACTTTATGATAGTCATCCAATGCAAGTGCATAACGTTTCATTTCTACCGAACCAATAATTAGGGTTGGAGTAGAGATGGATTTCACTGCATGAGTGATACTATTATTTACATAGTTACCGATGAGACTTGAGTAAAGATAACGTCCTTTGCTTCCACTCTTGTGTGCAGCTTCATAATAAATATCTTCGATAGATGAAGAAATCAACTGAGGTCTAGTAACATAACGAGTACGGAATGCTTCATCAATTCGTTCTGAGTTGTTCATCACATTATATATAAATGTACCAATGAAAGGTAATTGGATAATACTTTTTTTCATTTTTGAAGATTCATCCGGAATCGTATCCAACTGTTTTAAAGAAGCAGGATTGATTAAGATGATTTTTTCAAAAAGACTATCATTAATATGATTTGCCATAATAACAAATGATGCAGAAAGATTTGATGCAATAACAGTAGTCTTTTCTTGGATAACATCTTTCATAAATGACTGAATCATTTGCACATATAAATAGTTGGTATATTCTAATGCAGGTTTATCTGATCTACCACATCCTAATAAATCAATCGCATATACTGTATGATTCTTTGCCAGTTTAGAATATATTTTATTCCATTCTACAGAAGAAGCAGATGTATCTGTATCATGTATTAATAATATTGGAGATCCACTTCCATGTTTTGTATAGAATACATTTCCATATTTCCAATTATAATATTTACCATCTTTATCTGATAATAAATTCTTTTTTGATGCAGTCTCTTCTATAAATTTATTGTAAGTATAGATTGCTGTAACAGATGCCCCTATAGTAAATAGTATAGATTTT
>JAZURS010000124.1:0-12829 GCA_045606325.1 Agathobacter sp.
TGAGCTGAGTCAACTACGATAACGTCAACATGAGCTTTTACTAAAGCATCAATACGGTCCATCATGTTTGCAGTGATACCTACACCAGCACCGCAAAGGAGACGGCCTCTTTCGTCTTTTGCAGATAATGGGTACTTAATCTGTTTTTCGATATCTTTAATTGTGATAAGTCCTTTTAAGTTAAAGTCCTCATCAACGATTGGAAGTTTTTCTTTTCTAGCCTGAGCAAGAATCTTCTTAGCTTCTTCTAAAGTAATGCCTTCTTTTGCTGTGATTAATCCTTCAGAAGTCATAGATTCTTTAATCTTCTTAGAGAAGTCTGTTTCAAACTTCAGGTCGCGGTTTGTAATGATACCAACGAGCTTTGTTCCTTCTGTAATAGGAACACCTGAAATTTTGAATTTTGCCATTAAATCATCAGCATCTTTTAATGTATGTTCTGGTGATAATGAAAATGGATCAGTAATAACGCCGTTTTCTGAACGTTTTACTTTATCAACCTCGTCAGCCTGTTCTTCAATAGACATATTCTTATGAATGATACCGATACCACCCTGTCTAGCCATTGCGATAGCCATTTTGGATTCTGTAACTGTATCCATTGCTGCACTCATCATAGGAATGTTAAGTACGATCTTCTTTGTTAAATGTGTTCTTAAGTCAATCATGTTTGGAGTAACTTCAGAATACTGTGGAACTAAGAGAACGTCATCAAATGTGATTCCTTCGCCGATAATAGTACCCATTTTAATATCCTCGCTTTCTTTAATAAATATATATGTTTTTCTTGGTTTTTTGTAATTTGATTGATGATAACAAATTAACATGCTTGTGTCAAGATACAAATTGTATAAATGTATCTTCACAGAAACTAAGTAATGTGTTAAAATTAACTCAAATCAGCGTATTTGTATAGACAATTATACGATAAAACGACTTCATTGGAAAGGCATGGACGTTATGTCCTTAAAAAAATGCAATTTAGACCTTGTATTGATATACATAATGGAAAAGTAAAACAGATTGTGGGCAGCAGCCTGAAGGATAAGAATAACGAAGCGATTGAAAATTTTGTATCTGAGCAGAGTGCTGCAGATTTTGCAAGACTATATCAAAAAGATGACGTGACCGGCGGACATATCATTTTGTTAAATGCAGTTGATAGTGAATACTTTGAAGCGACAAAGATGCAGGCGGTATCGGCTTTAGCGGCATATCCAGGAGGGCTACAGATTGGCGGTGGTATTACTGCGGAGAATGCTCCTTATTATATAAAGAAAGGAGCCAGTCATGTAATAGTTACTTCTTATGTTTTTAAAGATGGAAAAATCAATTATGAGAATCTGGATAAACTGGTAGCTGCAGTTGGAAAAGAACATGTGGTACTGGATTTATCCTGTAGATATTTAGAGGATGGATATTATATAGTAACTGACCGGTGGCAAAAGTTTACGAAGGAAAAGGTTAGCCTGGAACTTTTGGATAAATTGGCTGGGTATTGTGATGAATTTCTCGTACATGCAGTTGATGTAGAAGGAAAACAAAGTGGCATTCAGACAGAACTGGTAGAGTTATTGGGAGCATGGGGAAAGCTTCCTATTACATATGCTGGTGGCGTGCATAGATTTGCAGATATAGAACAGGTGAAAGATTTAGGTAGGGGGAACCTAAATGTGACAATAGGCAGTGCCTTGGACTTGTTTGGTGGAAATCTAAAGTACAAAGAAGTGTTGGAGTTTGTGAGACGAGGATAAAAATATATAGCAAGGAGAAGGTGCTATGGTAAAACAGATTGCGGTGGTATTGGGAGCAATTAATCTGGACAACCAGAAAAAAATATTAGAAGGCATGGAGATTGGAGCAAGAGAATTTGACTGCAATCTTTTTGTGTTTACGAATTATGTAGGAACTCGTGAAACAGAAGAAAGTATTATGGCTGCAACACAGGTACTGAAACTTCCTGAGTTTGATAAGTTTGATGGCGTGGTTTTGGTTCCAAATACCATTCATAATCCACTTGCATTAAATAGAATTATTAAAGAACTAGAAACCCTTGGAAAACCAATGGTAAGCGTCGATCGAAAAATTGATGGTATGAGTTGTGTTGCGATTGATAGTTATGAGGCTCAGTATGAAATGGTAGAGCATTTCCTTTATCATGGATATACAAATATTTTGTACGTTAGCGGTTCATTGGTTGCTAGTAGTGAAGCACGTAAACGTTGTAAGGCATTTCAGGATGCTATGGTCAATAATGGTGTCATGTTTGATGAAGGAGACATCTATGAAGGTGCCTTCACCATGGAAAGTGGTATTATGATCGGCGAACAGATTCTTGCTGAGGGTAAACATCCAGAGGCAATCATTTGTGGAAATGATGACATGGCGCATGGCATCATGGATGTATTTAAAAAGGCAGGATACCAGATTCCAGAGGATATAAAAATCTGTGGTTTCGATAATGGAGAACGTTCACAATTAGACAGACCATCTTTGACTACAGTGGACAAGAATCAAAGAGAAGTTGGTTATAAAGCAATTTTGGAGATAATGGAACTCTTAAATGGTAAGGATATTGAATACTATAGTCTTCCATGTACGATGAAGTATAGAGAGAGTTGTGGCTGCAGACCAGATCCAAATGATATTATGGATTTGGAAGATTTAATGGAAGAAGTGAAACATAAATATGTAATTCAACAAAGAGACACCATATTTATGGCAGACATTGTGCGCGGACTAACAGCAGATTTTGCGAAATCATCAAGACCTGAACAGCTTTTTGATGTTATGCGGGAGTACGTGCCACAGATTGGAGTAGAGAAATTTTATCTGTGTGCCTGTGATGCGGAACAGGTATTTGCATTGCCAGAACGAAATCTGGGACGAAACATTGATGTTTTAGAAGTCAATGATGATTATACAGAGTATATTGACATAGCAGTTGCTTATGAAAAAGGTGAATTTGTTTCTTATAAGAAATTTCCAAAAGGATTCGTGCTTCCAGAGGAATGTCGTACCAAATCTGGAGGAAATACGTTTGTAGTAAATCAGATTTTCTATCATAACTGTTGTTATGGTTATGCTGTATGTCAGCGTGTAGACAGTGTTGTTGCAAGTGGTTTGTATTATTCGATGTTGATGGAAATCGGTGTTGGTTTGGATAACGTAAGACAACGAATGCTTTTAAAGGATGCTGTAGACAGACTAAATGGCATGTGGTGCTATGATAATTTAACAATGTTATATAACCGTTCTGGCTTTAATTATGAAGCAAAGAGTATGATGGATAACTTTAAAGCAGATGATAAGAATGTATTTATTATTTTTATGGATGCGGATGGATTAAAGACGGCAAATGATACGTTAGGTCATGAAGTGGGTGACTTGATGATACGAGAAATTGGAGCCATTGTACATAAGAATGTTTCTGGCGAGATGCTGGGTATGAGATATGGTGGCGATGAGTTTGTTCTCTTTGGCTCGTATAAGGATGGACATGAATACAAAGTAGATGATGTTGTAGAGTCTATTCGAGAAGATATGAGAGAAGTGAACAAATCTGGAAAGCATCCATTTAAATTATCTGCAAGTATTGGTGTATCAAAATGGAGGGCAAAAGAGATTGAGAGTCTCGATGAAGTTATAGAGCAGGCTGACCAGAAGATGTACCAGGAAAAACGTGCGAAGAAATTAGCTGCTGCAAATCAGCCTAAGTAATAAAAAATTTGTAAACGAAAAAAGACCAGCCACGCTGGTCTTTTTAATTTAATGAATTAATTCTCGTTTTGCTGTTTTAATTTAAAAGCAGTTCTCTTACGTAATGTTGGATCTAAAATACGTTTACGAATACGAAGGTTTTCAGGTGTTACTTCAAGGAGTTCATCTGTGTCGATGAAGTCCAATGCTTGTTCCAAACTTAAAATACGTGGAGGAACAAGAGTGAGAGCTTCATCTGCAGAGGAAG
This sequence comes from Agathobacter sp., assembly GCA_045606325.1. Classification (GTDB taxonomy): domain Bacteria; phylum Bacillota; class Clostridia; order Lachnospirales; family Lachnospiraceae; genus Roseburia. The sequence continues at coordinate 3,968 of JAZURS010000124.1, forward strand.
AACGTGTATTGGTAAGATGTTTTTTCTTACATACGTTTAGCTCAATGTCTTCTGCGCGGGAACACTGTCCAATGACCATGCCCGAGTAAACTCGTTCGCCAGGACCGATGAAAAGGGTTCCACGGTCTTGGGCAGAGAAGAGCCCATAGGTTACGGATTCGCCATCCTCGAATGCGATGAGTGAGCCTGTCGCACGATAGTCAATGTCTCCACGGTAATAATCATAGCCATCAAAAATGGTGTTGATAATACCATTTCCTTTTGTATCTGTCATAAAGTCACCACGATAGCCAATCAGACCACGAGATGGGATTCGAAATTCGATACGAGTATAGCCGCCAGCGATGGAGCCCATGTTTTGGAGTTCTCCTTTACGCTGTTGTAATTTAGAAATAACTGCGCCTGTAAATTCATCTGGAACATCAACATAAGCAATTTCCATTGGCTCTAGTTTTTTTCCATTTTCATCTTCTTTATATAATACCTCTGCTTTACTTACTGCAAATTCATAGCCTTCACGACGCATGTTTTCAATAAGTACAGATAAGTGGAGTTCACCACGCCCAGATACTTTTAAACTATCTGGAGAGTCAGTATCTTCTACTCGCAGAGAGACGTCTGTGTTTAACTCGCGATAAAGTCTTTCGCGGATGTGACGTGAGGTTACATATTTTCCTTCCTGTCCAGCAAGTGGGCTATCGTTTACGATGAAGTTCATGGCGATAGTAGGCTCTGAAATCTTCTGGAAAGGAATTGCTTCTGGGCATTCCGGTGCACAGATGGTATCACCAATGTGAATATCTGAAATACCAGAGATGGCTACGATAGAACCAACAGAAGCTTCTGTCACATCTACTTTATTTAATCCATCGAATTCATAGAGTTTGCTGATGCGAACCTTGGTGAGTTTGTCTGGTTCATGGTGATTTACAACTACTGCGTCCTGATTAATCTTGATGGTACCATTGTCTACTTTCCCTACACCGATACGTCCTACATATTCATTGTAATCGATAGTACTGATTAGCACCTGAGTGTTGGCATCTGGATCACCAGAAGGACCAGGAATGTAGTTTACAATGGTTTCGAAGAGAGGTGTCATATCCTTTCTTTCATCATCGATATCTAACATGGCATATCCATTTCTTGCAGAAGCAAACACAAATGGGCAGTCTAATTGTTCGTCAGAAGCATCCAAGTCCATAAATAACTCTAATACTTCATCAATTACTTCATCAGGTCTTGCTTCTGGACGGTCAATTTTGTTGATACACACGATAACAGGTAAGTCCAAAGCTAAGGCTTTCATAAGTACAAACTTTGTCTGAGGCATAGTGCCTTCAAATGCATCTACCACCAGAACAACACCATTTACCATTTTAAGGACACGTTCTACTTCGCCACCGAAGTCAGCATGACCTGGTGTATCTATAATATTGATTTTTATGTCCTTGTATTGGACTGCTGTATTCTTGGATAAAATTGTGATGCCACGTTCACGTTCAATATCGTTGGAGTCCATGACACGTTCCTGAACCTCCTGGTTTTCACGGAAAACACCACTTTGTTTTAGTAGTTCATCAACAAGTGTAGTTTTACCATGGTCAACGTGGGCGATGATTGCAATGTTACGAATATCTTCTCTTGTTGTTTTCATAAGAATTCGACCTTCTTTCTTTTTTCCAAATATGTATAATAAACACTTATGCCTGATTTGACAAGTTCTTTTTCGACGAATGTCGACAGGAAATGAAAATTTTTATCGCCAATATTTTCCCAAATTCTTCCAGTGCAGGATGTTACAAATAGTGATAACAAAACGAAGGGAGAATATTCATGGCAGATAAAATGTTTGAAAACAACCAGGTATCATTAGTAGGAGAAATTGTATCGGACTTTACATACAGTCACGAGGTGTACGGAGAGGGCTTTTATATGGTGGAAATCTCTGTAAACAGATTGTCCAATTTTGTAGATTATATTCCAGTAATGGTATCAGAAAGATTAATCGATGTGACAAAGGATTATAGAGGGACTTACGTGTATATTAATGGGCAGTTTCGTTCCTTCAACCGTCACGAAGAGCACAAAAACAGACTGGTACTTTCTGTTTTTGCAAGAGAATTGGATTTTATAGAGGAGGCAGATGAAGAAGAGGCAAGTAATCAGATATTTCTTGATGGATATATCTGTAAGGAAGCGGTGTATCGAAAAACACCTCTCGGAAGAGAAATAGCAGATCTCTTGGTTGCCGTAAATCGTTCTTATGGCAAATCGGATTATATTCCTTGTATATGTTGGGGAAGAAATGCACGATTTGCATCTACCTTTGAGGTGGGAACCCATGTGCAGATTTGGGGAAGAATTCAAAGTAGAGAGTATGTGAAAAAACTAAGTGAAACTGAGGTGGAGCAGCGTATTGCTTATGAAGTATCTGTAAGCAAAATTGAGATATAGTTGCAAAAAAAATAAAAATATGATATTTTACCTAGAAGTGAAACACTGATTGGCTTATTGATGGAGGATGACATGAGTAAAGGCATAGTACGTATTTATTATGGCGAAGGTCATGGTAAATCGACAGCGGCATTAGGAACTGCCATTCGCGAAGCTTCCCACGGGAAAAGTGCGACAGTTATTTCATTTTTAAAAGAGAAAAACGAAGACAGCGAAGGATTGTTAAAGAAACTTGAACCAGAACTTAAGTTTTTTAGATTTGAAAAATCAGACTGCTCTTTTGATGATTTAACAGATGAAGAAAAAGAAAAAGAAATCATGAACCTGAAAATGGGTTACAACTATAGTAAAAAAGTAATTACAACAGGTGGATGTGATTTGGTGGTACTGGATGAAGTGTTAGGGCTTCTTTCTCAGAATATTATTACAGAGGAAGAATTTATAGAATTAGCGACAGCGGTACCTGAAGATATGGTAGTTATCTGTACTGGCAGACAGGTGCCAGAAAGAGTCAAAGAATGTGCAGATGAATTGTACCAGGTTACCTTGGAAAAATAGATTGCATACATTGACACAGAACACAGTAAATGATATGATAAAGTAAATATTTGAGTGAGATAGAGGTTGCGCGATTTATGAGTAACTTATGGGATGTAGCAGAACAGTGGAACATAAGTAAAAGGGGAAAGCGCCGAAGGACATAATTCCTGCAAGTTATGATCCTGGGCACAGGGTGAAGAACTCTGTGACTGTCATCGAAAGATGTTGAGCTATCAAAAATCATTTTTTGTGGATTTTGACCGGCTCTATTGAGCCGGTTTCATTTTTTTCCGGATATATAAAGGAGATTACAAAGGAGGCATTTTCAAATGGCAATTTTTAAGGGGGCAGGTGTTGCGATTGTTACACCGATGTATGACAACGAGGAAGTAAACTATAATAAATTAGAAGAACTGATTAACTGGCAGATCGATGAAGGCACAGATGCAATTATTATTTGTGGTACAACAGGAGAAGCATCTACCTTAACAATGAAAGAACACAGAGATGTAATTAAGGCTGCTGTAGAGTTTACAAAACATCGTATCCCAGTTATTGCAGGTACAGGTTCTAACTGTACGAGAACTGCGATTCAGCTTTCGCAGGAAGCGGAAGAAGATGGAGCAGATGGTCTTTTAATAGTTACTCCTTATTACAACAAAGCTTCTCAGGCTGGCCTTATTAAACATTATTCACAGATTGCAGACAGTACAAAACTTCCAATCATTATGTATAATGTACCAGGTAGAACGGGATGTAACCTTCTTCCAGAAACGGTTGCTACACTTGTGAATGAAAAAGATAACATTGTAGGTTTAAAAGAAGCAACTGGCAATATGGCACAGGCTTCCAAGACTATGTATTTAACAGATGGTAAATTGGATTTATATTCAGGTGAAGATGGACTTGTTCTTCCACTTATGTCTATTGGAGCAAAAGGTGTTATTTCTGTATGGAGTAACGTAGCACCAAAACAGGTACATGAGTTATGTGCAAGTTTCTTCAATGGTGATTTAGCTACCGCACAGAAATTACAGAGCGAGGCGTTGCCACTTGTTGATGCATTGTTCTCAGATGTAAATCCTATCCCAGTTAAGAATGCAATGAACATGATGGGACTTGAGGTAGGACCACTTCGTGCACCACTTTGCGATATGAGTGATGAGAAAAAAGCGAAGATGATGGACGTGATGAAAAATTACGGAATTAAATTAGCTTAAGAGGAAATAAAATGACTAGAGTTATTATGAACGGCTGCAATGGAAAGATGGGACAATGTATTACAAATATTTGTAAAGAAGACCCTGAAATTACAATTGTAGCGGGTGTTGATGTATATCAGGGAATCGAAAATGATTATCCTGTGTTTGCTACTATCACAGAATGTGATGTGTACGCAGATGTTATTATTGATTTCTCTAATGCAAAAGCGGTAGATGAATTATTGGATTATTGTGAAGCGAAAGAAATGCCAGTGGTACTTTGCACCACAGGTCTTTCTGAGGAACAAAATGCGAGAGTATCTCAGGTGAGTCAGAGTACAGCCGTACTGAAATCTGCAAATATGTCACTGGGAATCAATACTTTGATGGAACTACTAAGAAAGGCCGCATTGGTATTTGGCCCAGCTGGCTTTGATATGGAAATTGTAGAAAAGCATCATAATTTAAAAGTAGATGCACCAAGTGGAACTGCACTTGCATTGGCAGATTCTATGAATGATGCGCTAGAGAATGCTTACTCTTACAAATATGACCGTAGTCAGGAAAGAATCAAACGTGATAAATATGAGATTGGTATTGCGGCAGTTCGCGGTGGTACGATTGTAGGTGAACATGAAGTGATTTTTGCTGGACAGGATGAAGTAATTGAGTTTAAGCATACTGCTTATTCAAAGGCTGTGTTTGCAAAAGGTGCGGTAGAAGCTGCAAAGTTTTTAAATGGAAAACCAGCAGGTTACTATGGAATGGCGGATGTTATTGCTGCTAAATAGCTAAGGTATGGTTAAGATTTGCATAAAATTTAATACATTGTATAAAAGTGAAAAGAGAACTCAAAGTGAAAGAGTTCTCTTTTTTATGTTCTCAAAGTCTTATAAAAAGCGAAAAAAAACGAAAAGTGTAATAATCGTAGTGAACAATATGACTAAAAATGCTCGTTAAAAAATTATCAATTTGTGTGATTTTTATCTTGAATTTCATATATAAAAGTAATAGAATGTTACACGGCTAATTGCCTTTATAGAATTTTTATAAATATTTAATAAATAGAAAGAGGAGAGAAGATTTATGTGGATGATACCTTTCTTAATCTGTTTTCCATTAGTGGTAGCAGCATTCATGTTCTTAATCCGTAATGAAAAAGTTCGTGGAATCCTTGCATATATTGGTGCAGGTGCCATTATGGCAGTAACTGGACTTTTCGCATTTCAGTGGTTAATGCAGGGGGCTCCAACAATGGAACTCTATTATCACACCCATACGATTGATATGATTATGCTGGGTGGAGTTTGGCTTTTAATGTTTGTAATCACATACTTAAGCTTTAAGTATAGAAAACATGTAATAAGCCTTTTATCAATTATTCCAACACTTATGATTACATACATGGAGTTGTTTGGACCTACAATGGCCGAAATTGCGCATATTCGTGTGGACAGATTGTCTATGCTTATGTGTATTATCATTGGTGTAATTGGTAGTTTAATTGTAATTTATTCCGTTGGATATATGCATGGATATCATCGTTTGCACACCGAATACGAAGATAGAAGCCATTATTTCTTTATGCTTTTATTCATTTTCTTAGGTGCAATGTTTGGTTTTGTTTTATCTGAAAGTTTATTATGGATCGACCTTTTCTGGGAAATGACCAGTGTTTGTTCTTTCCTTTTAATTGGTTATACAAGATCAAAAGAAGCTATCAAGAATTCTTTCCGTGCACTTTGGATGAACCTTTTAGGTGGTGTAGGTGTAGTTGTAGCGATTATTTATACAGGCTATACAACAGGAAGTCTGTCTTTACATAGTTTAATTGCACTTGGTACAGAAGGAAATGCATTAGCTGTTATTCCTGTAACACTTCTTGCAGTGGCAGCACTTACAAAGGCTGCACAGATGCCATTTTCTACATGGCTTATGGGTGCGATGGTTGCTCCAACACCTTCTTCTGCATTGTTACATAGTGCGACAATGGTTAAGGCTGGTATTTACGTGTTATTCCGTCTTGCTCCTGCAATGAGCGGTACACAGACAGGCATCCTTATCAGCTTTATCGGTGGTTTCACATTCTTTGCAGCATCTATTATGGCTATCGCTCAGACAGATGCGAAAAAAGTACTTGCGTTATCTACCGTTTCTAACTTAGGACTTATGGTAGCCTGTGCTGGTGTAGGTACAGCTGAAACAATTTGGGCAGGAACCTTCCTTATGATGTTCCATGCGATTTCAAAATCACTCTTGTTCCAGAATGTAGGTGCGACAGAAAATTCACTTCACAGTCGTGATATCGAGTCTATGCACGGTCTTATTTTCCGTTTGCCAAGACTTGGTTCTTACATGTTCATCGGTATTGCAGGTATGTTCCTTGCTCCATTTGGTATGTTAATTTCCAAATGGTCTGCACTTAAGGCTTCTGTAGATATGGGTAACATTTTATTGGTGCTCTTCATCGTATATGGTTCTGCAACAACAATGTTCTACTGGACAAAATGGATGAGTAAAATTATTTCTTATACAGATACAGAAATTAAGGTTACAGATATTACAAAGAAAGATGAAAGTCTTTCACTGATTGTACATGCAACTCTTATGATTTTACTTTGCTTATTATTCCCATTATTGTCTACCGTTTATGTAGAGCCACTTCTTACAGAAATGTTTGGGGTATCGACAGCGGTGCTTCCACAGGGCGTATTGTTCTTGTTGATTGCAATTGTATGTTTCATTTTCGTTGTACCAGTTATGGCATTCCGTTATGCACATACAACAAAGGTAAGACAGCTTAAGTCTTACATGAATGGTATCAACGTAGGAAATAACAAAGAGTTTATTGACTCTATGGGCGAGAAAAAGCATTTGTTCATGTCAAACTGGTACTTTGCACATGTCCTTGGACAGCGCAAACTTATGAGACCATGTATTTTTGTTACAGCGGCATTTTTGATTGTTATGTTATGTTTGATTGTAGGAGGTGCAGTGTAGTATGACTTATAGAATTATCGGCATCGTAGCCTTCCTTATTTTGGCACCATTCCTTGGTGGATTATTAAGCGGTATCGACCGTAAAATTTCTGCGCGTATGCAGGGGCGTATTGGACCTAGTATTTTCCAGCCATTTTATGATGTGCAGAAATTATTATCAAAGCAGTTTATCGTTGTAAACTTTGCTCAGATTTTCCTTGTAGTATCATTTTTGGCTACAGTAGTTTTTACAGGTGCAATGTTCTTTGGTGGAAGTGATATTTTACTTTGTTTCTTCTTACTTTCCACAGGAGCAACATTCCTTATTTTCGCAGCATGTATCACAAACTCACCATATTCCAATATTGGTGCTTCACGTGAGTTGTTCCAGATGCTTTGTTACGAACCAGCTGTGCTTTTAGCTTGTATCGGTTTTTATTTAGCAACAGGTTCTTTTAACGTGTCGGATATTATTCAGGCTGATTTGCCAGCAATTATTAAGACACCAGGTTTCTTTGTAGCGTTTGTGTTTATTCTTACTATTAAATTACGTAAGTCACCATTTGACCTTAGTGCATCTCACCATCCACATCAGGAATTAGTAAAGGGTATCACTACAGATATGGGTGCTCAGACACTTGCACTTTATGAAATCGCTGAATGGTATGAACATGTATTTTTAATGGGATTTGTAGGATTATTCTTCGTTTGGAACAATCCATGGAGTTATCTCTTAGCAGTAGTGGCAGTGCTTGCTACATACTTCTTAGAAATTTTAATTGATAACACCTCAGCTCGTGTAAAATGGCACACAATGTTTAAACTTGCGTGGGGAACAACCATCCTTGCAGCAGGCGTAAACTTAATTATTTTGATGGTAATCTAGAAAGGAAGAAAAAAATGGGAAACGTAAAAAGATCTCCTTGGCTTCTCCACTATGATGGATCAAGCTGTAACGGATGTGATATAGAAGTTTTGGCTTGCCTTACTCCTGTTTATGATGCAGAACGTTTTGGTATCATCAACACAGGTGACCCAATGCAGGCAGATATCTTCCTGATTACAGGAGGAATCAATAAAGCAAACCAGGAGGTTGTAAGACAGCTTTACAACCAGATGCCTAGACCAAAGGTAGTCGTTGCTGTAGGTGTATGTGCATGTACTGGTGGTGTATTTAAAGAATGTTATAACATTATCGGTGGTGCTGATACTACAATTCCAGTAGATATTTATGTACCTGGTTGTGCAGCAAGACCACAGGCTATTATCGATGGTATCGTAAAGGCTATCGATTTATGGCAGGAAAAAGCAAACAATCCTGAATACGTTCATGCGATGTATGAATCACAGGAAGAAAAAGAAGAGATGGAGGAAAGTAAGTAATGGCAGAAATTAAAAATCCAGAACATGTTATTTTAGAGATCACTCCAGATGAATTGCTTTCAAATGTAATGACTCTCAAGAATCATAAACTTCGTCTTTCTCAGATTTGTTGTGCATATTCAAATGAAAAAATTGAATTAAGTTATTCATTTGCAGATGACAATACAAACGAATATATCAATCTTCGTATTGTCATGGATAAAAATGATGAGGTTTGTAGTATTACAGAATTTTATCCATATGCATTCCTCTATGAAAATGAAATGAAAGAGTTATTTGGTGTAAACATTCATATGATTAA
>JAZURS010000125.1:0-27544 GCA_045606325.1 Agathobacter sp.
CTCTTGCAACACCGTGTCTGATAGCGCCGGCCTGACCGGTATATCCGCCACCGTGTACGTTAACGATTACGTCAAATTTATCAACAGTCTCGGTAGCTACCATAGGCTGACGAACGATAACCTTCAGAGTCTCAAGACCAAAATACTCGTCCATGCTTCTTTTATTGATAACAACATCGCCCTTACCGGGTACTAAATATACTCTAGCGATTGATTTCTTTCTTCTACCGGTTCCGTAGTATTTTTCTGTTTTAGCCATGATTTAATTTCCTCCTTTCAGTCCTTTAGAATGTCAGTACTTCAGGCTTCTGAGCCTCATGCTTGTGCTCAGGTCCTGCGTATACGTGAAGTTTGGTGTACATCTGTCTTCCTAAAGGTCCCTTGGGAAGCATACCCTTAACTGCAAGTTCAACAACCTGCTCAGGTTTCTTTGCCATTTTCTCTCTTAAGGTAGTTTCTTTCATACCACCTACATAATCAGAGTGATTGTAGTAGATTTTCTGGTCCATTTTCTTACCAGTTACTTTAATCTTTTCAGCGTTAACTACGATTACGTAGTCACCTGTATCAATGTGTGGTGTAAAGATTGCTTTATTTTTTCCTCTTAATACTTTAGCGATTTCTGATGCTAAACGTCCTAATGTCTTACCTTCAGCGTCTACTACATACCATTTTCTTTCGATTGTAGCAGGACTAGCCATAAATGTCTTCATTTGGTTTTCCTCCTAAGATATTTTAACAATAAAAACAACTGGGTTATTGGAATCTCGTATGTCCGGACGCTATCCCTTTTCACCCGAATATTCTCTATAGTTAAAATGCTCGCCGGGGCTTTGGCTCACATTTTCATACTATCGCAGACTAGGATATTATATTACACGAATCCTTGTGTGTCAAATACTTTTTATAGGAAATTTTGCGAGAAAATTCACTATATTTTGTGGGTTTTAAATCTCTTTGTATTCAATCCCCATCATAGTAAGACCGTGTGCTGGAGCGGTCGGCCCTGAGGTCTGACGATCCGTCGCTTGAAGCATATCCAAAATCTCTTCCGGAGCACGTTTACCACTTCCTACTTCAATCAAAGTTCCAGCAATGATACGAACCATATTATATAAAAATCCATTTCCTGTTACACGAATGTGAATCTCATCTTCTTTTCTGAAAACTGTACATGCGTAAATTGTGCGAACAGTGCTTTCCACCTGTGCATGCACAGAGCAAAAACTCTTAAAATCATGTTCTCCTACCAAATACGAAGCAGCCTTTTGCATCGCCTCTACGTCCAAATCATAGTGATAATGATATGTATCAAGACGTCTGGTTGGATCACGAAAATCACGATTCAAAATGCGATATTCGTAAGTCTTGCTACTTTTTCCTGCTCTAGGATGGAAGTCATCTGCTACCTGACAGGAACTTTGCACTACGATATCCTCTGGCAAACGAGTATTGAGTGCATAAGAAATCTTTTCTGCTGGCATTCTTGTATTCGTATCAAAGACACATACATTTCCTAAGGAATGTACTCCTGCATCCGTTCTACTAGCACCGACAACTTGTATTTCTTCGCCAAGCAAATCAAAGAGCGCTTCATTTAATTTTTGTTCTATGGTGACTGCGTTTTTTTGGAGCTGCCAGCCACTATAATTTGTGCCATCATAGGCAACTACCATTTTAACACGCATACTTAAAACCTCTTACTCTACTGTGGAAATGGAACGACATTTGCAGCAATAATTATAGCAAGTAAAAATACAATTACAATCGCGTAGGCATTATAATCCAACTGCTGATACTTCAGCGGTTTCATTTTGGTACGACCTTCACCACCGTTATAGCATCTTGCTTCCATCGCCATTGCTAAGTCTTCTGCACGACGAAAAGCGGATACAAATAATGGAACCAAGAGCGGCACCATTGCCTTTGCTTTTTCTACAATATTTCCATTTTCAAAATCTGCACCTCTGGCCATCTGCGCCTTCATAATCTTATCTGTTTCTTCGATAAGAATTGGAATAAAACGAAGTGCAATTGACATCATCATTGCGATGGAATGCACTGGCACATTCATCTTATTTAGCGGAGCTAAGGCTGTTTCCAAACCATTCGTAAGCTGATTTGGTGTTGTTGTAAGTGTCATGAGGGATGTGCCTAAAATCAAATACACTAAACGAACCGTCATAAGCACCGCGTTGATAATACCTGTGTCCGTAATCTGAAGACTTCTCCATTTCCAGAACACAATATCTCCAGGTGTTGCCAATAGGTTAAACACCGATGTAATTATTACTAATACCACAATTGCCTTCAAGCCCTTTGTCATAAACTTAAATGGCACCTTGGAAAGTTTAATTACTGCATAAAGAAACGCTGTAATCAAAGCTAGTCCAACGATACCCTTAAAACAAAACAGGGCAAGGACATATATCACCGTGGCAAATAGTTTTACTCGTGGATCTAGTTTATGCAACGGTGAATCCGCTGGATAATACTGTCCAATGGTAATATCTCGAATCATTTCTAAAACCTCTATTTAAAAACTGATAAAATACTTCTTTTTGCTTCTTCAACCGTAGTCGCATTTACATCTACTGGAAGACCACATTCTCTTAATTCATGCATCAAATAAGTCACCTGTGGAGCAGCTAGTCCTACCGCTTCCAAATTCTTATATTCTGCAAATACATCTTTAGGTGCACCATCATACATAACAGTCCCTTGGTTCATTACAATAATACGGTCTACATATTTTGCAACATCTTCCATACTATGTGATACAAGAATAATGGTAATTCCTAATTCTTTATGCATTTGGGAAATAAGTCCCAAAATTTCATCACGGCCTGCAGGATCAAGTCCCGCGGTAGGTTCGTCTAAAATCAGAACCTCTGGCTTCATGGCAAGCACGCCTGCAATTGCAACTCGACGCTTTTGTCCACCAGACAGATCAAATGGTGGCTGATAAAAAAGCTCATGTGGAAAACCTACACTTCGAAGTGCTTCATAAGCACGAAGTTCTACGGTCTTTTTATCGAGTCCTAAATTCTTTGGTCCAAAACACACATCATCAAAAATGGTGGTTTCAAAAAGCTGGTGTTCTGGATATTGGAATACTAGTCCAACTCTACTACGAAGTTCTTTCATACTAAAATCTTCATCGTAGATATCCTGTCCATGAAAATATATTCCTCCGGATGTTGCTTTTATCAATCCGTTCATATGCTGAATCAAGGTAGACTTTCCCGAACCGGTATGCCCGATAATTCCAATAAATTCGCCATCTTCTATTTTTAAATTAATATCCTTTAGTGCATGAACATGATATGCCGTTCCAGCACTATATTCATAGTTTACTTTATCTAAGATAATTGACATATTATTTCACTTTCATAATTGCTTCTATCAATTCTTCTCTTGTTAAAATCCCTTCCGGAATTGGCAAACCTGCCTGTCTTAATTCATGTGCTAAAAGTGTCATCTGTGGAACATCAAGACGATGCGCTTTTAACTCATCCACTCTTGAAAAGATTTCTCGAGGAGTTCCCTTCATGATGATTTTTCCATTCTCCATCACATATACATAGTCTGCATCTACGACTTCTTCCATATAATGTGTGATGAGAAGAACCGTCACACCTTTTGTCTTATTCAGTTCGTGCGCAGCCTTTAACACATCCTTACGTCCATTAGGGTCAAGCATAGCGGTTGGTTCATCAAACACAATACATTTTGGCTCCATTGCCATAACACCCGCAATCGCAACACGTTGCTTCTGGCCACCCGACAATTTGTTTGGCGAGTGATTTCTGTACCTTGTCATACGAACCGCACCCAGACTCTTTTCTACACGCTCCCAAATTTCCTCTGTTGGAACACCAATATTTTCTGGTCCAAATGCTACATCTTCTTCTACAATATTCGCAATAATCTGGTTGTCTGGATTTTGGAAAACCATTCCTGCTGATTTACGAACAGGAATTACATTTTCTTCTTTTGACACATCCATTCCATCTACCCAGATTGTACCTTCTGTAGCAGAAAGCAACGCATTAATATGTTTTGCCAATGTCGATTTCCCCGACCCATTATGTCCCAAAATCGCGATAAACTGGCCTTCTTCTACATTTAAATCTACGTGGTCTAACGCCGTGGTGATAGATTCTACATTATCCTCTTCATCACGACGAATAAAATCATGAACAAGACCTCTTGTTTTGATAATGCCCATCTTAATCCTCCCAGTGTAATCTGTGAAGTTCGCCTTCTAATTTCATATTAGAAAAATCATTCTGTCGTAGTGCCTCATATAAAACGATAGCTACGGAGTTTGACAAATTCAAAGAACGTGTCTCTCCTACCATTGGAATACGCACACAGGCATCTGGATTTTCTTTTAAAATTTCCTCTGGAATACCTGCACTTTCTTTTCCAAACATAATGAAACAGTCTGGCTCATAATTAACTTCTGAATACACATGACGTGCCTTTGTAGTCGCATAATAAACCTTTGCTTCCGGATTCCTTTGACAGAAATCTTCCCAGTTTACATAAGTAGTCACATCCAAATCTTTCCAATAATCCATGCCCGCTCTTTTTAACTGCTTTTCTTCCAAAGAAAAACCAAGTGGCTCAATTAAATGAAGTCTGGTATTTGTTGCTACACAGGTACGTCCAATATTTCCTGTATTTGCAGGAATTTCTGGTTCAAATAATACAATATTTAAGGCCATAATTATTTATTCTCTCTCAGTTCATTTACAAATTCTTCGAATCTGTCCATTGCAATCTTAAGATTTTCCATAGAGTATGCATATGAGATACGAAGGAAGCCTTCCCCACAATCTCCAAATGCAGTGCCTGGAACAACACAAACTTTTTTGCTCTTAAGCATTGCTGTCGCAAAATCATCGGAAGTCATTCCAAACTCTTTGATACATGGGAATACATAAAATGCTCCTAATGCTTCGAAACAATCCACGCCCATTTCTGCAAATCTTTTCAAAAGATATTTACGACGTACATTGTATTCCATCTTCATTTCCTGAACATCTGCATCACCATTTCGCATAGCCTCTACTGCTGCATACTGACTTGTAGTAGGAGCACACATAATAGCAAACTGATGAATCTTAAGCATCTGTTTGATAATCACTTCTGGTCCACAAGCATAACCCAATCTCCATCCTGTCATAGAATGAGATTTTGAAAAACCATTGATTAAAACAGTTCTTTCCTGCATACCAGGAAGATTACAGATAGAAACATGATTATCTGTATAAGTAAGTTCTGAATATATTTCATCACTTAATACATAAAGGTCATGCTTTAAAATTACTTCAGCAATTGCTTCCAAATCTTTTCTTTCCATAATCGCACCTGTTGGATTGTTTGGGAAAGGAAGCACCAAAAGTTTGGTCTTTGGTGTAATTGCTGCTTCTAATTCTTCTGCTGTAAGACGGAATTCATTCTCCGCTTTAAGTTCGATAATAACAGGAGTGCCATTTGCCAAAATCGCACATGGTTCATATGAAACATAGCTTGGCTGTGGAATAAGAACTTCATCTCCTGGATCTAACATTGCGCGCATGCATATATCAATACCTTCACTACCACCTACTGTGATAATCATTTCTTTTGCAGGATCATATGTAAGGTCATAACGACGCTTTAAAAATTTTGCAATTTCCTCTTTTAATTCTTTTAAACCTGCGTTTGAGGTATAAGACGTTCTACCCTTTTCCAAAGAATAAATACCCTCATCACGCACATGCCATGGTGTATCAAAGTCCGGCTCCCCAACACCGAGAGAAATAACGTCATCCATTTCAGCCGCGATGTCGAAAAACTTACGAATACCTGATGGCTTAATATTTACGATTGTATTTGATAATGGATTTCTCATTAATTCATCAACTCCCTTTCATCCTTTGCTGGTTTTGCAAGAACTGTACCATGATCTTTATATTTCTTTAAGATAAAGTTTGTCTTTGTGCTAAGTACAGTTTCCATTGGTGCTAATTTTTCAGACACAAACTGTGCTACCTCACGAAGAGTTTTCCCTTCAATGATTACCATGAAATCAAAACCGCCAGAGATTAAATAAATAGAATTTACTTCTGGATAGTTATAAATGCGTTCTGCTACTTTATCAAACCCCATGCCTCTCTGTGGAGTTACGCGAACTTCGATGAGTGCTGTTGCTTTTTCTACCCCCACCTTATCCCAGTCAATAAGTGTATGGTAACCACAAATTACTCTTTCGTGTTCCATTGCTTCCAATTCGTTCAACACTGCCTGCTCTTCCGCTCCTACTCTAAGTGCGAGTTCTGCAATATCTACTCTGGAATTCTTTTCAATATATTTTAAAATCTTTTCTCTCATTTTCTAAACCTCTCTTATGTCACTATTTTATGTTATACAATTCGTCCGTTTGCGTAGTTTCTAAAAATCTTCTTTCATCCTCATTCATAAGCACACGATCATTACTTTCCGTCGCCTTCCCAATAATTACCGCTGGAATATCTGCTTTTTCTAATTCCATTACCAAACCATTCCCATCTCCGGTGGCAATGAGCAAACATCCTCCCGATAACATCTTATATGGATTTACATCAAAGAACTCGCAAATCTCTATTGTCTCCTGACGAATTGGAATTTTCTTTAAATCAATTTCAAGTCCAACGCCAGCACTTTCTGCCATTTCCCAAAGTGCGCCAAATATTCCGCCCTCTGACACATCGTGCATCGCACTCGCGCCAGACTTTACGGCGACTGCCGCCTCTGGAAGAATGGACATCATTTGTCCAAAAGTTTTGGCTTTATCAATAAAAGGCTGTGCATATCTAGTACAAAGCTCTTCTTCTTTTTCCCTTGCTATAATAGCAGTACCCTCTAGGCCAATCCACTTAGTAGCTACAATATCCATACCTGGACGAACTCCACTACTATGTATCATATCCTTTTTCAAAACTGTTCCCATAGCTGTAACAACAACCAATGGTTCCTTTACCGCACGGGTAACTTCTGTATGTCCATTTATAATATCTACGAAACATGCTTCGCATGCCCTGTCTAAATCCTTCATTAAATCTCTCAACTCTTCCTCATTATAGGAAGTTGGAAGGAGCATAGTAACTGATACTGCGCAAGGCACCGCCCCTGAGCACGCCACATCGTTACAAGCAGCTATAATTGCACTGCTACCAATCGCATCTTTTGTTAGCGTAACAGGATCAGAAGATAATACCACCGCCATATCTTCTGTTGCAGAAACGGACCCAAAGTCTCCACCTACTGCTGGAGCGATTAAGACACCGTCACATCTCTTATGCAGTTGTTTTAAAACGGAGCGTTTTAATATCGACTCCTTTAATTTCCCTGCTTTCATATCTACCTCTATATATAGTGCTTAAGGCTGTGACGAATATCGCCACAGCCTATAGTTTTATTATTAATTGGAACCGTTATCATCCTCATCACCGGTTCCCGTATTTTGATCTGAATCTTCAGGCTTTGACTCTACCTCTCTGGTATGACCACATGTGTCACAAGTCGTATCTGTTTCGTCTGAATATTCATGTGCTTCCTTGCCAGTTGTTTTACCACAAGAACATTCATACCAATGATTATTATCATCTTTCTTTACGGTTGTATAATCACATTTATGTTCTGGTTTCTGTGTCTCTGGCTTCTGTGTCTCTGGTTTCTGTGTTTCTGGTTTCTCCGGAGTTGTTGTATTACCTGTTCCTGGTGTTGTTGTTCCAGTCTGAGGTGTTGTTGTCGTAGGAGCCGCAAATCCAGCTACTAGTGCTTGAATCTGTGTATCATCCTTAAGCTCTGTCGCAACCTGGATTGCTGCATTGATTGCTGCCATCTGTTCCGCCGTTGCACCACCAGTTCCGATAGTTACTCTTGCTGCAGAAGCTCTATAAGTACTCTTATTTACCAGTATTCTTTCTGTTTCAACACCATCTACTTTAACGACTTTCCAATATTTTACCACATAGCCAATCGATCTGCCCTTTGTCTGATTATATGTTCCTACTGGAAGGTCCCCAGACAATGTAAATTCTGTTGCTGGAATATTCTCTGAAAGCTGTTCTGTCTCAAAAGAAATCTTACGGTTTTTAGCTCTTGTTTCTACACCGTAGAGATTGATTGTAATCTTTCCGTTTTTCGTATAGCCTTCAAGATAAATAGGAAAATCATAATTATTTTTAAATCTTAAATCTTTATATGTTCCAGAAATCGCTGCATCTCCACCAAGTGGTGTGTAACCAACTGTCATAGAGTGGTTAAATCTCTGAGTCACTTCTAATTCCGCCTGCAAAACAGCTTGGTATAGTGTGGTAACTACCTGGCAGATACCTCCACCATAAGTCTGTACTGTATCACCATTTGAGAATGAACCAGCTAATTCATAACCATTTTCTTTTGTAAATGGATTTACATATTCATATACTGAAAACTCATCACCTGGATAAAGAATAGCACCGTTCATCTTACTTGTACCGTTTTCTACATTTATTCCACGTCCCCATGCAGAAAAACTATAGTCAGTAGTAAATGTACCAAGCAAATCTTTTACTACAGAAAGCTCTTCTTCTGTTCCTCTTGGCTGTGAAACAATACTTACAAGTTTAAATTCAGCATCCTTTACAGCTGCAGTTTCCCATTCAGTTCCAATGTATTCGTTCAGTTCGTTTACTGCAGTGATAATATCTACTTCATCACCCGCCTGACCAGGCACATAAACAAATGTTTTTCCTTCTCTCTTTAATCCATTGTCAATTGCCTTGATATCGATTTTGCTTCTCTTGCTGTAGATTTTATTGGCAGTTAACTGTTTATCAACTGACAATCCCATATCAACAACATAATTTTCTTTTTCTAAATCCTGAAGCGCTTTAAATCTTTTAACTAAACTACCTGCATTGCCAATGCCCACTGCTTCCTTAACAGCCACGCTGGTTTTCGCAGATAAACCTAAGTCCTTTAACTGATATTTCAAAGTGTCCTTTGGTCCAACCAATGTAATCCACTCTTCCTGAAGTCCGGCTACATACTTATCCACCGCTTTGGTTGCTTCCTCTGCAGTCATGCCACTTACATCAACGCCACCGATGTATACACCATCTTCAATAACAGTGTCCTTTGTTACATCTGCCTTTACAAGATTTTCATTTGTTAAGAAAAATGCACCCGCAGCAATTACCACTGCTGCCACAGCTAAGAGTTTAATTTTTTTCATATTCAAATCCTCTAAAAAAATAAATTAAATAGTAACTCGGTTTTCAACCATATATTTTATCATAAAACAACTAATTAGTAAACAAACAGTGCTGATACAAATGTAGTCACTAACATAGCTGCTACCAAAACCAAACAAACGATTGCCATTACTTGTCTCTTCTTTTTTCCTTTGTTAATATTACTCATTGTATTCACCTCTTCAAAAAAATCTGTTATACTTAACCTGTATTATAACAGGAAAGGATATTATTATGTTTCCATTTTTAGCTATATTTATTGTATTTTGTCTTATACTTAATTACTATATCCGCAAGAACGATTCCGCCCAGCAAAAAGTGCAAGACGAATTCTGGGAAAAAGAAATTCGCTCCAATGCAGTTCGTAAAAAAGACATCTCTAAACTGGACTATATTACCATACCTTTGGACAAAATTCCAGTAAAGCTTTGTACTTCTACAGAAACAGAGCTTTTTGAACTAGCAAAAAAACCTATGCTAAACCTAACAGGTATTAGCAATACCGATTTAAAGCTTCAGTATGGCACGGCAAATCTAGAAATTCTTGCAGAATATGACACAAACTTTTTAGAATTTGTAGCACTCGTTCCAGATTATGCTACTGAACTAATCGAAGCTGGAGAAAAAGAAGCAGCTCAAATGCTTTTAGAATTTGCAGTGAGTGTTAATGCAGATTCTAGAAAAATCGACAGACTGCTTGCTTCTATCAAAGAAGAATCATCTTCCATGAACTAAAATATATTTATCCATAATGCGGGAGGCTTCACTTTTCGTGAGGTTCTCCCAATTTATTTCGTCATCAATCTGGTGCTTTTCTCTATATTCTTTTAATCTCTGCACCTGTCTTGGAGTTGCAGGACTTTGCTTTTTTGCACGGTAACTTAATGGCACTGGTCTAAAGTAAGTATCTGCATTCTCTAGCTCTTTTCCTAGTTCTTTTAATTTTTCGAATATCTGCCAGGTCTCTACCGCATCATCTAAAGCTCTATGTTCCCTAGCCCTTTCTATTCCGAAATACTCACACAGACTTTCTAATTTTTTTGACTGTTCAGAAGGAAGCAACATCCTTGCCAATTTTAATGTATCACATGCTTTTGCTTCTAGCGGACGTTTATGATTTACTGCCCACTGTTTCAAAAAACTATAATCAAAATTGATATTCTGACCTACCAAAACCTGACCGTCAATAAAAGCCAAAAGTTTTTCAACTGCCTCATCTCTATCTAATCCTGACTGCACCATTTCATCTGTAATCCCGGTCAATTCTACAACTCTTGTTGGAATTTTACATTTCGGATTTACCAGACAATCCATAGTGCCCACTATTTGATTATCTTTGATTTTAACTGCACCTATTTCGATAATCTGGTCGTTTTTTGCAGATAAGCCTGTCATTTCCAAATCCAGTACTACATACTCGTTTATCATCTATCTTTTGTCCTTTGATTTACATAAATCATATAAAAAACATTCCTGACACTTTGGACTTCTTGCAAAGCAGATATTTCGCCCAAAAGAAATAATCTGGATATTATACAAAATCCAATGATCCTTTGGAAGCTTTCTCATGAGTTCAAATTCTATCTTTTCAGGATCCTCTTCTTTGGTAAAACCCAGTCGTTTGGAAATACGTTTTACATGAGTATCTACTACGATGCTTGGTTGATTATAAATATTCCCTCGGATGACATTCGCAGTCTTTCTTCCTACCCCTGCTAAGGTCAGTAAGTCCTCTAAATCGGAAGGAACCTCTCCCCCGTACACCTCTACTAAACGCTTTGCGCATGCAATGATATTCTTTGCTTTGTTATGATAGAAACCGGTCGGACGTATATCCATCTCCAACTCTTTTAAATCTGCATTTGCAAACTTTTCAAGACTATCATATTTCGCAAACAAATCCTTCGTCACAATATTCACCCTGGCATCGGTACATTGAGCACTTAAAATAACTGCAATCAACAACTGCCATGGTGTCTCATGATTCAGGTAACATATATATTCTGTCCCATATACTTCATCGAGACGCTTTAATATCTCTTCGGTTCTTTTTGCTACCATTCAAAACCTCTTCTTTTAATCTAAATCTTCTTTTGGATTCACCTGTTCAACATGTGCCTGATGTGTCAGAGGGTCTCTTCTGTCATAAGAAAAATGTATCCACACTGGCTCCACCATATAAGGAGGAACTTTCTTATCCATCGCCAAAAAATCAAAATGAAATGGTTCTACATGAGACAATTTTCCATTCTTACAATATTGACGTGTAACTGCTTTGAAAGTCGCAACATCCGTCGCCCACTTTGGTCGACTCTTGCAATTTTCTCTATAATATAAATCAAACACCAAAGCCTCTTTCATGCAGATGAGCAGTTCTTCTTTATCTTTTTTATCTTTCCACTCCACTTCTAAAAAAGAAAGTAAAATTTCACAACGTTTGATTCGCGAATGATTCATTCCGAAATATCCATTTTCTTCATAGAAATCACCCAAGCGCTGGAACATATCAAAGGCACTTTCATAACAGCATTTCATTACCTTCATGGCAATTTCGAACTGACCACTGTTATAATACACTTCTAACATTTCCTCTATACGCTTCATTCGAAGCACATCATCATACGATAACCATTTCGTAGACAACACTTCATATGGCGGATTGTCATGATAAAGAATCTTATATTCTTTTGCATGCTCATACATATAGGAACCCTTTAGCACTTTGAGGAATCCCATTTGGAGCTGATTTGGTTCGAGCTCATAAATTTCATCAAAGGATTTACGAAAAGTATCATAATCTTCAAATGGTAAACCTGCTATCAAATCCAAATGCTGATGAATATTTCCATATCCTTTTATCTTCTCTACCACTTCTTTCAAACGTTCCAACTTCATCGTACGCTTGATTTCCTTTACAGTCATTTCATTCGTTGACTGTACTCCAATTTCTAACTGGATTAAACCTGGACGCATCTGTTCCATCAAAGCCAGTTCTTCTTCATTTATCAAATCTGCCGAAATTTCAAAATGGAAATTAGTAACCCCATTATCATGCTCATGGATAAACTTCCATATTTCCATTGCATGCTCATGATGACAGTTAAAAGTTCTATCTACAAACTTAACCTGAGGAACCTTTTGGTCTATAAAGAATTGTAATTCTTCTTTTACCAACTCAATATTTCTAAAACGCAGTTTCTTATCCACAGAAGACAGACAATAACTACATGAAAACGGACAGCCTCTGCTACTTTCATAATAGATGATTCGATTTGAAAAATCCTCCATCTTATCATATGAAAATGGAAGGTTACTCATGTCCAAAATATCTCTCCATGGATTTGCGATAATTTGTCTCTCATTTCCCTGAACAAATGTAATCCCTCTTACAGCATCCAACTCTTCTTTTTGTAAGCACAGATTTCCATATTTCCCATAATGTTTGAAATATATCTCGCAAAGCTCTCGGAATGTTTCTTCCCCTTCACCCATCATTACGCCTGTGACCTCTGGATGTTTACACAGAAATTCTTCTACTTCAAAAGAAACCTCTGGCCCACCTACCCAGATAGGAACATTTGGACAAAGTTTATGAAACTCTCTCATAACGTTTTCTATCATAGAAAGATTCCAGATATAACATGAAAACATCAGAATATCTGGTTTTCGTTTATAAACTTCCTCCAACACATAATCGGCGGAATTATTAATTGTAAACTCTGCAATTTCTACAGAATCTTTATACTCTCCAGCCGCTGCTTTTAAAGAGTAAACCGCTAGATTCGAATGAATGTATTTTGCATTTATTGCAGTAAGTATTATTTTCATTATTCATCAAACTCCATAATCACAAAGAATCCTTTTTCTGTTTCTATAATATCTACCACTACTCCTTCTCTGGATTTTAAACGTTCACTAACTGTATAATTTCCAGACATAGCAATGGCATGTTCGATTGTATAATAATAGGAAGTAGGTAATTTACCTTCTATTACAGAAAGTCTATCCCCTACCTGGGTAAGCCCCGAACGTTCCATTTTAAATTCCATTCTACGCATTTTTTCTCCTCCTGCTTACCTCTTATTTTATAAAAAAGTCAGATGTATGGCAACACACATCTGACTCTAATTTCATACTATTTATTCTTTTCCATTCCAACAGTAAGTACATAATTTGCAAGGATTCAATCCAATCGCTTCAATAATGTCATCCAAGCGAGCAAACTGTAAAGACGTAAATCCAAGTTTGTCACAAATATCCTGTACCATTGCTTTATATTTGTCACTATCTGGATTTGTGTACTCTGCCATCAATTCATCTGTAATTTCTCCTTCACGTTCCAAAATTACACGGCGTGTAATAAGTTCCATTTCTGAAGATGAACGTGAGAAGTTCAAATATTTACAGCTATACATAATTGGTGGGCAGGCTGGTCGAACATGTACTTCCTTTGCTCCACTTTCATATAAGAACTCTGTTGTTTCACCCAGCTGAGTTCCACGTACGATAGAATCATCTACCAGTAATAACTTCTTATCCTTAATCAAAGGCTGAACTGGAATCAGTTTCATCTTTGCAATCATGCTTCTCTGCGCCTGACTGGTTGGTGTAAAAGAACGTGGCCAAGTTGGAGTATATTTGATAAACGGACGCGTAAAAGGAATCTTTGCTTCATTGGAATATCCTATCGCAGCTGGCACACCTGAATCTGGAACACCTGCCGAATAGTCTGGCTTCACATTTACATCATCACGTCTTGCCATACAACGTCCTGTTTCATAACGCATTTCTTCTACGTTCACACCTTCATAAGTAGATGTTGGATATCCATAATATACCCAAAGGAAAGAACACATCTTCATCTCTTCCCCTGGTTCCTGTAATGTCTCTACTCCATCCTCTGTCATAAACACGATTTCTGCAGGGCCCAATTCTTTGTAATCTGCATAACCAAGGTTTAAATATGCAAAACTTTCAAAAGACAGACAGTATGCATTTTCTTTTTTACCAACGATAATAGGAGTACGTCCCAAACGATCTCTAGAAGCGTAAATACCTTCTTTGGTAAGAATAAGTACACTAAGAGAACCTACAACTTTTTCCTGAAGATACTGCAAACCTTCTAACATAGAATCTTTCTGATTAATAATAGCTGCAGCGACTTCTGTCTGGTTTATACTTCCACCACTCATTTCAAGGAAGTGTGTTTTTCCAGAATTATAGCATTCCTGTACCAATTCATCTGCATTTGCAATTTTACCAACCGTAGTAATCGCAAAACTTCCAAGATGTGAATGCACTAATAGAGGCTGTGGTTCAAAATCAGAAATACATCCGATACCCATATTTCCGCTCAATTCCTCTACATCCTTTTCAAATTTTGTACGGAATGGAGAGTTCTGAATATTATGAATCGCTCGATCAAATCCATTCTCACCATAAACAGCCATACCAGCTCTTCTTGTTCCTAAATGAGAATGATAGTCTGTTCCATAAAATAAGTCTAATACACATGATTCTTTTGACGCTACTGCGAAAAATCCGCCCATAATGAAGCCTCCTGTATTTATCTAAAGTAAATCTGGCTCTTCTCGAGTCTACGGAATAAGTATAACACAAAATTAATTCGTTTCATGTACTTTTTTTCATACTCTTATTACATTTTCTTATATATCAAAAAAATGATTGCAGTTTTATCTTTATAATGTAATAATATAGAAAAGAAACGTTATTAACAAAAAGGAGGGGGATTTATGGATATTGCAGCTGTATCTTCTGCATTAAGTGCAGTTCAGTCATACGGAGCCTATTCTACCGGAAGTCTCGCACAGGCAGTTAGTATTAAAATGCTGGATAACACCATGGAAATGAATGAAACCATGAATGCCCAGCTTGTTAGCATGATGGAACAATCTGTAGCGCCAAATCTAGGTGCAAACGTAGACATTCGAATTTAATAAACAAACGAAAAATAAAGGAGGTGCATGCTCGCATGCAACCTCCTTTTTATTTTGACTAACCTACTCATATCTAAGCGCATCAATAGGATTCATCTGTGCCGCTTTATTTGCTGGGAAGTATCCAAAGAATAATCCGATTCCCATAGAGAATGCCAGCGAAATTATAATACCGCTAATAGATGGCATTGCTGGATATCCCATGTAGTTCGATAGGATTACACCTGCTGCAATACCAAGAATCAAACCGATGACTCCGCCTATCAAACAAATGATAATCGCTTCTACAATAAACTGAGCTCGAATCGACGAATTCTTTGCACCCAGTGCTTTTCTCGTACCAATTTCTCTTGTACGTTCTGTAACAGAAACCAGCATAATATTCATTACACCTATACCACCTACCAAAAGAGCAATTCCTGCAACAATTGAAATCGCTAAAGTAATTGTATCGAGCATACTGGTCAACATTGCAATCATACTTTCTAATGTCATAACAGTAACTTCGAAATCCTGGTTATTACGATAATATGGTTCATAAAAACTCTTAATGTTCTTTGACAACTGCTCGGTATCTACACCTACAGCAGCACTTACACGTATTGTGGAGAACTGATCTTTCGAATGCGTAATTGCCATTGCTGTTTGAAGTGGTAAATATACCGTACTTCCGCCAAACGAAATCATGCTCATACCACCCATTCCACCAGCACTTGCATTTTTATACACGCCCACAATTGTAAGCGAAATGTTGGTATCTTCCAGTTCAACATCTATCATCTTACCCACTGCAGACGCAGCATCGCCAAACATATCCTCTGCAAACTCTTCCTGTACCAAACAACTCATTCGTTGTCCATTATAATCCTGCTGAGATAACATCGTTCCAGATACAATTTCAATCGGAGAGGTAATAAAATATCCAACTGTTGTTCCAACCAAAGAAACTCCACCAGTTACGTTTTTGTATTCCGCTGTACCTCTTCCTGCAGAGTGCGAAATATTGATGGCGTATATATCATCTTCGAAACGTTCATACATTTCGTTTATCATTTCGCTGGTGATGTAATCTGCATCTGTCATCTCTGCATCTGAATCCGATACCTCATACTCTGCACCATCTAACTTTTGGCTATAATCGTGTTCCTGGCTTCGTTCACTTACAACAACGTATACGTCATTTGACCCCATCGACTGTAAACTTTCTTCGATAGAAATCGTAAGCGAATTACCAACTGTAAAAATTGCAATAACCGCAGCTATACCAATAATAATCCCAAGCATTGTAAGTAATGCTCGCATCTTGTTAGACTTTAAGCTGGTAATGGCAAGTGTGATATTTTCACCTAATAACATCCTACAACACCTGCCCTTCTACTGTGGTTTTATTTCTAGCATCCACATCACGTTTCACCACTTCTGACACGATGTTACCATCTCGAATTGAAATAATTCGATCTGTTTCCTCTGCCAACTCTGGTGAGTGCGTAATCAGCACGATTGTCTTATGCTGTTCTTCATTTAATTTATGGAATAAATCCATTACAAGTCGTCCTGTCTTTGTATCCAATGCACCGGTTGGTTCATCCGCCAAAATAATCGCCGGATCATTTGCCATGGCACGTGCAATCGCAACACGTTGCTTCTGACCACCAGAAAGTTCTTCTGGTAAATGATCTGCACGATCTGACATTTCTACCAACTCGAGTAATTCCTGTGCACGCTTTCTTCGTTCTGCCTTTGAAACTCCAGCATAAAGCATTGGTAGCTCCACATTGCGAAGTGCGTTTGTTTTAGGAATTAAATTATATGTCTGGAACACGAACCCAATCTTCTGATTTCGAATATCCGACAAATCATTATCGTGTGCATTTTCCACATCAATTCCATCCAAATAATAACTTCCAGATGTAGGACGATCCAAAACGCCAATCAAATTCATAAGAGTCGATTTTCCCGAACCCGATGGACCAACAATAGAAAGAAACTCTCCCTCTTTTACTTCCAGCGATACGCCGTGTAAAATCTCCAACTCATTTGGCTGCCCAATATAGAATTTCTTGACGATATTTTCTAGCCTAATAATAGAGCCCATAATTCTCGTCCTTTCTGTTAAATACCTGCACCAGCGCCCATCATGTTGAGAAGTTCTTCAATAGAACTGTTACCCTGTGCATCTGGAACTAATATTTCGGTTTCATCTGTAATCTTATCTGAAATTACTTCCACATAATAAGTTCCCTGTAAACCTACCTTAACATCTAATTCTTTTGTTACGTAGTTTCCATCTTCATCTTTACCAGTTACTTCTTCTAAATAAGTAGAACCATCTTCTCTGGTATATACCGCATCATATGGAACAGACCATACGTCTACACTCTCCTGTGTGATAATGCTTGTTTTCGCATTCATACCAAGACGGAGTCTGTCATTCTGTTCTTTCAGTTCAATCTTAACTAAATAAGTAGCACTTCCATTTCCGCCACTGATACTACTTGTATCCATGCCGCCCATCAAACTTGAAAAACCACTCATAGAAGCGTTTCCGCTATTCGTTGCACGAGGTGCTACATATGTAATCACACCTTCTAATTCAGAGTCTCTTGTTGCATCTGTTTTCACCAAAACTTTCATGCCAACAGCAATATCTGCAATATCGTACTCTTCAACCTGCGCCTCTACAATAAAACGATCCACGCCTTCAATGCTGGCAATCGTGCCACCATTAAAATTAGCACCTTCAGTTACATTAACCGCTGTAACCACACCACTAATTCCAGCACGAATCGTTGCATCTGCTTTCTGTCCCTGCAACGCTTCTAACTGTTCTTCATAGTTATCAATGGTTGTATCCATCTGTTCTGCATAATTCTCTTTTGCATCTTCCAGATTAGATGTATCTTGATCTTCTAAGGATTCTACTCTTGATTTATAATTATCTACACGATTCTGGATAGATGTCACTGTAGTCTTTTTATTTTCAATTACAGATTCCATCTGAATAGCATTAATATCTGTTGCCAATCCGCCACCCGCAAGATAATCCGCATATTCTTTTTCTTTTAATTTCAAGGAATCCTGTGCCTCTTTTAAATCAGCTTCTGCTTCTGCTAAATCAGTTTTCGCCTCTGCTAGATTTTCTTCATTGGAAGTTTTCTGATCTGCAATCTGCTCATCATATTCAGACATCTGAGTTGCTTTATCTTCCTTTGTTTCTGCAATATTATCCTGTACTCGTTTAATCTGCTCATCCAAATCTTCTGTATTAAATACACAGATAACATCACCAGCAGCTACCACATCACCCTCTTTTACATGAACGGAATCCACTGTCATACCATAAGATCCACCTGTCACATTTTCGGTGTTTGCAGCTTCCACTGTTCCATTTCCAGTAATACTATTAGCAATCGTACGCTTTGTAATCAGTTCAACTGTTCCACTTGTAGCTTCTTCTTGTTTCTTTCCAGCTCCTGCGAACGCAAGTCCTAATACAACTGCTATCACAAGCACAATCGCCACAATGATAATTATCCATTTTTTCTTTCCTTTTTTTGCGGACATTTGTTTCCTTTCCTTTCTTAATCTGCAAGTTATAATTTTATAGACTACATTATACTCTTTTCATCCCCATATGAACATAGGAATTATCTAAACTTTTCATAAAATATTTTATACAATTCTTTTATCGCTTGCTTAATGCTACCACAACCTCTGTATGATTGGTAAAAGGGAACATATCAAATGGTGTAGCCTCCTCTACCTTATATCCTTTTTTTGTTAAGTATTTTAAATCCCTAGCCAAACTGTCTGGTCCACAGGACACATAAACCACACGCTTTGGTGAAAGTTTTATTACCGATGATAAAAATGCTTCATCACTACCATTACGTGGAGGATCCATGATTACAACATCTACCTTTTCATTTTTAGCAGCCAGGGAAACCATATATTTCCCAGCATCATCATTTATGAATCGAATATTCTTTGCATCATTTCTTTTTGCGTTTGTCACTGCATCACGGATTGCATCTTTATTTAACTCTACACCATAAACCTCCTTCGCATACTTGGATGCAATAATCCCAATGGTTCCTGTTCCACAGTATGCATCAATAACAGTCTCTTTTCCGGTCAATTTTGCACATTGAATTGCCTTTTCGTATAAATGCTCCGTCTGTTCTGGATTTACCTGATAGAAAGAATTTGGTGAAATGCGGAAGGTACATCCACATAACTTGTCCTCAATAAATCCTTTTCCATACACAACGATATTTCTTTCCCCCAGAACCATGCTAGTCCTCTTATCGTTTACATTGATTACGACCGTGCTAATGTTTGGATGATTTTTACGTAACGCTTTTACAAAATTATTCTTAGATGGAAGTATTGGCGACACCAATACAAGCACCACCATAATCTCCCCTGTATGATATCCTTTTCTCACCAAAACATGACGAAGAAGTCCATATCCAGTGTCTTCATCATATGCTTTAATCTTAAATGATTTTAAAAGCCCTTTGATATCACGAATAATCTTATCTGCTTCCTGATTTTCTATCTGGCAACTTTCAACATCTACAATATCATGCGAATTCTTTTTATACACACCGGCAACTACCTGTCCGCGTCCCGCACAGCCAAATACTGCATGCACTTTATGGCGATAGTAATATGGGTTTTCCATCCCCACAATTGGCGATACCTTTACATATTCTCTAAGTAGTTTTTTTACATTCGCTTCCTTCGTCTCTAACTGTTTTTTATACTCTATTCCCTGGAAGTCACATCCACCACATTTTTTTGCGTATATACACTTGTCTTGCATACTCTCTCCATCCTTGAAATAATTTGCACATATTATATCATATATGGTAAAATAAATTAAGTATGTATACTTGGGGGTATAGTATGAACTTCATCGACGAATATAATCAGAAAAAGGTTAGTGCCGACGAAGCTGTTAAAATCATTCAGTCTGGAGACTGGGTGGATTATGGTTTTTGTGTAACAACCGTAGATGCGTTGGACAAGGCTCTTGCCAAGCGCACCGATGAACTAGAAAATGTAAATTTAAGAGGTGCCATCCTTCCAAAGATGCCCGCTGTTTTTGAACGAAAAGATGCTGGAGAACATTTCACTTGGAACTCCTGGCATTTTAGTGCGGTAGAACGAAAACTCGCCACACGTGGTTTTGCTTACTACGCATCAATCTCTTATTCAGAACTACCTCGCTACTACGAAGACTTAGAAACACCTAGCCGTGTTGTTATGCTTCAGGTAGCTCCTATGGATAAAAACGGTTACTTCAACTTTGGTCCTAGCGCATCTCATTTGGCTGCCGCCTGCAAACGTGCTGAACATGTCATTGTAGAAGTAAATCAAAACATTCCTTACTGTGTTGGTGGAAATGATGCAGGCGTTCATATTTCTAATGTGGATTTTATTGTAGAAGGAGATAACCCTCCACTTGCAGCACTACCATCTGGAACAGAAGCGTCCGATGTAGATAAGGCTATTGCTGAGCAGATTGTAGAACATATTCCAAATCGTGCATGCTTACAGTTAGGAATTGGTACCATGCCTAATACCGTAGGTTCTCTTATTGCCCATTCTGATTTAAAAGATTTGGGTGTGCACACAGAAATCTATTCGGATGGCTTTGTCGACATCGCTCAAGCCGGAAAAATTACTGGTGCCTACAAGAACTTAGATCCTCATAAGCAAACCTTTGTGTTTGCCATGGGAACTCAAAAAGTATACGACTACCTACATAATAATCCTGAGATGTTAAGTGCTCCTGCAAGTTATGTGAATGATATTCGAACAATCTCTGCGCAGGATAATCTTATTTCTATTAACAACTGTGTAGACATTGATTTATTTGGACAGGTTAGTTCAGAAAGTTCTGGATTTAAACAGATTACAGGAGCTGGCGGACAGCTCGATTTTGTATTGGGCTCCTACCTTTCCAAAGGCGGAAAAAGTTTTATTTGCTGCTCTTCTACTTATACAGATAGAGATGGCAATTTACATTCACGCATTCGTCCAACTCTTGCCGCAGGTTCTATCGTAACCGCAACGCGTGCCTGCGCTCAGCATGTGGTAACTGAGCATGGCATGGTAAATGTAAAAGGATTAAGCACCTGGCAACGGGCTGAAGCTATTATTTCCATAGCACACCCTGCATTTCGGGACGAACTCATAAAAGAAGCAGAAAAAATTGGCATTTGGAGACGGAGCAACCGCTAAATTTATTCAGTATTTCTCAAATTGTACAAAATCTTAAGAAATTTTTATAAAAGTTTGCTCTTGTATTTCTCTCACTTTTTCTTTAATGTTATAAAGTGAGACAGAGGAGGTAATCATGGAAAAGATACTTTTGTTTATGAAAGATAAATCTCGTATTGTAAAAGAAAAGTTTTTTACCAAACACGAAAAGCAACACTCTGAAAAATATTATAAAGTTATAGATATATTAAATAATTATTCTCTTATCTGGCATGTACCACTTGCTATGGTTGTAGTATTCTTTGTAGAACTTGCTTCCAGATGGAATATTATTTCCACATTTAGCTTTATCGGAAAAACACCATTGGTATTTGTGTATAATTCCTTTATCGTTTATGCATCGCTTACGCTGGTTTATTTATTCCGAAGAAGAGCTTTTGCAAGATTGATTATTTGTTCCTTCTGGATTATCCTCGGAATCATAAATGGTATTGTACTTTCAAACCGTGTTACACCATTTGGTTTTGCAGATTTAACAGTAGTATCTGACTTACTTACGATGTTAGATACATATCTCTCTCCTGCCATGATGGTTGCAATTGTAGTTGGTGTTATAGCATTTGTGATTTTCTGCACACTTATTTACATCCATGGACCAGTATATAAAGGACAGCAGAAACGAATCATTTCACTGGCTTCTATATTAGCAGTTATCTTTGTTGCTATCCCAGCAATCACAAATGTTGCTCAGGAAAAAAATGTTGTAGCTAGTTACTTTACAAACATTGCTCAGGGATACATGGATTATGGTTTTGTATATTCTTTCTCTTCTGGTTTTGTTAACTGGGGAATGGACAAACCTGAAAATTATGACGAAGCAGTTATCGATGCCTTAATGCAGGCAGTTGAAAGTAAAAAAGCAGTTACTACTGTTACTACAGAAAATGGGCCAAATATTATTACTGTATTGTTAGAGTCCTTTGTAGATCCAAATGAATATAACTTTATGACATATAGTCAGGATCCAACACCTTTCTTCCACTATCTGGAAGACAATTATTCGTCGGGTTATTTGATTATGCCGGTTGTAGGTGCCGGTACAGCAAATGCTGAATTTGAAATCCTTACAGGTATGAGATTACACCACTTCGGAACCGGTGAATATCCATACAAAACTATTTTAAAAGAAGTTCCAAACTGTGAAAGTATTGCATCTTATCTGAAATCAATCGGATATGGTACACATGCTGTTCACAACAATGGTGGTAACTTCTATAGCCGTGTAAACGCATTCTCTATGATGGGATTTGACACTTTCACTAGTAAAGAATTAATGAACATCACAGAATTTACTCCAAACGAAGGTTGGGCAGAAGATTCCATCCTTGCAGAAGAAACTATGAAAACCTTGACCTCAACACCAGGTCCAGACCTTACTTATGTAATTACAGTAGGTCAGCATGGTGTATATCCAGAGGAAAAGGTTATTGAAACTCCATATTGTGAAGTATATGGACTTGCTACAGAAGAAGAAACCAATGCATGGACCTATTACATGCATCAAGCAAACAAAACAGACCAGTTCATGCAGGAATTGGTAACATATCTGGAAGCTTTGGAAGAAGATACTATCGTAGTATTCTGGGGCGACCACCTTCCTACTATGGGATTGGAAGATGAAGATATGGTTTCCGGTGACATTTTTAAAACTAAATATGTTACTTGGAACAACTTTGGTTTAGAACAAAATGATAAAGATATTTACGCATATCAGCTTATGGCTGACTTGTTTAATCAGATTGGTATCCACGATGGAACAATGGTAGCTTACCACCAGACACAGTGGGACAACCCAGATCATCAGGCTTATCTTGATGGTATTGAACAGTTGCAGTACGACATCCTTTATGGAGACCGCTTCTGTTACGACGGAAATGCTGACAAATATCCAGCTACTGACATTGTAATGGGTATTGATGATGTAATTATTTCAGAAATGTATCCTTACATCGATGAAGAAGGAACAGAGTATGTAGTTCTCAAAGGTGAAGGATTTACTAATTGGAGTCGTGTATATGTAAAAGGCGAAAAAGTCGGAACCACTTATGTAAGTGGAAATGAACTTTGGATTAAGGCTTCCAGAGTAGAAGATGGCGATACCGTAGTGGTAAATCAGAACGGTTCTAAAAACACTATTTTTAGAAGTTCCAATGAGTTCACCTACGTTGCACCTGTAGTAGATACAAGTACAACTGAAACAACAGAGAGTACTGAAAACACAGAAAATAGTGAAAACGTTGAGGTTCCTGAAAATCCAGAAGCACCAACAACACCATAAAAATAAGGGATTGTCATTTGACAATCCCTTTTCTTATTCTACTTGGCTTAATCAAAGAATATGTTTAACTCACCAAAGTTTGAACTTGCTTTTATAATTACATGTGGGGCATCCATATCACGGTTTGGTTCTCCAAAAATTCCCACATGACCGAATGTACTATTCTGACTAATCGTTGCTCTCCACTTTCCTGGAATGTAGATATTCATCTTTCCGAAATTGTTATCTAACTCAATCGTTGCTTCCCCATTGTATACATTTGCATTGGTAAAATATACGTTTGCGGAACCAAAGTCATTTTCTAGTTTTGCACTGCTGAATGCTGCAGAATTGACATATTTGCTTGTGGAATTAAAAGTGTTTTCTAATGATACATGACGACCATCTGTCCATTCTTCTTTTCTGGCATCATCAATAGTTCCTGTTTTCCACTGCTCTCCATCTTTATAGGTTACATGTACAAGTCTCTTTCTCTTGCCAATAATCATATTCAAGCCAATTCCTAAGCAGGCTGCTGCTGCAAGAAGTGGAAAAGGTGCCAGATGCTCAATCATAAGCTCTTCTTCGAACAACCATGCGATAATGCTTGCACTCATAAATATTCCAAAGAAATCACGATCCCACAGTGCTCGGATTCCCCATGCTGCTAATCCCACGCTACACAACAATTTAAACCAAGGGATATCTGGAATAATTCCCATCGCAGAACCCATCATAACTGCTGCAATTAATATTAAAATTAATCCTGAAAATATATTATTTTTTCTCATTATTTTCCTAACCTCTTTTCTTCCAATTTCGTCATCAATAATTTCAGATAATTTCTTGAAACAAACACCTTTTTATTGGAACCTGTAAATTCCACCTCACTGGCTCCCGTAATATTTTTATTTATCGACCTTACTTTACTCGCATTTAAAATCGTAGATTTTGCAACGCGTACAAAGTTTCCTGGCAATAAGTTTTCTAATTCATATAGACGATATTTTGTTTCATAAATCTGACTTGCTGTGTGCACGACAACACCGCTCTCGTCCGTTTCAAAGAAAAGAATTTCATCAATGGTTATGTAATATTCCTTTTCTCCTCTACTGACTTCTAACTGCATTCTCGAATTGACAGCATCCGTGATTCGCTTTTGAATCGATATCACATCATCATTTAAGGACTTACATCGAATGACGATTTCTTCTTCGACAAGCCCGTCGTCAATTTCAATTTTGATTTTCATATTGTCTCCTATGTTCTTGATAATTGCATTATAAAAAAAGAACCTCTTGATGTAAATAGATTTACACCAAGAGGTAAATATTTAAACTCAAGTGGTTAATATATTAGATTCTTTCTAAAATCTCTTTTGCAACTTCCAATTCTGTATTATCAATACTATAGAACTCACCTTTATCCGCTGCTTCAGCACAAGCTGGATTTAATGGAAGTTTTCCAAGAAGATTAACCCCTAACATATTTGCTACTTCTTCGATATTACTTTCTCCAAAGATATTAATCTTCTTTCCACAATCTGGACATTCTAAGTAGCTAAAGTTTTCTACTACACCTAATACAGGAACGCCCATCATATTTGCCATATTATAGGCTTTCTTTACAATCATCTGAACCAATTCCTGTGGAGATGTAACGATTACAATTCCATTTACTGGAAGCGACTGGAATACAGTAAGAGGCACATCTCCAGTTCCTGGAGGCATATCTACAAAAAGATAATCAATGTCGCCCCAGAATGTGTCACTCCAGAACTGTTTTACTGCACCAGCAATAACTGGACCTCTCCATACAACAGGAGCCTCTTCATCTTCCATCATTAAGTTAATAGAAATAATTTTAATTCCGTCTTTGCTTTCCATTGGAACGATGCCACGTTCTTCACCGTACACCTGTCCTTTTACACCAAACATTTTTGGAATAGATGGACCGGTAATATCCGCATCTAAAATACCTACTTTATATCCGGCTTTCGCCATCATAGAAGCTAAAGAAGCTGTCACAAATGACTTTCCTACGCCGCCTTTTCCACTTACAACACCAATCACGTGTTTAATATTGGAATGTGCATTCATCTCCTCTAACATACTTGTTTTCTCTTTGCTTGGACATCCTTCACAGCTGCTTCTACCACAAGTAGATGCACTGCTACAGTTTGCATTTTCTGGCATTTTTATTTCCTCCTTTATACCCTTACGGCTGGTTTATCAATCGTAATTACTACGAAATAATTCTTTCCGATTTTCTCCCACACTTTTTCTTGAATCATCTTTATCGTCTCCGAATCGGATAAATAAAATTCAAAAGGTACTACTACGTCAAAAATCATATTGGTATGAGTGTCACCAAATACTACTCGGAAATCATGTAACGATAAAGTATCGCCAATTTCCTTTACCAATTCAACACATTTATTTTTTAACTCTGTCACGCGTTCATCGGTTGTTACTACAGGATCCATATGGATTGTAGTAAGACAGCCCAATTCATCACGAAGTTTCATTTCCAAATTGTCTATTACATCATGAAGAGACATCATATTTCCCTCTGCAGGAACCTCTGCATGCAGAGAAATGATTCTTCTACCTGGACCATAGTCATGCACGATTAAATCATGTATTCCTACAATCGATTCTTTATCAAACTCCAACACCATTTCTTCAATCTGGTTTACAAACTCTGGATCTGGAGCCTCACCTAATAATGGACTTAAAGTCTCTTTAGCAGCATTAATCCCTGCTACAAAAATTAAAATACCCACTGCAATACCGCAATAACCATCAATCTGTACATCTGTGTAATATCCAATTAGTGTAGCAATCAATACCACGGATGTAGATACACAGTCACTTAAGCTATCTACTGCAGTTGCTCTTAGCGTACTTGATTCGAAACGTTTTCCATACTGAAAATTATAAAATGCCATATAGCATTTTCCAATAATCGACGCAACTAAAATCACTAGTACTACAACCGAAAAATCTACTCCCGTAGGATGAAGTATTTTGTCGATAGAATCCTTTACAAGTTCAAATCCCATCATAAGGATAACCGCAGACACTACCAGTCCAGAAAGATACTCCATTCTACCATGCCCAAAAGGATGATCTGAATCCGGCTTCTGCTCGGCAAGTTTAAATCCTATCAAAGTCACTAATGATGAACCAGCATCTGATAGGTTATTAAACGCATCTGCTGTAATCGCGATAGAATTACTAATCAGACCTGCTATAAATTTCCCCGCGAAAAGCAGGATATTTAAAACGATACCAACAGTACCGCATAATTTTCCGTATGCACTTCTCTTCTTATCCGGAGCTAGTTTCTCTATCCCCATAAACTTGGCCAATAATGCTACCATTTCAATTCCTCTTTACTAAAGCAATTACTCCACGGTTCCCCATCTATCAAATGGGAAATATGTAAATAGTGCTTTTCCTATAATTTTTTCTTTCGTAACATATGGATTGTTCCATTCCCTAGCATCTGCAGAACGATTACGATTATCACCTAAACACAGATAACTATCTTCTGGAATTTCAAATACATATGGACCTGTCCCTCTCGTCCATTCTTCTTTCAAATACGGTTCTTCCAAAGGAGTCTTTGAATTATCGATATAAATCTTTCCATCTAAAATGGTGACGGTTTCTCCTGGAAGACCAATAATACGTTTTACATACTTCTGACTCTCATCATCTGGAAAATAAAAGAAAATGATATCTCCTCGTTCAGGTTCTTCT
>JAZURS010000126.1:0-3756 GCA_045606325.1 Agathobacter sp.
TTTCCTACATTGGATTTTCCCGCAAACGCAACTTCGTAGTGCTGGTTGTCTGGAAATTCACTTGTGATACCGCAAACGGTTTCTAAGTTTACGTTTTTAATTACCATTTCAAACTCCTTTTTCTCAAACTCATGCCGCCTGTATAAAATACAGACGGCAATTTTAATTTACTTCACCAGTGCTACTTCCAGCACCTGATCTAACTTTTCTACCAGCACAATTTCCAACCCTTTTTTGATTTCGTCTGAAATCTCATGTAAATCTTTTTCATTCTTTGCTGGTACACATACTGTTTTCATACCTGCAGATTTTGCTGCAAGCAACTTTTCTTTTAATCCGCCAATTGGAAGCACACGGCCTCTTAAGGTAATTTCACCAGTCATTGCTACATCTGCTTTTACTGGCTGTTTGATTACTGCCGATAATACTGCAGTTGCCATTGTAATTCCAGCAGATGGGCCATCCTTTGGCACCGCTCCCTCTGGAATATGTATATGGATGTCATGCTCTGCGAAAAAGTCTTTGTCAATGTGATACTCCGGACTAATGGAACGGATGTAACTGATACCTGCCATAGCAGATTCCTGCATTACTTCCCCCATCTTACCAGTAAGCTTCACTTCGCCTTTTCCCGGCATAATATTTACTTCAATTTCTAATGTAGTACCACCTACACTTGTCCATGCAAGTCCGCGTACTACACCGATTTCATCCGTGTCGTTCTTTTCTTCCTGACTATACTTTTCTTTTCCTAAGAATTTCGTCAGGTTCGCATCTGTAACACGAATTTTATCTTTCTTATTCTGATAAATTTCCCTCGCAGTTTTACGACAGATTTCTCCAATCTTACGTTCCAAAGCACGCACACCTGCTTCTTTGGTGTAACTACGAATCATCTTAATAAGTGCTTTATCACTGATAGTCAGCTGCTCTGGCTGGATACCATTTTTCTCCAACTGCTTTGGAATCAGATGTTCCCTTGCAATATGAAACTTTTCATTCTCCATATAGCTTGACACTTCGATGATTTCCATACGGTCTAAAAGCGGCTTAGGAATGTTCTGCATTTCGTTTGCAGTCGCAATAAAAAGCACTTCCGATAAATCAACTGGAACTTCTACATAATGATCTCTGAATTTGTTATTCTGTTCAGAATCCAATACTTCCAAAAGTGCTGCAGAAGTGTCCCCTTTATAGTCACTGCTTACCTTATCGATTTCGTCTAATAGCATCAACGGATTTTTTACTCCTGCACTGC
Organism: Agathobacter sp.; assembly: GCA_045606325.1. Lineage (GTDB taxonomy): Bacteria > Bacillota > Clostridia > Lachnospirales > Lachnospiraceae > Roseburia. The sequence continues at coordinate 1,259 of JAZURS010000126.1, forward strand.
GAAGACCATTTACAATACGGCCAGGCATCGCACCTACGTAGGTACGTCTGTGACCACGGATTTCTGCCTCATCACGCACCCCGCCAAGGCAGATGCGCACATACTCTTTATTTAAGGCTCTTGCTACGGAACGTGCAATACTGGTCTTACCTGTTCCTGGAGGTCCCACTAAACAAATAATCGGACTATCGCCCTTGCTGGTAAGGTTACGTACAGCTAAAAACTCTAGCATACGTTCCTTTACTTTTTCCAATCCGTAATGGTCAGCATCTAAAACTTCCTGAGCATGATCTAAATCATTATTGTCTTCTGAAACCTTATCCCAAGGTAATTCCAGAAGTGTCTCGATATAGCCACGACTCACATTACTTTCAGATGAATTTGAATGGATGTTCTTAAAGCGAAGGATTTCTTTCTTAATACGTTCCTTCACCTCTTCAGAAGCATCTAAGTTTTCCAATGCTTCGAAATAACCATCTGCATCGGACTGCGTATTAACTTCTCCGAGTTCTTCACGAATCACATTCATTTGTTCACGAAGGATATAGTCTTTCTGGTTCTTATCTACACGCTGTTTAACTTTATCCTGAAAATCCTTCTGGATAGTCATAACATCCATCTCACGGAACATAAGTGCCAACAAAACTTCATATCTTTCGCCTAGACTATCTGCCTCCAGGATATGTTGTTTATCCGCATATCCTACTGGCAAAGTATTGGAAACAAAATTAATTAATTTTGTTAAATCCTGAAGAGAATGTGCATGTTTAATCGCATCTGGAGCAATTTTTCCATGTAATTTCGCATATCTGGCAAAATTATCACGAATGCTCTTGCTCATGGCATTAAGGGCAGATGGCGGAAGATTTTCTACGCTCTCTTCCAGCTCTTCAACTTCTGCAAGAAGAAACTCATCACAATCACCAAATGCAACCAAATTCGCACGTGACTGTCCCTCAGCTAGAACTCGCACAATATTATTTTGTAATTTTATAACCTGTTTAATTTCCGCGACAATTCCTACTTCATACAAATCAGCAAGCTCTGGATTATCAACTTCCACATCTCGCTGAGTTACCAGAAAAATTTTCTGATTATCATTCATAGCTGCTTCTACAGCCTTTATGGATTTGTCACGACTAATATCAAAATGGGCAATCATACCCGGTAAAACTGTCATGCCTCGAAGGGCAATCGCCGGTATTCTTGTCATAGAATTCACTCCTTAATTTTCTAAGGCTTTTAAGTTTTCTTCTACCACTTCTTTTGTAATGGTACATTCTGAAATATCATCGCTAGAAGGAATGGTATACATCATATCTAACATGACATTTTCCATAATAGCACGAAGACCTCGCGCTCCCGTCTTTCGTTCTAACGCTTTATCTGCAATTGCACCAATAGCTTCCTTGTCAAACGAAAGGTCCACTCCATCTAATTCAAACAACTTGGTATACTGTTTTACCAGTGAGTTCTTTGGTTCCTGCAAAATACGAATAAGTGCATCTCTATCCAAGTTATCTAATGAAACTGTGATAGGCACACGACCGATAAATTCTGGAATCAAACCAAATTTCACGAAATCCTGTGGAAGCGCATGTCTAAATGCTTCACCCACATTAATGTCATGTTTGCTATGCACTTCTGCATTGAAACCAATTGAAGCTGTATCCATTCTCTTTTCAATGATTTTTTCCAAACCATCAAATGCACCACCGCAAATAAAAAGAAAGTTAGTAGTATCAATAGGGATCAATTCCTGCTGTGGATGTTTTCTTCCACCCTGTGGTGGTACGGACGCAACAGTACCTTCTAACATTTTAAGAAGTGCCTGCTGTACACCTTCACCAGAAACGTCTCTAGTAATTGATACATTCTCAGATTTCTTTGTAATTTTATCAATTTCATCGATGTAGATAATACCATGCTCTGCACGTTCGATATCGTAGTCTGCTGCCTGAATAAGTTTGAGCAAAACATTTTCAACGTCTTCACCTACGTAACCAGCTTCTGTAAGAGTAGTGGCATCCGCAATTGCAAATGGTACATTGATTACTCTTGCAAGTGTCTGTGCCAAAAGTGTCTTACCAGAACCTGTTGGTCCGAGCATAAGAACATTACTCTTCTGAAGTTCTACCCCTAAATCATCCTCTGCAAGCACACGTTTGTAGTGGTTATAAACAGCTACTGAGAGAACTTTTTTCGCCTGATCCTGACCAATTACATAATCATCCAAAAAGGCTTTTAATTCTTCTGGTTTTAAAAGATTGATTTCCTCTTTCGCACCAGGAACGTCTCGTCCTTCTCCAAATTCTTCTTCATCTACGATTTCCGCACAGATATCTACACACTGATAGCAGATATATGCACTATTATTTGGCCCTACAATCAATTTTCCGCCTGCTTGATCCTGTGTTTTACCACAGAAGGAACAGCGAATTACGTCATTTTTCTTTCCTGCCATTTTTATTCTCCTATTTTTAAAAAAGGCTGTCGCA
>JAZURS010000127.1:0-36433 GCA_045606325.1 Agathobacter sp.
TAAGATGTACGGAATTCTAAATTTCCATCCTCATCAAATACCAGTTCCAATACACCACCTACATCTTCTGTGTAAAGCACACACATAATCTGTAGTTCTTCCTTGATGGCTTCTGGTAATCCTTTGAAGTTATCATTTAAATAATATTTCTTGTTATACGCATTCGATGCGCAAAGTGTAATCTCCTGATTAGACATATCCATATATTCCTCTCACAGAAACCTCACCGCTTGATACCTGTCGAAGTTCTCCTTCCGTATCTACGATAAGTTCCCCTGTATTGGTAATTCCCTTCGCTGTGCCTGTGTATTCACCAAGTGGATCCAATACTCTTACTTCTTGATTTTTATTTATTAACACCTTTTCATATTCTTCCTTGAAAAGGGATAAATCTTTTGTTTGCAAAAACAGTTCATAATACACCTTGAACCGTTTCCACACCTCAATTATCAACATTTTCCTATCTATATCCACTCCACACTCTAAAGAAAGCGAACTTGCCGTGTGCATAATTTCTTCCGGGAATTTTTTATTATTAACATTGATACCAATTCCTAAAACAACGAAATCTATTTCACTGCCTTTTAATGTCATCTCTGTTAAAATGCCGCAGATTTTCTTTTTATTTAAAACAATATCGTTTGGCCATTTTATCATTGGGTTTGCATTTTTACACGTAGTTGCAATTGCCTCGTCTACTGCCATTGCTGCTACTAGTGTAAGCATAGATGCCTTATCCGCATCCAACTTTGGACGGAGCAACATCGACATATAAATGCCAGCATTTTCTTCCGAAGACCAGCTACGCCCTCTACGACCAACTCCTGCTGTCTGCAAATCCGCGGTCACCAGTGTTCCATGTGGACACCCTGCCAACCCTAGTTCTTTTGCCTTTTTATTTGTGGAATCGATATTTTCAAAATGATAGCGAGTAGTTATCATTCTTTCTTCCTCATTCTTCTTTCATATACATTAGTCAGAAAGAGTGGCTTTCATAATTGCTTTGATAGAATGCATACGATTTTCTGCTTCATCAAATACAACGGAACGTGGTCCTTCGAATACTTCGTTGGTAACCTCTAATTCAGACAAACCAAACTTCTTATATACCTCTTCTCCCACTCGTGTGTTTCTATCATGGTACGCTGGTAAGCAATGCATAAAGATTGCTGTGTCTTTTGCTTTTTCGAATGCTTTTTCATTTACCTGATATGGAAGAAGATCATCGATACGTTCTCCCCATACAACTGCTGGCTCACCCATAGATACCCATACGTCTGTATAAATAACGTCTGCATCTGTAGTTGCTTCCTCTACATCTTCAGTCAATGTAATGCTTCCACCTGTTTCTGCAGCAATTTCTTTTGCTAAATCTACAAGGCCTTTTTTAGGGAAATATCTCTTATTCGTACATGCCACAAAGTGCATACCCATTTTTGCACAGGTGAGCATCAATGAATTACCCATGTTAAAACGAGCATCTCCCATATATACAAATTTTAATCCTTCTAATTTTCCAAGCTTTTCACGAATGGTCAGCATATCTGCAATCATCTGTGTTGGATGGAATTCATCTGTAAGACCATTCCATACTGGTACACCTGCATGTTCTGCCAATGCTTCTACTGTTTCCTGAGCAAAACCACGATATTCAATACCATCATACATTCTGCCTAATACACGCGCAGTATCCGCTACACTTTCTTTTCCACCGAACTGAGAAGATGCAGGATCCAAATAGGTTACATGCATTCCCAAATCATAAGCGGCTACTTCGAAGGAACATCTTGTTCTTGTACTAGTCTTTTCAAAAATAAGCACAATATTTTTTCCAACAAGACTATCGTGAATAATGCCCTGTTTCTTTTTCTCTTTTAATTCTTCTGCCAGATCAATCAAGTATGTAATTTCTTCTGGTGTAAAATCTTTTAAAGTTAAAAATGAACGTCCTTTTAAAGTCATAACTACTCCTCCTCTTTTTGGGAATGATAGTATTTTACTCCATTTAGCCTATAAATACAACAAAAAAAGGCCAGTAAACACTGACCTTTTGTGTAATAATCGTTTCTTTTACCAGAATACCATTCCGCCGTAACGAATTCCTTCTCTGGTTCCATTGTAATCATTGAAGCGATAACATCCATTGGTGTTATCTTCTCCTGCTAAAGCTGCTCTAGCTGCATCATAACATGATGCATTTGCTTTGCCCTGTGCGATAACTCTTGCTACCTTACCATTTGTTGCTGGTGGGAACTGTCCTTTTTGATAAAGAACATCGTAAATCGTGTTTGGATATTTACTACTTTCTACACGATTCATAATAACCGCACCAACTGCGAGCTGAGTTTCGTATGGTTCTGCACCTGCTTCACAATAAATAATTGCAGCCATAAGTGTTAAATCATCTACTTCTCTTACTGCTGCGTTGCTTGCTGCTACTTTTTCTGCAGCTTCTCTTCTGGCCTGTTCTTCTCTCGCTCTTCTTTCTGCTTCCTGACGAGCGATTTCTTCGATTTCAGCCATAGTCAAACCTGTTCCAATTTCCATAGCAACAGTTACATAATCCGCGCTTACATAATAAGTATTGTCATTATGTCTTACTGCAACCCATCCCGCTTCTGTAGTCGCACCTGTATCTACTACAAGTTGTGCACCTTCATCTAAACGTTTGATGATTCTACTTTCCGTACTCATTTCCTGACGAATACGAAGACCATCTGTTGTTGTTGTAGCAACGGTTTTACAGTTTGCTTTTGCATAAGCTAATGCTTCTAAACCATAAATACAATACTGGTTACTTACATAGCCAACTAAGTTCCCAGATTCGATTTTTGTCCATTCTGGACCAATTTCTAAGATAACCGCACGATCACCCTTTTTTAACATACCAGCAAGTTCTGCTTCTGTACTAGGTTCAACACGTACATTCAAACTTTCTTCTACGTTTGGCATCATGTATTTCTGCCATTCCTGCTGCTCCAACTCCTCTGGAGTAGGACCTTCATCTACCACTTCTTCTACTTCCTCGTCAGAAGGAGTTGTTACCACATTGGTATCTTCTTTTTCTACGGTTACCTGACCTTCTTCTGTAGAATCCACCTTGTTATCTGGTGTACCAGCGGTGTTTCCACATGCGGTCAAAAACATAATCAATGCTAATGCTGCACTTAAAACTCTAATTTTTGAATTCAATTTCATAATACCTCCAAATGTTTTCCTTCTTAAGTATTACATCAATTTTACTTTTTTAAACATTTTATTTCAAATGTTACAAAATTATTACACCTATGGCATTATAACAAAGGTACACCTATTTGTCAAATTTTGGATTTCACTATGGAAAATATTCCCCCAAAACCGCTTGTATCAAGCGATTTTGCGCCTCATCCTGTTCTTTTCGTTCTATCTTATTTTTATCATTTTTCTCTAAATGATGCTCTTTGGGTGTTAAATTAATTTCTTCATCTAATTCTTCGGTTACATAGGTAATATAATTTTTTACCTCGCCAATAATTTCATCTACTTGTTTTTTCATCTGAGTTAACTTTTGTAAAAGAATAATCATGAAAATACCCATGAGAATCTGCATAAAAAACAACCACTCCAGACGAAACATCTTTATTCTCCTTTTTTATTTCTATTATCTTGTCCACCTTCATTATATCTGCTTTTACATGTCCTCGAAAGCAATTTCCATCGCAAGTTTCGACATATCTATTCTAGTTGACATTTCACTTCTGGAGTATAATATAATAAGTAGTGATTCTTTAAAAGAAAGGGTGTTTTTATGAAAAAAATCGTTATGACAGGCGGCGGCACCGCTGGCCATGTTACACCAAATATTGCTCTCATGCCAGCCCTTAAAGATGCAGGCTATGACATCCATTATATTGGTTCTTATACCGGTATTGAGAAGGGACTAATCGAAGCTCAGGGCATTCCTTATACAGGAATTGATTCTGGAAAACTTCGTCGCTACTTTGATCCTAAGAATTTCTCAGATCCATTCCGCGTAATTAAGGGATATGCCCAGGCATTAGGTCTCATGTTTAAACTCAAACCAGACATCGTTTTCTCTAAGGGCGGATTTGTTTCTGTACCCGTAGTTTTGGCGGCAAAAACCTGTGGTGTTCCTGCAATTATTCACGAATCCGATATTACTCCAGGACTTGCAAACCGTATCGCTATCAAGGGCGCAAAAAAAGTTTGCTGCAACTTTCCTGAAACACTCAAATATCTTCCTTCGGATAAGGCGGTACTTACAGGCTCACCAATTCGTCGTGAGCTATTAAGTGGGAATCCAGAAAGTGCATATAAACTTTGTAATTTTCCTGCAGAAAAGAAACCAGTTCTTCTTATTATAGGAGGCAGCTTGGGCTCTCGTGCTATCAACGAGGCGGTTCGCAAAATCCTTCCAGAATTATTAAAAGAATTCTACATTATTCACCTATGTGGAAAAGGAAATCTTGACGAAACACTCGTTGGCACAAACGGATACGCGCAGTTTGAATATGCGAATGCAGAATTAACAGATATGCTTGCACTCGCAGATTTAGCAATCTCACGTGCAGGAGCAAATTCCATCTGCGAACTCTTAGCATTACATAAACCAAACATTTTAATTCCATTATCTGCAGCTGCCAGCCGTGGTGATCAGATTTTGAATGCGAAATCTTTTGAAAAACAGGGATTCTCCTATGTTATTCAAGAAGAAGATGTCACAGATGAAGTTCTTTTATCTGCTGTAAAAGAGGTTTTTGCTAATCGCCAGAAATACATTGATGCAATGTCTGGAAGTGGGCAAATGGATTCCATCGGAACCATCTTAGAATTAATCGAAAAAGAACGTAAAAAGAGATAAATTTTAAAGGCTGCTTTGCACATCGCAAAACAGCCTTTTCCTTTAATTTTTACTAATTTAATTTTAATCTTTCTGTCAATGCTACCACATCATCTGTACTTACCTGTCCAGCTGGCCATGTCAGAATCTGAGAATTATCCATATCTGCATAACGTGGAATCAAATGTAAATGGAAGTGGAAGACTGTCTGTCCAGCAGCTTCACCATTATTCTGTAAAAGATTATATCCTTCACATCCTAATACCTCAGTCGCATGCTTAACTACCTTTTGTCCAACTTGAATTGCTCTTCCCAAAACTTCCGAATCAATTTCATAAATATCTGCGTAATGATCCTTTGGTAAAACCAATGCATGTCCCCTAGTTGCAGGTGACGCATCCATAATTACGCGAAACTCATTATCTTCATAAATTGTATTGGTAGGAATATCTCCATTTGCAAGTTTACAAAAAATGCAATCATCTTTTTTCATGTCACAAATCTCCTTTTATTTTATACTAAAATAAAAATACCTGATCTAACATACGAAGGGTTTTAAAGTTACCCTTTGCTGTCATTTCACCTGTCATAAATGCACGCTGGAAAGTCATTCTTCCATCCACAATAGACTGCATTACTTCTAATGATAATTTCGCATATACATCGATTGCTTCACTTGCACCATAATATACCGCAAGTTTATCGTTATCTATACGAATGGTAAGTGGATTTTTAAATCCCTCGATAATAATGGAATAGTTTGCACGGAAGTCATTCTGTGCTACAAAGTGACTCTCAAGCTCTTTTACAAATGTTTCACTTTCTTCACTTGCAACCTTACCCAGCATGTCCTTGAACATAGAAGTTAATTCTTCGATATCCTCTTTCTGCTGTTTTACATAACTGTCATCTGATACGTATTTCGACAACTGTTCGCTTTCCTGTGGAGTAAGTGTCATCTGCTGTGTACGAAGTACACTCTGTTTTACAGCATTATTACTTGTAGGAAGACTCTTCATCTTCTGAGAAATCATACGGTAAAGGTTCTCCGCCTTCTTTTCAATAATCTCTGTATATTCTGCATTTACTTCAAAAGAAACCAAATCCTCTACATAACCACAAAGACCTGGACATGGCTGTCCACCTAAAATATCCCATGCATTGGCAAGAGTAAGTTCTCCTTCTCTTTCTCCGTATGTAGTAGACATAACGATTGGCTGCATGTACAACTGGCTAATTTTTTCTTTATCTCCATATAACCAGCATGCATCCAAAAACTGCTGCATATATCCGCCAATTCCCAACCATTCTACAGTAGTTGCAAGAATAATACCGTCTGCATCCTTAAAAGTCTGTGGAAGTGTTGCGATTTCATTCTTGTGTTCGTAAATATTATATCTTTCTACTTTTACGCGGAGCTCTTTTAATACATCCTCCATCTTACTTAAAACATATAATGTTGGATCATCTAAAAGACCTCTTCCGCCGTAATAAACATTAATCTTCATTTCATACCTCACGTATTTCTTTTGTCTTATCTAAGTATATAAATTTTGGTCACCAAAATCAATCTCTTTTGTGTTTCTTCCTATAGAAAATAGTACTTAAAAGAAATCCCATGATAAATCCACCGATATGTCCCCAGTTATCTACATCTCCTGCAGATGCACCATAGAACAAACTTAAGATGATCATCATAATCATCCCTCTACCGTTCAAGGTTTCATACCTACCCTTATGTATGACTAATATCCACGCCAGTGCTCCTATGATTCCAAAAATAGAACCAGAAGCTCCTGCTGCCACGGCGTATTCTCCACTATGTATCATCTGCGTATAGGAAAGCATACAACCACCGATACCCGCAGCAAAATATAAAATCAAGAATTTGCATTTGCCTACTGCTCGCTCCAGGATGTGTCCGGATACCCCAAGCATAACCATGTTGTTTAAGAGATGATCAAAATCAAAGTGCATCAAAGTGGCAGTTAAAAACCTCCAATACTCTCCGCCTTCTTTTATAAAAGTCGGATACACTGCTCCATACTCAATCATAGCTGCGGCACTACTTGTCGCTCCCACAAACTCCATGATAAAAAATATAATTACATTAATAATAATCAAAGAAATTGTAATATTCATTCTGCTATTATACTACAAAAATCGATATTTTACATCTGCAAATCGAATCACATCTCCTGGAGATAATGCTTTCTTTTCTTTATAGTTTAAAGTTTCATCATTTACATATGTTCCATTTGTGGAATTCATGTCTTCTATATAATAGGTTTCTTCGCAATAATCAAATTTTGCATGAAACTGACTAATCGTTTCTCTATTTAAATATAATTTTACTCTTGGATTTTTTCCTAAAATACACATTTCTTTTTCCAATTCAAAATCTGGATAATCACCTTTTCCTTCATACAGCAAATGCCCCTTTGCTTCCTGTAAGGTTGCAGTCAGACAAATAGTAGGATTTACAATAGCCATCCCATTTTCTTCTTCCTCTTCTTCTGGATACACAACCATAGGAATCTCTTCCTCGTTCTCCCGTTTGTCCCCAAGCATCATTTTTAATTTATCTAGCACACCTTTTATTTTTTCTGTTATTTGCTGTAAAATATCTTCTTCATTAGAAATCGGCTCACCTTCTCGCTCTTCTTCTATACTCTCTTTACAAGTACTCTTTTCCACCGATACTTCTGGCAATTCCTTTTCTCTACCACTTAAAATAACCTGTTTTAAATCTTCTATATCATAGTCCTTACTTAGAGACATTTCATATATCCTATATGGCTGTAATATTCCATCCTTATCTTCATGGTTTAATTTCGTCAATAAATATTCCATAAGCCTTTGTAATTCCTCAAAAAAATCTTTCTTCGGATTAGGATACAGTACAAACGAAATATCCTCTCCACTATGATTCACAAAAATATACTCCGGATCCATTACTAAACAACTTGTATCTATTAAATTCCACCCCAAGAGTTCGATCTGACTACATATACGGAGAATTAACATTTCAAAAAAATCTTTTCCAATACTGTTTACTTTACAATAAGTATCTAATGCCTGTTTCCCTGAAATATCATACCAATACTCCCCAGCTCCATTTACATAACATTTCTCTACTGGTAAAATTCCTCGATAATTTTTTCGCAACATTAGCTTTTCATCTAAACATTCCTTCTCAGTAGCAACGATTTTCATAAAACTTTGATTCACACTGCGCTCATATGTAGTCTTAAGATCCTTCATCTATTATCTCCTTTCCAACCTCGTCAACTATTTGATATGTATAAAACTCTTTCACTATATCTAATTCCTGCAGTTTTTCATTAACAACTCGTTCTCTGCTCTCCTGCCAATAGTCAATCGCAATATCAACACAACAAAATAGCATAAACAGAATCAGGGGAATATATATAGCTGCCTCTATTGTGTAACTACCTTTACATACATATTTTTTCATATCGAAGTATCTCCCCCAATTAAAATATCCATTACAAATGCAAGAAACAAAAAAGGTACAAATGGTATTCGGTAATTCCCTCTCTTTTGAAACAGCGTAAGTAAAACCAATGCTACACAGCCTGCAATTAAGAATGCTGACATTCCAATCGAAAGCAACTCTCTCAATGACAAAAACATTCCCATTACAATTAAGATGATTCCATCTCCATATCCTACAACTTCACCAGTTAATTTGGAGAGACATAAGGATACCATCCCCGGAACCAAGGAAAAAAGGATTTCTTCTATGCCACGTTTTTCTATAACGCAAAATCCAAATCCAATGCCACCTGCTATTAGAGAAATCCAAAGTGGAATCTCTTTATATTTAAAGTCTATGCACGCCTGTATCCCAAGCCAGACACCTAATACTATTTCCTTCATAATCCATAACAATAACTACACGGACGACGATAACCTACCTCCTCTAATTTTATCTTGCTTACGGTTCTCCTTAATGCAGAACATGCAACACTCTTATGATAAAGCGAGCCGTAGTCCGTATAAAAAATCCTTTCTTTATTTATATCCTCCCATTCACAACGAGGGCATGCGTAGTACTTTTGTCCCGCTTTTCCTCTTAGGGTATCCACCTCATTTATCGTGCTCTCGTGGATGGATAAATTTATCGAGCGACAACTTAAACTTTTGTGATAGACCTCTCCGGTTTTAGATATATATACGAAACTCTCTTCTGTGTCCAGATTGGCATCGCCGATCCACTTCACAAAACTATTCTGACTGGATAATTCCACCTGATGAATCCCGAAGAAGGTAATGGGAAGCTGAACCACATATTCTGCTCGTAGAATAATTTCTTCCCCATCAAATTCTGATTTCCATAAGCGGATTCCGAATGCTCCATGTTTTACGAATCTTTCTATTAGAGAATCCTCTTTTAATGCATAAATCATGTGCCCTTCAGCCGATAATAATAAGACTTCCTCTGAACTTATCACACTACTTTCTACTGCTGTTTTTCTTCCAGCATACAAAAGTGCTTCATCTACCTTGCACTGTATTTCCAGGATAGAAAAGAAAAAAAGAAGCGTCACCAAATATCCCGCAAGAAGTGGTATAACAACAGCTGACTCCAATGTATAGGAGGCCCTTTGACAGATACAAAAGGATGCTCTTTGGTTTCTATTATGTATGATACATGCGCGTCTATGGGGAGAATGTTTTGTATTGTCGGATTGAAAAAAGAGCCAAAGAGACATCCTTTTGTACCTGCCTTTCAATAATATTCATATGCCTTTTCTGTAGAGATGCTATTTTTCCATCTTCTCTGCATATCCACAAACTCTAAAAACGGAAATACTGATTCATAAGAATATCGAATATTTACACTTGCCTGTGTTATAAGAGTATCTATGCAAAAGGAAGAATTCTCACTACTTTTTCGTATGTTTACTTCTTGCATTTGTAAACATCGCATCGCTAAGTTTTCTTCTCCTTCAAAAAATAATAATATACCTAAATAATCTTCGTAGCTGAGTCCCCATACACTTTCCTTTGCCATTGCGAAGTCTCTAGAAATCTCCTCTAAATTTTCCAGTTCTGTTGTCCAGGACTCTTCGCTTTTCATAAATGCAACTTTCTTTCCTGCCAAAAGTGCTCTTACATCCAAGATGCTTTCTGCTAAAGCCCATGCTGTCAGCAATCCCATTTTCACAATTTCAATAAGTATTGGATTCAAACTGGCTCCCACAACTAGTGTTGCTAACCCTTCTGCTCGTGCTACTTTTTCGGGATTCGTTATTAAATGCATAAAGTTCGCCGCCTCTCTTACTGTCACCAGCTTCATAACTACGGATATCAAATTTTCACGATCACTTAATTTTTTCCCTATAATATACTCCAATTCATATTGCAAAGTTCTCTCTGATTCTGCGTCTCTATAGTTCGACATATAGGTAAGTAAATATTGTTGTAACAAAACCCTGTCTTCCCAACTGATTTCTTCTACTATAAAATTCTTACCCTTGTTTAGATTGCGCTCTAGTACATTATCGGAATCATCTAACTTTGCTTCAGATATATCCTCACTATTCTCGATTATAAGTTCAAGAATCTCCGTTTCCTGCCATTGCTTTGCAATTTCTAAAATAGAAATCGCCAGATCTTTTCTTGCTACATCATTTACTTCTGTTGTTCCAGTCGAATTTGTCTCTTTTATTTCTGCATTTTCAATTCCGTATATGGCTTCTCCTATTGCATCTCTATCCATTCCATTCGAATTCAATATCTCTTTTACAGCCTCATACCGGTTATATATCTCCTTCGCAGATTCATAAATCAAATTATCCTTCATATAACTACTTACACAATTTATGAAAACATATCCGTTCGCATCCGTTATTCGAGTATATCCTTCTAAAACAGTTTCTTGCGTTTCAAGCTGCAGTAAATTCATACCCTTTCCAGCAGCTCTTGCATTTGATATTTTATAAAGCGTGTCATCAACTATAGAAAAGTCTACGCCTAACAAATGATACTTTTCCCACAAAAAACTATTGTACTTTGCAAAGGCAGATTCTAGCGCTACTTGTGTCTGCAAATCTGCAAACCTTCGTAATTCCTGAATTCTTGTTCCCTCTAATAATGCAAAAATAATAGATGTAATTAAAAGCAAAGATATCGCCGAAAAAAGCGTAATGCTCCCTCTTTCTTCTCTCATCTTTATACTTTTCCTGCAGAGTCCAAGATTGTATCAAAAATGTCTACAACTAAATTTGTCAACTGCTCTTTGAAAATTAACGTAATGCTAATTAAAATCACTAATAGCAATAACATTTCTACTACTGCTACACCTCTTTGATTTTTTACTATTTTTTTATACATAACTCTTTCTCCAATCTTCTATATTTGAAATTTTAGAAGCGCCGGTAAAATAACAACGCCCATTACAAGCACTAGCATAATCATTAATGGAACAAGCATTTTTGTGGATGCTTCCTCACCTGATTTTTTTGCAAGCGTTATTCTCTGTTCGAAAGCTCGTCGTCTTTCTCCCTCTAAACGACAAGATACTTCTCCCATTCCTTTTTCTAAACTTGCCACTAAAAGTCGTAACAATTTTCGATAACTGGCTACTGGTATTTCTTCCATAAATTTTTGATAAACAGTTCTTTCGTTTTCCCCTTCCATAAGACGTCTGTTCATCCGAATAATTGCTTCGTATACGCTCTTTTCTCTTACCATTCCTGAAGTTCTTTTATACTTATATTGAATTGAGATCTTATTCCAAGCTTGTCTACTTGTCATTCCAGCCCCCAACAAAAGAGATAGCTGATTAACAATGTCCGGATAATCTCTTTCCATCTCCCGTAAACGTTTCTCTTCTTCTTCTTTGCACTTTCTCTTAGACCATATTTTAAATAGTAAGAATGCAACAAGTTCCAGGCACAATACCTTTGGTGATACAAACTCTCTCTTTTCAGTCCATTGCAGCGTACTTTCAGCTATCTGCGAAGGAAGGTGTACCCTCGTACTTCCTTGCAACTCCATTTCACTTTCCATCCACTTTTCTACCTCTCGTAAAATGTTCTCCTTTTTTGAAAGAGCTTTTGGTTTTAGCACAAATGCAAACTCATATATCTCTTCATATTCCCCACAACTAAGTTCTACCTGTGCTTGTAAAATAGTTTCAGTCCCGTCTATCTTGTCATAGTTTACTGAACCGTCTTGTTCTACAACTCCAAATGGTTGAAAACTCCAAACAGCATCAACCGCCCCCTTCAAATACTCGTCTTTTAATGGAACTTCTGATTCTAGGTTTGTAAAATCTTCTTCAATTATCGCAATTGTCTCTTTAAAATATTCTTCTGCATCTTCTCTACTTGGCTCTTTAGGAGATACTGTTAGAAAATATTCATAGTTCTCTAATAGTCCTTCAACGTCCAATTGAAGAATTAGCTCTTTCTCATCTCCACCAATTTCCTCTCGTTCTATATAACCATCCTTTAGCTCTCCTTTATACGATATATCCGCTATAATCGACAGTATTAGCAATAATAAAAATGCAATTATTAGCTTCTTGGTATCTGTCACTTTCTTTTTCATATTTCTACCTTTAATATCCTTTGTGATAGAATGAGAGCCACTACATATCCAACTAAAAAAATGGTCATACAAAAAACTCCAAATAAATTATGATATAGTACTGACATATAATCCCATGCGGAAATTTGAAGAAATGCCAATAGGCCTAGTGGCACAATATTCATCACCTGCTGCTCCATTTTCTTTTCCGCAATCATGACTTCTATCTCTTGTTTTGTCTCGTAGCATTCCGTCATTTGACTTGTACAAACATCTATAATATTCTTCCAGTTACTCCCACTTCTTTTTCCATATTCCATTAATTCTGCAAACTGAATGATGTCTTCTACTTTAGATGTATAAGCAAATTCTAAAAGCAATTTTTCAATGGGGATATTATGTGATACACGCTGATTTATTTCCCTTATAGCTAAATAGAATTCTGACTCGGTTCCATATAGAATTTTACTTTCTCTCTCAACTTCTTTCCAAGCATTCTCCATCGAAAGGCCTGCCTGTAGAGAAGCATTTAATACTCCTATTCCATGTAAAAATTCTTGCTTGATTTGGTTTTCTCTTTTTTGCATCTTTATTTGTTTCATCTGTTTAAAAACAAATATAAATACGAAAGGTAAAAAAATAATTGCCCATAAAGATCGATAGAATAGCCACATGATGATTCCTGTTATCCCCGCAGATTTTAAAAACACAACTCGAATCTCTTTTGCAGATAAAGCGACCTCTTCATCTCTCATTTAAATTTTCCTCCCTTGTAATTCTCCCACTTTTTTTAGTCCATCCTGTTCTTGGTACAAGGAATTTAATACATACTCTCCGTCTCGCACTTCAACCAGTTCTGAGATTTCAACGACTCTTCTCTTATGATCCCTTCCTTTTTCCAAATGAATCATGATATCTATTCCCATAGCAATCTGTTGACGGATTGCTTTAAGTGGAAGCTCTGTTCCCATCAAGACCATCATCTCTAATCGACTAAGCATATCTCGTATGGAATTTCCATGTCCCGTAGATAAACTTCCATCATGCCCTGTGTTCATAGCCTGAAGCATATCAAGTGTTTCATCGCCACGGCACTCTCCAACAATAATCCTATCCGGTCTCATACGTAGTGCTGTATGAATTAAATCTCGTGCGGTAATCGATTTTACACTTTCCTGGTTGCTATTTCTTGTTTCAAGTCTTACCAGATTTGGTGTGTTTTGCAGTTGTAACTCTGCAGAATCTTCAATTGTGATAACTCTTTCATTTGGAGATATAAATGCGGATAATGCATTTAAGAAAGTGGTTTTTCCAGAACTTGTTCCGCCAGAAATAAATATATTATATCTGGCTACCACTATTTGTTTTAGAAATTCGGCAACCTCATCAGTCAAGGTTCCCAAACTAATTAATGCCTGCATATCAATTGGTGTCACTCCAAACTTTCGTATGGATATGGCTGTACCGTCAATCGATATCGGCGTTAGAACAATATTAACTCTTGATCCATCCTCCAACCGTGTATCAACGATAGGAGAAGTTAAATTTACAACTCTATTATGCCGACCTACAATTTGCTGAACTACATCCTGTAGTTTTTCCTCTGAAGCAAAGTGATAGGAATGTTCATAGAATTTTCCTCTTTTTTCATAGTAAATATGATTTGGTCCATTTACTAGAATCTCTGTAATTTCCTCATCCTCCAGTAGTTCTTGTAAAACATCAAGTTTTCTAAGAGAATTAAATACTCTTTGTTCTATAAAAACTCTTTGCTGAATACTGAGCCTTTCTATCCCCTTATAGATAGACATTTCCTTTGCAATCAACTCTTGTAACTCGTCATCTTGAAGTTCCGTCATAAAATCCATTCTCTCAAGAACTTTCTGACGGATTTCTTCACACAAATGCTCCATGTTGTGACTCCTTTTCCATCATCTGCTCTAATCGTTCTCTGATATCTCCCCAACTCCACTTCTCAACCAAAGTTCTCCAGGAAGCTTCTTGATTCGATACGGATGGGAGTGATATTTTTTTAATGTTTTGCAAAATGCTATCTTTCTCTAATCCTTTTAATTCATGAATAAAACAGTCTTCTCTCCAGTTCGCATATGTTTCTTTTCCCCGTAGCAGGTATAATTCCTGACACGCTTCCATCATATCTAACTGTCCATAAAAGGATGTTCCAAAATTGATAATAATTCTTTCGTATCCGAGTTCGCTTACAAGAATCTCCATTATGGTTTCATATAGTTCTTGTGAACCTTCTGCCAGACACTGACTATTCTGTACAGGAGACACATAATCGTAATAGGGTTCTTGCCGTACACAATCTAGTATTCTGCCTTTGCTATATTTTCCTATAGTCGCAACACTTAATAAATCCTCCAAGCCCATTGTAGAAACATCTTCTCTTTCCTGCATTCCACTATATTCCTGTAAATCCAAAAGTAAAACCTTTTGACATTCACCATATAGTCTTGCAAGTAATACTGCAAATGGGATTTGGAAATGCCCTTGCGTAAGAGAAAAAATTCCTGTCTTATGACATTTATCTATCCCTTCGATATAACATCTGCCGTTTAAACTATCTGCCACTAAGCGCTCTAGTTGTTCAGCAATTTTGTAGACTTCTTGATATTTCTCGACACTTTTAAAATTATTCAAATCCTCCATACTATTTTCCCCTGAATAGTTCTCCATCAAATTTAAAAGTATCTCCCCTCTTTCTACAAAACTCGCCATTTCATCTATGCTATACTCCCCTGTAATAATGGCCGCGTAGTCTAAAGGTTTTGATTTTTTCAATTGGTCTAAGCCTGTAAAAACATGTAGCTCATATTGGTGTTTGTAATGATTCATAAAGCAATTTACAAATCGAACCTGGTACTCCTGGTCTTTCATGCAAATTGCAAGTTTTATCTTTGTCATGCAACCTCCATATTTTCGATTTGATTTCTGCGGAAACTTTGAACCGGATTATAGCAATACTTCTTATCTTTGTCTACGCTTTTGCGAATTTTTGTCGAAATTTTGTGGATATAGGACAAATTTTGACCACTCTTTTTTGTATAGAATTGCCATTTTTTGATTATAATTTTAAAAAAGGGAGGTGCTTATATGAAACTTTTTAAACTTCAGCCTTCACATGATAATACTCCATATATGATTCTAAAAGACGATATAGAAAAGACCGCATCAGAACTCAATGCGGCGTACACGAATCTGCAGCAGGTAACGGATCCTGAGCTAATTGATTATTATATTTATCATACTAAGGCTATTCAAACCCGTTACCGTTACTTACTTAATTGTGCAAAAAAATTAGAGGACTCTTATACAAAGAATCCTCTATGATTATCTTCAAAACAATTTTCATTTAAGTTGGTACGTCCATAAGTCATACCTGCATATACCTGCTGGGTATTTTGCATCAATGGTCCTGAGGTGTCTGATTTTGCAACTTCACTGAACGAAGCATACAGGCGCTTCAGGATTTTTTCTGCCTCTTCCAAACCTTCTGTGCGATTCTGATAAATTGCCTTTGCAAGACAATTTTTAGAATATACATATAGTTTGTGTAAATCTTTTGCTAAATCATATTTAAAATTCAAAGCTCCAATCAGTGTATCGATAGCACCCTGGCTTCTTTTGACTGCTGCCTTGTATTCTTCGTAACGGTCAGCCTCAAAAGCTACCTTAGCTTCATCCATGTAGGCGAAGACAATGTCATACATGATAACTATCATTTCCCCACTGTTACACTGGCTGAGTCTTCTAGTGAACTCTTGTTTCAAACTGTTTTCCATAGCTTCCTCCAGCTATTACTGTAACATAGATAATACCTGCTGTGGCAATTCATTTGCCTGTGAAAGAACAGAGATCGCAGCCTGATTTAAAATATTCTGCTGGGTATATTCTGTCATTTCTTCTGCCATATCTGTATCTAAAAGACCTGAATAAGCAGTTGTGATATTTTCTACTGCAGATGATAAACTTGTTTCTGCATATTCCAAACGGTTCTGGAAAGCACCGATTCGTGAACGTGCTGCAGATACTTTGGCAATAGCATCATCTAATGTTGATAAGGCTCTATCTGCACCATTTTTAACTGCGATATCTACACCGTCTAAGTAAAGCGTATATGCAGAGATTTCATCAATTCTTACATCCATCGTCTGATGCTCATTTGCACCAATCTGAATTGTTAATGATCCGATATCTGTTACATCGATTTCAAAATTTCCGTTCTGTGCATCTGCTATAGGCTGATACTCCGCATCTAAAAGAAAATCGATAGAGAATCCATCATTGTCTGTTACTACTACACGGTTTCCAGTACATTCTATTGTTGTAGTTGTTGTAAAACCAGATGCTTCTAAGTCTGTAGGAACGCTTACCACTGCATCCGCACCTACGGTATCGATTTTATAAATTTTTTCTTCTGCAACATACTGTGCGTTTGCATCAAATCCTTCTGCAACTGCTAACTCTTCTGTCATGCTAACAGAAAGCTCTTCTTCATATCCGTAATGATCTGATAAAATCACCATCTGGTTTCCGTCGATTTCCACGCTACAACCAGCTTCTGTTGCTGCAATACGTACCGCCTGTAAGTATTCTTCCTGTGTCATTCCCTGTGTAATTTGCGCTCCAACACCATTGATTATAATCATTCCGTCTGCACCTGGTTCAGAATAATCTAATGCTACACTTGCCTGAAGTGCCACTGCTTCTACATTGAGACTGTAAACCTTAGCATCTACAGAGTCTGAAACCTGATAACGACTTCCGTTTTCTCCATAAACTCGTACGTTAGATGAGCCGTCTAATAATTTCTTTGTATTGTATTCTGTATCTGATGAAATACGGTCTACTTCTTTTACCAGTTCGCTTACTTCATCCTGCATACTCTGTCTGTCATTAAATGAATTAAGCCCGTTTGCCGCCTGAACAGAAAGCTCACGCATTCTCTGTAAAATACTACTTACTTCGTTTAATGCTCCATCTGCAATCTGGACAACAGAAATACCATCTGCCGCATTCGCTTCTGCCTTATCCAACGCATCAATCTGCGCTTTCATTTTGTTGGAGATAGCCATTCCCGCAGGATTGTCACTTGCTCTATTTATTTTTAAACCACTGGATAATCTTTCGATAGATGCTGATAATCTTTCTTCGATTCCTAATAACTGATTGTTAGCTACTACAGCGGACATATTACGATTAATCTGCATAATATTCTTCCCTTCATCCACTGCGCTTCCATGCGAATATTTTGACTGCCATGTCTTTTCTGTTTTTTATATCGTCTAAATTTGGACTTTTCTTAACGATAAAAAAGTATATATTTGATTTTCTTTGGGAAACGTATTATAATAGCGTGAGTAAAAGATTTAAAGGAGGTCATCCCATGGCAAAAGTTACTAAGGATACCATGATTGGCGAACTTCTTCAGATTAATGCAGACATTGCTCCACTTCTTTTAGGAATCGGTATGCACTGTCTTGGCTGCCCATCTGCTCAGATGGAATCAATCGCTGAAGCTGCTATGGTTCATGGAATCGATCCAGACGATTTAGTTGAAGATATTAATAATTTCTTAGAACATAACTAAACTATCCAGAAGAAATAAAAAGGACAAACACTCTGCAAGTTTACTTGCAAGAGCGTTATGTCCTTTTTTATTTCGGCGATTAGCCGTAGCGAGAAGTAGCAACGAAGTTGCGAATTCGAGCTAACTTCTCGATAGTTTAAATTTCTCCAATAACCTGCAGTGCGCATTTCTTCACTAAAAGTTTTCCATGTTCTTTCAGGAAGGCTTCCCTTGCAGGTGCATATTTTCTATGAATGGCATATTCTGATATTACATTACATACCTTGTTAAATTCTTCGGGCGTATGGTCACTTTTTTGAACCAAAAGATACAGGCGATTTTTTGCTTCGTCCTTGTACAAATCATTTTCACCTTCATAGAATCCACCAAGTACCTGAGCTAAACGCTCAATCTGTTCTAAATTTCTAAACTCAAACATCTTTGTCAGATTAGAAATTTTATCGGCTTTTTCTCCTTGAAGTTCTGGTAATATGGAGGTTTCGCTAGTAAGTTCTTCCTCTTCTTCTCCCGCTTCTGAAAATTTTGAAAAGCGCGTATCTAATTCCTCTGGATATTCAACCTTTGTAATCTGTAATATTATATTTTCTCCCGATAAAGGAATCGCCTCTATCATGAGAGGGATATCATCAGCCTCAAAACCAAATTCATAATTCGCCTGCTCAATCATGTCTCGAAATAAGCCCTTTGCTTTTTCTGATCCATAAGCAAGCTCGCTTAATTTAATCTGTCTATCCGCTAAATCCTGTTTGCTTAAGGTGCAACGGATTTGGTTTTCGTTTACTTTTTCAATTTTCATTTTATCACTTCCTTACCCTTGAAAATCGTTAGAAAACGTACATTTATTATAAACAACTCCTTTCCGTCTGTAAAGTTTTTAAAAAAAGTTCTTGCACTGGAAAAATTTTTATGTTATATCTTTTAACACGAGATGCGTTGCTGTCACGAGGAGTAAATGAGACAGGAACAAAATACAAATCTGTTTGGAAAATACCAAATCATTTCTACACTCGGTACTGGTAGTTTCGGTACTGTGTATCTTTCCAAACACCTTCTTCTAGAGTGCTTTCGTGCTATCAAAATTATCCCCAAAACAACATGCATGACAGACTCTCTATTACACGAAGCTCAGCTTCTAAAATCCTTACATCACCCAGGTATTCCAAGTTTATTTGATATTGAGGAAGATGAATCTGCTTTTTATCTTATTGAGGAATACGTGGAAGGAGAATCTTTAGAAGAATTTCTGCTTCATCAAACAACTATTTCCCAAATCACTTTTTTAGATTTTGGTCTACAACTGTGCAATATTTTTCAGTATCTGCATACGATAAAACCATCTCCCATTTTATATTTAGATTTAAAACCGGAGCATATTATAGTATGTGGAATGCAGATAAAATTAATTGACTTTAATGTAGCAACATTTCTTTCCAATTTGGGAAATATCTCAAATCTTTTTGGGAACGAAGCCTTCAGTGCTCCTGAACTTTCTTTAGGAATTCTGAATCTTCAATCGGACATCTACAGTATTGGAAAGATTTTACAATATCTTTCTAATCATGTAGATGCACCATTATCTCCCAATATTCACAAAATTTTAAAAATGGCTACAGCCGCAGATCCCAAAGATCGGTTTGAAACGGTAGATTCTTTGGCTTTTGCAATAGAACAAGAAAAAAAATTATTAGCACAGCCGCATTCTCGTAAACGAATAGCAGTGTTCGGTAGTCACTACGGTAGTGGCTCCACACACATCGCCTTTTCTTTGGTTTCCACTTTAAACTATATGGGACAGCCATGTATATACTATGAGCAAAGATCGGGGGACAGCCTACAACAATTATCCCCATTTCTTTCGGGCATCAAAGAAACAGAGGGCATGTTCTGCTATCGTTTTTTCAAAGGATTTCCTTTTTATGGTCCTGGTGTTTCTATGTCACTAAATACTGCTGCGGAAATTTCAGTATACGATTATGGAAACACACTTCCTCCAGACAAAACGGACTTTGATGCTATTCTATATATTTGCAGTAATGGCATCTGGCATTGGCACGAAGCCTTTGAAAAACAGGAGATCCTTCAAAATCTATCCTCACATCTAATCATTATTTGTAACATGGGACAAAAAAGTACTATGCGATGTTTCTCTAAACAGTTTGGCCTAAAAGTATTTTATTATCCCTACGACCCAAAACCTTTTGGAGTTACTTCTGCAAAGGTTTCTTTCTTCTCCCAAATTTTGCAAATAAAAAGGAGGAATTCATTATTTTTCTATTTAAGAAACAAGTTTATTCGAAAAAAATAATCGGTGTAGGCAGTGTTGAGCGCGGAATGGGTACAACTCATATTTCCCTGACACTTGCCAACTATATATGTAGTAAATTGGGGATGAAAACTGCCTATATAGAATTAAATCCACATAATCATATTAGCGCATTGGTACGGAAAAAAAGAAAGCCATCCTTTTGTTATAAGGGAGTCGTATTTTATCCAAATACACACGTTACCTCCTTACCAGAAATTCTACGTAAAGATTATCGCTATTTTATTTTAGATATGGGAGTTTTAAATACATATACCGCCAGTGAATTTTTGCGATGTGATAAATCGTTTCTTATTTGTAGCCCTAGTAAGTGGAGAAAATCGCAGCTTGAGAAGAAAATAGAAAATCTTTTTAAACACCAAACAAAAAAGAATTGTATTACATTGATTATGAATTTAAGTTACGAAGAATCCTATTTTTCTATTTCTTCTGATTTTGGCAAACGATTATCTTTTCCTTACATCGAAAATCCGTTTCAAATCGAACCTAGGCACTTTCGTGCAATTTCCCTACTTTTAAAATAATCTATAGAAAGGAAGTAGTTATATACCGGGGATTTAACGTTGAAGATTTCAATACTGGGATGGAGTCTCAATGTCGTGACAACGAATAACTTTCATTACAAAAAAAGAAAAAAGAACTTAGAAGGGCGCCGTATCGACGTCCTTCTTAATATTTCCTTAAAAACCGACAATATATTTGAAAGAAATTACATACAATGATATAATTATTTCTGTATAGGATAATATATATAAGGAAGGTTTTTTATATGAAAAAGAAGCAACTTCTACCTGTTCTAATTGGAGCTGGATGTATTGTTCTGATTCTCCTTTTTATTTTAGGAATCAAATTAATCCAAAAATATACACCATCCAAAGAACACATGGAATTAACCGAATATTATGGCATCACGGATGACTCTCAGGTTGCCATTACTTTAAATAATACCGTCTTAGATAGTTATGCAACTACGATAGATGGTCACGTTTATCTGGACTATAAATTCGTACATGATGTATTAAATTCTAGATTCTACTGGGACGCAAACGAAAACATTTTACTTTATACAACTGCTTCCGATGTTGTTTCTGCTAAAGCCGATGCAACAAGTTATAACGTGGGCAAATCAACTAATGATTTTGGAAGACCGATTGTAAAAGCAACTGCTGAGTCTGCGTGGGTTGATTTGGAATTTGTAAAAGAGTATTCCGATTTTACTTACTCTCTTTACGAAGAACCCTCTCGCATTGTTATTACAAATGAATGGAAAGAAATTACCGTATGTACACTAAAGAAAAATACAGAGGTACGTTTCAAAGGTGGTATTAAGAGCCCTATTCTTTCCGATGTTAAAAAAGGTGATGTGCTTACAATTGTTGAGGCAGATAAAAAATGGACAAAGGTTTGCACAGAGGATGGTATCACCGGTTATGTTCGCTCGAACCGAGTGAAAAAAACTGAAGCCAAAACATTAACTAGCGAATACAAAGCCGAAGAATTCCACCATATTAAAAAGGACAAAGCCATTAACTTCCTTTGGCATCCAGTTTACGATACATCTGACAACGCAGATATTTCTTCTATCCTTTCTAATTCGAAGGGGGTAGATGTAATCAGTCCCTCTTGGTTTAAGCTCAGAGATAATAAAGGAAACATTTCCAGCTATGCAAGTTCTGATTACGTTAACTACTGTCACAACCATGACGTAGAAGTTTGGGGAATGGTTAAAAACCTGGATTTGGAATCCTCTAGCATAGATGTAAACAAGATTCTTACCCATACCTCTACTCGTCAAAACCTGGTCAACCAGATTGTTTCTCAGGCATTGCAGTATAATTTAGATGGTATCAACGTTGACTTTGAACAGTTGAGTGAATCCGAAATCGGAGATGCTTATATTCAGTTCCTCCGCGAGTTATCTATAAAGTGTGAAAACAATGATATCATTCTTTCCACAGCAGTTTATGTACCTGCATCATTTAACAGCGTATATAAATATGGTGAACAAAGTGACTTTGTGGATTACGTTTGCATCATGGCTTATGATGAACACTGGGGACAGTCAAGTGGTGAAGGTTCTGTAGCTTCTCTCAACTGGGTTGAAGAAGGGGTAAAGAACACTTTGGCAGAAGGAGTTCCAGCTGACCAGTTGATTTTAGGTATGCCTTTCTACACCAAACTTTGGAAGCTTACTCCTACCTCAGATGTTGCTGACGAAGATGTTTCTTACATGATCGCTTTTGAAAATTTAGGTTTGACCTCCTCTAAACGCTGGATGACTAACAATATTTCAACACCTACCTGGTTAGAAGATTGTGGACAATACTACGGCGAAATGGTTAAGGGTGGCGTAACCTACAAAATGTGGTTAGAAGATGAAGCTTCTATTGAGGCAAAATTAAAATTAATGCAAGAATATCAGCTTGCAGGCGCTGCTTTTTGGAGTAGTGATTTAGACAATGCTTCTATTTGGGAAGTTATTATAAAATATATTAATTAAAACATAATCTTTCAACTTTGGCATAAGATATACAAATTGTACACATCAAAGGGTATCTCTTATGCCAAAGTTTTTTTATGGAATTATCTTTTCTATTATCTTACTTCTATTGATTTACACCTTTACAAAACCATCCCTAGATAACCATTCTAATTCTGAATCTCAAAATAACACGGAGCAAAGTACAGAGGATGTCTCTTCAAAAAAGGAGTATCCTGTTATTGTCTTGGACGCTGGACATGGGGGCTTTGATCCAGGAAAAGTTGGTGTGAATGGTGCACTAGAAAAAGATATTAATTTATCTATTGTAAAGAAACTACAAACACTTTTAGAAGAAGAAGGATTTACAGTCTACTTAACTCGCGAGAAGGATGCCCTACTTGCTCCTGCAAATTCTACTTCTAAGAAAAAAGACGATATGATTGCCCGAATCAATATGATTACAGAGTTAAATCCTTTCTTTACCATTAGCATTCATCAAAATAGTTTTACAGATTCCGCTTCCTGCGGTCCACAAACTTTTTATTACCGGAACTCAGAAGAAAGTGCGACTATGGCTCAGGTGATTCAAGATGTTTTAAATACACAGCTTGCTCCTGCGAAAAAACGAGCACCGCAGGCAAACGAAAATTATTACCTACTAACAAGAACACCCACACCTACTGTTATCGTAGAGTGTGGGTTCTTAAGCAATCCTACCGAAGCGGATCTTCTTACACAGGATGAATATCAGTCCCGTGTCGCTCATTCAATTTTTTTAGGAATACTTTCCTACTATGAAGCTTCTACATCAAATCAGACACTGTCTGAATAAAGCTTTCTGCAATATGATAAAGTCGCTTTGTCTGAACTGGTGTTGCATCCCCCTGTTCAGGCAGAGTGCTCTTTTCGAACTGCCATGCAGAGAGGTTTTCTACTCGTGTAACTGTTACATCAATAGCCTCATCATTTCCTTCTTGCATTCTTCCGATTAATTGACTTAAATTTTCTGCAAGGTATCGTCTGGTCTCTTCATCAGTTGTAGCAATAACACCCGAGATCCCATTTTCTTTTGCCTCAAAAGATGCAGCTACCTTTTCCATCATAGCCCCTCTAAAGAAAATATCCACCAGACCTTTATCTGCCTTTCCACGTACAATTTTTAAGTTTACACCTGTTACTGTATCACCGGTTTCAACTGGTACTAAAAAGCTTTCTTCTTTTGCTTTTTCCTTACAAAGATAAAACTGCTGACTCATCAAACGTAAATCATTTAAGTCTTTTGCACTAATCGTTTCATTTTCGATAATCATCGTCTGCATTACACGTTCTGCAACTTCCGCAAGAGTTGCTTGTGCATCAGCCATTTCTTGTGGTGTTTTTACTGCCTCACCGAAATTCTCTAATACTTGAGCTTTTAAATCATTTATCATTTCTTGATAATCTAGACTCTTTCCCTCGGTATTAAATAACTGTTCAAATGCATGACTTGGATTATTCAACAAGCGTGATGCAGCCAAAACATTTCTAGCACTATTCTTCATATCGTATTTTTCTAAAAAAGCATATACATCATCCGATGCCTCTAACACACTTGTGTATTCCTTTGCAAGATCGCTATGATACTGCTGCTCTAATGCTACACTCTCTTCAGTTTGTACCTGTTTTTGCAATTCTTCTAAAAACTGTTCCGGTGTCATTTCTTCCCAGTTATTCAACTGATCAAAATTTTCTGGAGAAAGTATATCTGCGGCTTCCTTTATACAGTTCGTCTGGAAAGATGCCATAATCTGGTCATCAATTCTTGGTCCTTTTGTGGTTGCTTTTGCTCCAGCAAAATCATCGTCAATTTTATAATTTACATCTTTCTTTGCAGAACGCATCGCTGTGAGAATATTTCTCATAGTTACATCTGTTCCCTGCTGCAATAATGCACCAATTGCTGCTCCATCTGTTTTTTCTACTTGTGCGATTAAACGATAAATACCAATATAACTATCTCTCTCTTCTGCTGAAATTTCCTGATTTTGTTCTAACTTCCAAAGGAATTTACTAAAACGTTCCTGCTCCTTTTCACCAGTTTCTGACTGCATAGTCTCTACCACTTGGTTTAATTGGCTTATTTCCATATCCAATGGATTTTTTCCTTCGCGAATTAATTCCAGTGTAGTTGCAGGTGTAAGGTTACGGAATAGCTTCTGCATTTCCATATCTACATCTTTAATCTGAGTAATATTCTCAACCGAAATTTCAATTTCATTATATGCAAGAATACGAACCGCTCTTTGGTTGAATTCTGTTTTTTCCAGACTTAAATCTGCCAGAATATCATCCACATTTGCGAACGCTTTCTGAATGGAATCCCCCATATCTTTTCTTGGAGCAGTCCAGAGTGCTTCATAAGATTTCATTGCCGCATCCATAGATGCTTTTAATGCACTTCCTGCTTGATGGATGTTCTGAAGGGTTTCTCCTGCAGAAGATATATTCAAAACATAAGCAGGCTGAAATTTTAATTCTTCTACATACTTTGTTGTGGTAGAAAAAATTTCTACCTTTTCGTCTGTTGCTTCAACTCCATTTTGATTCATTAAATCTCTATAATACTGATTTTCTAAATCTTTTAAATTTTCAACAACCTGCTCCAATGGTTTCGTGTCAATAGAAATACCTCTCTTAAGAAGCGCATAGTTTGCCTCTGTTGTCATAGCAAGTCTAGTTTCTTCTAACTGACGTTTTGCAGTTACGAAAGTAATACTTGTAGACATCTCTACACTGATTGCCACCTCTGTTTGCTCTCCTCTGTTTGAGATAGCCGTCTGCAAACTTTCTACCGAAACAGTCAGTTGCTGCTCGACACAATATGCAATATCTGCGTCCTGTGCTTCCATAACTACATCGTATGCGTTCTGTGCTCGATCTTCATAAGAAAATCCTTCCATAAGAAGCGCATCCATTGGACGTCTTCCATCTCGAATCGCTTCAATAATGCGAGCGATTACCTGCTGCATATCTAAAACTCTTGTCTCATTTTTTGATAGTCTCTGAGACAATCCATTTAAACTATCTAAATATCTTAAGTTAGTTACCGTCAAACCAATATTTTTTTGGATTAACCACTGACAACTTTCTTTGGTCTCTACAGAAAACTCTAATCCTGCAGTCTTAATAATCTGCTCCATCTGCTTTTCTAAAGCAGAAAAATCAATCTGCTGATTACTCTGTGTTTCAACACCACTATGAGATGCCATATATATATTCTGAATGGTTGGTTCCCATTCATTTTTTAATAAATACTCTTTTGTAGCATCATCAAGAGGCAGCATCTCTTCTGCTGCCTGGTATGCCTTCACACCTTCTACAATATTATCCTCGGTTACTGGCAAATCTGCCTGCTTTAATGCAGACTCTATCTGTGCTGCTACCGCTGGATTGCCTGTTAATTCTTCTAGCTGTGCGGAACTAAGATCATCACCATAAATAGAAATATCCACACCAGCTTTTGCAAGAACTGCTTTGATTTTATCTGTTACAGTAACAATTGTATGGCTATCCGCATCCATACAATCAAACCCGTCTTTTGACATTTCCTGTAAATCTGCAGAAGAAGCGGTGTTGGATACTACCACCATCTGGTTCCTTCTATTTGTTGCTGACATATCCATCTGGGTATCTAATTGTTCTACTATGGACTCTTCTTCTTTCCCGTCTGGTTTTTGGTAAACTGCATTTGGCATAAAGAAACTACCACCTTCTGTCATGCGATAGGTTTCCTGCATTTTGCCATAATCCAATACCGTCTTTCCAGCCTTTTGCTGATCTGCAGGAGCGGCTTTTCCGATATCCAATCCTGAGGTTCCCATAAATTTATCTATCTGTTTTGTCTGGTCTACAAACATAAAAAACTCCTTGTACCGATATTCTCTGATATATATATCGGCACAAAGATTTTTTTCTAAAGCAAGAAAAAAGGCCCATAGGACCTTTTTTCATAAACTCATATTTAGAATTTAAATACTGCAACACCGTATGGTGCAAGTGGATAAGCAAAAGAATATTCTCTGCCATCGCATTCGGATTTTTCTGCTTTGTATGAATCTGGTCTTGGAGATTCATCTGTTCCATTGAACTGTGCATCTTCACTATTTAAGATAAGCTTGTAAGATTTCTTCTTTGGAACACCTACTCTATAATCATCTCTAGCCATAGGAGTCATATTGATTACAAAGAGAAGATTATTCTTTCCATCTTTGCTCTTACGAACAAAACTAAAGATACTTCTATCTCTATCATCGGCATTAATCCACTCGAAGCCCTGCCAGTTATGATCTAACTCATACATTGCTTTATTCTTCTGGTAGATATGTAATAATGCTTTCATCCAATCCTGAATCTTTTTGTGTTCTGGATTCTGGAGTAAGTACCAGTCTAATTCACGAGCTTCGCTCCACTCCTGAGACTGTGCAAATTCCTGACCCATGAAAAGAAGTTTCTTTCCAGAATGTCCCATCATGTATGCATATGCACACATCAAGTTTTTGAATTTGTCTACTTCATAACCTGGCATCTTATTGAGTAATGAGCATTTCAAATGTACTACTTCATCATGCGATAATGTAAGAACATATTTTTCACTTTCGTTGTAGCTCATTGCAAATGTCATCAGGTTGTGATTATCTTTACGGAAGTATGGATCTAATTTCATATAACTTAAGAAGTCATGCATCCATCCCATGTTCCATTTAAATGTAAAGTTCAATCCACCATCTTCTGCTTTTCCAGTAATCTTTGGCCAAGCTGTAGATTCTTCTGCAATCATTACAACACCAGGATTTCTACCTGTAATTAATGTATTGATCTGTTTGAAGAATTCGATTGCTTCTAAGTTTTCATTTCCGCCATACTGGTTAGCAACCCACTGACCATCGTTCTTACCATAATCGAGGTAAAGCATAGACGCAACAGCATCAACTCTAAGACCATCAATATGGTAATGTTCTGTCCACATTAAAGCACTACCGATAAGGAAATTCTTTACTTCTGTCTTGCCATAATCAAAAATCTTTGTTCCCCAGTCAGGATGTTCTCCCTTACGAGTATCTGCATATTCATATGTAGGAGTTCCATCAAACATTGCTAAGCCGTGAGCATCTCTTGGGAAATGCGCTGGTACCCAGTCAAGGATAACACCGATTTTATTTTTGTGGAATTCGTTAACTAAATAAGCAAAATCTTCTGGTGTTCCGTATCTGGATGTTGGAGCATAATAACCAGTTACCTGATATCCCCAGGAACCATCAAATGGATATTCAGAAACACCCATAAGTTCTACGTGAGTATATCCCATCTCTTTTACATATTTTACGAGAGATTTTGCTAATTCACGATAGCTATAATATGCTTCTTCTTCCTCTTTTCCTGGATGACGCATCCATGAACCAAGGTGAACTTCATAAATTGCCATTGGCTGTTCTAGTACCTCTTCCTGTTTCATTTCAGAACGTCTCTTCATCCAAGCATCGTCTGTCCACTTGAAGTTATCAATATCTACTACTACAGATGCTGTTTCAGGACGCACCTGTGCGTAATTTCCATATGGGTCAGCTTTATAATGTTTTGTTCCGTCCTTAGCTATAATAAGATATTTGTATAAGCTACCCAACTTTGCTTCTGGTACAAATAATTCGTAAACACCCATAGTAGTTGGTTCTACTCTCTGCATTTCATGAGAAGTTTCGTTCCAACCATTAAAATCCCCAATTACGTATACTTTGCTGGCATTAGGTGCCCATACATCAAAGCATACTCCTTTTTTTCCGTTTTTACCTTTTTCGTTCACATAATGTGCACCTAACTTACGATAAATATCGTAGTGTGTTCCCTGTCCAAACAGGTAACTGTCCATCTCAGTAAAATAACTCATACTCTCCTCCATTTATTCAAAGTCTTTTTCTGTCAGCACGATCTTATCATCATCGGTATATCTCTTTGCTGTCAGTATATTGAAAGCCTTACGGATGCCACCGTTTGCTTCACGTTCAATTGCTTCATCAATAATTTCTTTTACTTCTACCAAGGTTGTTGCCTGGTCAAGTTTTTCGATATTACTGATACGATTATGAAGCGCTAAAATAGCCATTTCGTCAATTACGTACCCCAACTCATTTGCATAAGCTTGTGCGAATACTACTAACTCATCATTTGTAAAGATTGGAACTGTTATGGTTTCAGTGAATTTCTTCGCAAATCCATCGTCAGAAGCCAAAACTTTTTTAATTCCTATTGCAGAGTCTTCTAAGATAACAAACAATCCACTCTTATCCTGCTCTAAAAGAAGCGATAAACTAACTGCGGTTGTATGATCCATTTCTCCAGCTTTTTCTATAATCAGACATCCGCCTGCGACTTTCTGTAAAAGCTGATGCAGATCTTTTTTATTTAAAGCCTCCGCTTCAATCTTACCAATTCGACCGTTTGGTTTTCCACATTCCTTCTGCAAAACTTTGACAATGCTAGTTGCTAAAACAGTCTTACCACAACCCTGACTACCTTGGATAATCAAATTACCTACCGAGGAATTTGGTTCACCCTTAAGATTAGCCACTACACCAGACAATGCTCTACACAGCTGCATTTCCATTCCTTTTACAGGCATGAAATATGAGAAAATAGCCTTTTGCTCCTCACTTAAAGATAATAATTTTGGTTGTTCTTTTTTATCTTCTACCGGAGACTCTTTTATTTCTTTTGAAGCTAATTCTTCTACGATTTCTTTTTCGAAAGTAAACGTGTTGCTAAGCGAACGAATTTCTTCACCCAATGTTATTTTTTCTTCAACTGTCGTTTCTTCATTCGTTTTTATCTCTGTCGCTGCCAATATCTGTTCCGAAAGATCCTTGTTTTCTGGAAGAACGATATCTTCTGGAAGCTTTACTTCTTCTGGTAACACTACCTCTTCTGGAAGTTTCACGTCTTCTGGTAACACTACCTCTTCTGGAAGTTTCACTTCCTTTGGTAACACTACTTCTTCAGAACTCTCTTCCTCTGTCATAGTATCAACATAAATTTCTTCTTCTGGTACATCTTCGTCTAAAACAGCATCAAGCGGCATCGCATCAAGTGATTTTGCTAACATATCTTCCGTAATTACTGGAAGTTTCTGTGTAAGTCCTTTTATATGATTTTCGATTTCTTCATTCTCTGTATTCAGACGTGAGATTTCTTTATCCAAGATAGAATTCATGCTTTCAAAAAGCATTCCTGCTTCTATCACTTCTTCCTGAGCAGCCTGATTTAAATCTACTTGTGGTGATACAACAGCTTCTATTTTTGGAAGAACATCATTGAGTCTGTCCATGATGTCTTCAGCTTCCTGTAACGCACGTGCTTTTGCAGATTCTAACTTTCTCTGCTCCGCTTCCTGCAATGCGGTTTCGGCTGCGCGTTTTGTTTTTTCCCATTCCTCTAAAACTTCTGCAATGGTCATCTGTCCCGTAATCTGTTGCTCAAGTTGAGCTTTTTCTTTCATTACGAGACTAATCTGTCCGTCATCCTCTTCACCCAAC
Organism: Agathobacter sp.; assembly: GCA_045606325.1. Classification (GTDB taxonomy): domain Bacteria; phylum Bacillota; class Clostridia; order Lachnospirales; family Lachnospiraceae; genus Roseburia. The sequence goes on from JAZURS010000127.1 coordinate 30,385, forward strand.
AGTTCCTGGAAATTGATTCGTAACGAACCATCTATTTCCTCATCAGTTTCAATATTAAGCGCTGCCTCTTTTGCCGCAAGCTCTTCTTCTGTTGGTAACTGTAAGTAAGGAATCTCTTCCGCAATTTTCTTAATGGTATCCATGGTTCCTACAACAGTTTCTTTTTCTGTTGCTTCCATGATCTGCTGCATTCCCTTTACAATTTCTTCTTGCAGATTTGTTGTATTAAATCTGCTTGGATTCAAAGTAATCTGAGGAATAACTACTGGCTCATGTACATACTCACCAGCACGTTCCATTTCTGCTGCACCAATTACTGTCTTTCCTTCTTTTTCATGACGGAACTGTTTGTACTTTTCTTCTTGCGCTTTAGAAAGAGGCTGATATAACATCTTAAGTTCTAATGCACGTTCTACATAAGGTCCATCACCAAACCATAAAATGAGTTCATCACAAGCATCAATACATTTATCAATGATACCAGATTTATGATAAAGATATGCCAACTCAAACGCCCATTCTTCTGTATACTCTTTATCCTTAAACTCTTCCAAAATAGGAATCAGCTCAGCGTATTTTGCACCTTGTGCTTTTTTGATATTATATTTTAAAACATATCTCTGATTATCATGTGGCGCAATATCTACGAACTCTTCGTAGTACTCAAGAGCACCTTCAAAATCTTTCATTTTGATTGCAACTTCCGCCAAACGATAGATAATGGTTCTACCTATTGGTGAACGGTCATATGCATTCAAAAGAATATCTCTTGCATCTTCAAATCTCTCGACCTTTTCGTACACTTCACCCGCTTTAACTAAAGCGTTTACATTCTTTATTTTATTCCAATTAATGGAGTCTGCAATTTCTGCCGCAGATTCATATTTCCCTTCGGAAATAAGGGATTTCATCTGATCTAATTTTAAATTGTATTCGTATTTATCCAATGGTGTCACCTCTTACAAAAAGTTAGACTAATCTAGTTTTAGTTTATCATAGTCAAGAAAAATAAACAATAAAAAATACACCAAACTCATAGGTTTTTCCTATAAGTTTGGTGTACATATTTACACTTCTTTTTTGTATTTCATTTCTTTTGTTTTTTCATCAATTTTTACTAACTCAATATACTCTTCTGTATCAGAAGAAAGGTCTCTTGATTTCATTCTGTATGCGATAATTTGCTGTAAAATATAATAAATAACGGCAAATACAGGTACCCCCAAAAGCATACCAAAGAAACCAAACAAACCACCCGCAATTGAGATAGATGTTAAAATCCAAAATGCCGAAAGCCCTGTGGATTCCCCTAAAATCTTAGGTCCAATGATATTTCCATCCACCTGCTGTAAAATAAGAATGAAAATTACAAGATACAAGGCATGAATAGGACTCTGAATCAACACCAATGCCACGGTAGGGATTGCCCCAATAAATGGACCAAAGAACGGAATAACATTTGTTACGCCAATAATAAATGCAACAAGCAACGCGCTAGGCATCTTCAAAAGCAAACATCCAATATAAGCAATAACACCAATGATTGCTGAATCAATAATCTTTCCAATTACAAAGCCGCCAAAAATCTTGTGTGATTTTCTTATGGTCTCAATAATCAAATTTCCTTCGTGAGTTGGAAATGTCGCATATATTATCTTCTTACACTGTCCAATTAAATTCTCATCAATTGACATAACATATGTCATAGCAACAATACCAATAAGAAAATTGAATATCGTTTTTAATACAGAAAAGACCCCCGAGGTAATCTGGGAAATGTATTGCTGTGCCATTGGAAGAATTTCTGTTTTCGCCCAATTTTCTACTTCAGCCGTTAAAGCATTGATAGAATGGCCTATAAAAATTGCTACCTCGGTATCTGCTAATCCACTATCTGAAATCCATTTCACAAAAGATTCTACATAACTAGGCATCGCATCAATTAAACCAATAACACTTGTTATCAATGCTGGTCCCAAACTCATGATTAAGATTCCAAGGATAACAAACAGGAATATGATTGCACCTGTAATTCCCAGCGTCTTTGCCAATTTCTTTGCTTTTTCCGGCTTTAACTTTTGGGAAAGAAGCATTTTATACATTCGCTTTTCTATATAGTTTTTTATCGGCATAAGCAAATATGCAAGAGCCAATCCAATAATAATAGACTCTGCGGATTTTAAAATTTTACCAATTACCGCAGATATTGTACCCCAACGATACAATATAAAGAAAAAGGTAATACACGCTGCAACTGTTAAAAAAGCAGTCATTCCCCATCGAAAATAATGTTTCCATGGATGATATGTTTTCTTTTTTTCTACTTGTGTTATCTGTTCCTTTTCCGACACGTTTTTTCCCTAGCCACGATAATAATTAATCAGGCATCCTTTCAAAATAATATCTTTTTCATCTGGAGTAAGTTCTGCCATCTTAAGTGTGAACTCTTTTAATTCGTTTTCTTTTACTACATACGCAGTAAACTCTGTCTTTCCTTCTTCGATAGCATCCTGAATATCAGGAATAAATAAATAGTCTAAGTTTTCAAATGGCAACTTGCCTTCATCAATGATAAATGGAAGCATACCCCAGTTAATTAAGTTCGAACGATATCTCTTAGTTGCATACTCGTTTGCAATATTTGCCCAACCACCAAGCACTTTCTGACAAGAAGCAGCCTGTTCACGAGCAGAACCATCACCTGGTTTTACGGCAAAAATTGTACTACCAAATCCAACATTTCCTTTTCCAATTTCTGGGAACTGAGTGTGGATTACTTCCATTACCGGTTTTAATTCCTCTACTGCATCAAGTGGACAACTCTGAGCCTCTACTGCCTTTTGCGCTTTCTGAATTTCTTTTGCACGGCTTACATACATTGGATCTTTTCTAGAAAGAGCAAACTCCGCAAGACCTAATGGATTTGAGCGGAAAGATGAAGTTTCACCAGATGGAATCAATTCGTCTGTTGTTGTAACAGGATCATGAATTTCTGATACAACTTTAAGTACAAGATTCTGTGGCAAAGCGCTCATTGCTGGCCAATCTTTAATATTTGGACCAAAATGAATTTCTACTTCTGGATCAGCTACACCCTTACTATCAAATACTCTATTTTCATAAATAGATTTATCAAAATAATATTTTGGTTTTGTGTAATCTACGTCTACATCTGTTGCCGCTGTTAAATATCCTTTATTTGCTGCTGTCGCTGCAATAGAACGAGCATCCATAAGTGCAACTGAAGAAATCTGTCCATTCTGAACCTTCGAACCTTCACGGTTAGGGAAGTTTCTAGTAGAATGACGAATAGAAAATGCATTATTTGCAGGTGTATCTCCTGCACCAAAACAAGGTCCACAGAAAGCAGTTTTTACAACAGCTCCAGATGCCATAAGTTTTGCAACTGCACCGTTTTTAACAAGTTCCATATAAACTGGTGTTGAAGCTGGATATACACTCAATGTAAATTCATCTGCACCAATGGAATTTCCATTTAAGATATCTGCAGCGTCACAGATATTTTCAAATCCGCCACCTGCACAACCTGCAATGATACCCTGATCTACATATAATTTTCCATTTCTTACTTTACTCTTTAAATCGAGTTTTACTTTGCCATCAAAACTTACTTCTGCACGTTTTTCACAATCATCCAGAATGTCCATAAGATTTGCATTTAACTCATCAATTGTATATACATTACTTGGATGGAATGGCATAGCAATCATTGGTCTGATTTCACTTAAATCAATTTCGATAAAACTATCGTAATATGCTACTTCACCTGGATTTAATTCTTTGTATTCTTCTTCTCTTCCATGAATTTCATAGAACTCTTCTACTTTGCTATCTGTTTTCCAAATAGAAGACAGACAAGTAGTTTCTGTAGTCATTACATCTACACCAATACGGAAATCTACACTTAAGTTATCCACACCAGGACCTACAAATTCCATAACTTTGTTCTTTACAAAACCATTTCCGAATACTTCGCCAATAATCGCAAGTGCAACGTCCTGAGGCCCTACTCCAATAATTGGTTTTCCTGTAAGATAAATACCTACAACTTCTGGTCTATCAATATCATATGTTTTATTTAATAACTGTTTTACTAATTCAGGTCCACCTTCACCCACAGCCATTGTACCCAATGCACCATAGCGTGTGTGTGAGTCAGAACCAAGAATCATCTTTCCTCCACCCGCAAGCATCTCTCTTGCAAACTGATGAATAACAGCCTGATGTGGAGGTACATAAACTCCACCATATTTCTTTGCACATGTAAGACCAAACATGTGGTCATCTTCATTAATAGTACCGCCTACAGCACACAAACTATTGTGACAGTTTGTAAGTACGTAAGGCATTGGGAATTTTTCTAATCCTGATGCACGTGCAGTCTGAATAATTCCTACAAATGTAATATCATGTGATGTTAACTTATCAAATTTAATCTGGAGTTTTTCCATATTTCCAGATGTGTTGTGTTCTTTTAAAATTCCATATGCAATTGTATTTTCTTTCGCTTCTTCTTTAGAAACAACTCTTCCCACTTTTGAAGCAACTGCTTCCTGTGCATCTGCCGCCTCTAAAATAATTTCATTTCCTCGTACCAAATAGGCACCTTCTTTATATAACTTCACTAGGTAGCCCTCCTATTATTTTTCTATTTTTTTCCCGATGTAAATCCTTTAAGCATATTTTGGAAACGCTCTCCCTTTTCCTTTGAAGCCTTCGCTCGATCTTCAATCTCTTTTCCTTCTTTCCACTGGAAATAATCCGCATCCAAATCTACTTTAATATCCACCTGTGCTTTTTCTACAGTTTCCTCTTCTACTTCATCTGCCCCATCATCTAAAGGAATTCCCATTTTTTCAAAATATTCCTGATTAATCTTAATCTCAGTTTGACGATTAGCATAAATATTCTTTTCACGTTCCTCAAGAGGTTTTCCGCTATTTTTTTGTTTTTCTATTTCTTTATTTCTATCTTCAATTAATCTTAAATATTTTTCAGTATCAACTAAATCCTGTAACGTAGATTTTAACTCTAACTGGTTACTTTTTATCTTCTTTTCTTGTTCTTTCAACTGGAAGTTCATTTTTGTATAAATATCAGAAATCGATGCATCAGCCTCTTTTAAAATTTCCTGTACACGATTTAATGCTTCGTCTGTATACATAACAGATGCCGCATATACGTCCTCTGCTTTACGACTAGCATTCCATACAATTTCATCACCTTTTTTCTGAAATTCTCTTTGTGCTTTATCTCTGCTTTGTTTTGTTAATTCATATTCATCCATGATGTCATATATGGACTTATTTAAAGCTGATAACAAATCCAGCATTTCCTGTTTATCTACAATTACTTTACTTGGTTCCTTCATATAAGGTTCGCTTTTAGAAAGTAATACGTGTAAACTTCTAAGAATTTTTTCGGTATTATCCTGTGCTCCCATTCTATCTCCAATCATCTTGTTTCTAATAATTAGAAACATCTTCCCTAGTATATTTTACTATTTTACTTGAAAATTTATAGAACGTAAATAGTAATATTCGAATTTTTGCCATAAAAAAACTCCCTAAGAAAAATCTTAGAGAGTTTAGAGGCGACAATCGGATTTGAACCGATGATGAGGGTGTTGCAGACCCGTGCCTTACCACTTGGCTATGTCGCCATATGACTCCTACGGGAATCGAACCCGTGTTACCGCCGTGAAAGGGCGATGTCTTAACCGCTTGACCAAGGAGCCAGATATTTAATTAAAGCTTTCGCTTAACTCCCCAAGTAGGACTTGAACCTACGACACTTCGGTTAACAGCCGAATGCTCTACCGACTGAGCTATTGAGGAATAAAGGTTTTATACCTTCAAAACTTCATACAGATTTAAACAAGTTCTAATCTTGGTCAAGCCCTCGACCTATTAGTAACAGTCAGCTCCATGTATTACTACACTTCCACCTCTGCCCTATCTACCTTGTAGTCTTCAAGGGGTCTTACTTCCCGAAGGAAGGGATATCTCATCTTGAGGGGGGCTTCACG
>JAZURS010000128.1:0-8146 GCA_045606325.1 Agathobacter sp.
CATTACTTCCACCAACCAATGCTAATTCTTCTGTATCAATGAAATTGGTAAGACCGTAAACTACCGCCAAAGTACCAACAACATTTTCTTTTGCAATGAAACCTGTGATCGCCGCTGCTGCCAGCTGCCATGCACCAAAGCCCAGAGGGATCAGCAGGATTGCAAAGGGAGAAGCGATGGAAGCCAGAATGGATGTATGTTCCATGCCTTCTGCAACCAGTTCGAACTGCCATGTGAAAGACTGCATGATCTGAACCACTGTATTACAAACAAGGATTACAGTACCTGCTTTCTTTATGTATGATTTACCACGAGCAATCATAGAAGATACTGCTCTCTTTAAACTTGGAAGTTTATACTCTGGAAGTTCCATAATAAAGAAAGAAGTTCTATATTTAATTCCGGAAATCTTATTAACCAATAATGCTCCAACGAACACAAGGAAGATACCTACAAAATACATTAGTGTACCTACCCAAGAAGCATCTCCAAAGAATGCTCCTGCAAATAAAGCGATTACTGGAAGTTTTGCTCCACAAGGCATAAATGGCGCCAACATTGCAGTAACACGACGTTCTCTTTCATTATGGATAGTACGACATGCCATAATACCTGGAATCGCACAACCAGTACCTACAACCATAGGAATTACAGATTTACCTGAAAGACCAACTTTTTTAAAGATTGGGTCAAGTACTACCGTAGCACGCGCCATATATCCGCAATCTTCTAATAACGCGATAAGGAAGTACATAACCATAACGAGTGGAAGGAAACCAACTACAGCACCTACACCACCGATAATACCATCAATCAAAAGAGCATACAGAAAATCATTTGCTCCTGTCAGCATACCGCCAACCCAGCCTTGGAAAGTCTCAATCCAGCCAACTAAAATATCTGCAAGGGCTGGACCAAGGGTCGACTGTGAAACATCAAATACCACAAACATAACTGCAGCAAACACAAACAATCCAACAACAGGATGTGTAAGGATATTGTCAATCGTATCCTGGAAGGTTCTGTCCTTTGTATATACTTTTCTCTTTTCAACCTGTCTTACAAGCTCATTTACAAATTTATAACGTTCGACATCCGCTTCTCTAGCAGTTTCTTTTGTCCACTCTCCCGTAAAAGATGGAGTAAATGGTACTTTTTGAATCTTTCCTTTTGCATTTACGGCCGCATCTACAATCTGATGCAAACCTTCATGTGTAGAAACTGTCGAAATCGTATTGATAACTGGACATCCTAACTTATCAGAAAGAATTGCCAAATTGATTTCAGTTTCCTTTTTTTCATTAATATCTGCTTTATTCAATGCTACTACCACTGGAATTCCAAGTTCCAAAAGCTGGGTAGTAAAAAACAAACTTCTACTTAAATTTGTAGCATCCACAATATTAATAATGACATCAGGTTTCTCATTAATAATGTAATCCTTGGTTACACTTTCTTCTGCAGTAAAAGGAGACATCGAATATGCTCCTGGAAGGTCAACTGCAATCAGTTCTTCATCCTCATGATAGTGTCTCTTAATAGGACTTTCTTTTTTATCTACGGTAACACCTGCCCAGTTACCTACACGCTCAGTTCTACCTGTAAGCGCATTATACATTGTGGTTTTCCCACTATTTGGGTTTCCTGCAAACGCAATTCTCATCATATTTCTCCTCTAGATAGTAATAACTCCTGCCAAATGTTTATCAATATTGTATCTACCATCCTTGATAGCTACGACACAATTATTCTTCTTTCTTGAAATAACAGTAATAGGTTCACCACTATAACATCCCAAGGTAAAAAGAAAACTATCTAATTCATCATCGTGTGTCAAAACATCTTTTATAATATATTCTGTTCCTACTGTTGCTTCTAATAATGTCATAAAAGCCTCCTTTGTATTGCCGATTAGTCTCAACTAACCACACATGCATTCTACTACCCTAACCGCAGTTTGTCAAGACTAACACTGTATATTTTTCCAAACATTTCCAATACTTTTTTGTTTAAATTTTCCAAAGAGATAGTTGTATGCACTATCATAATTTGATATTCTAAAAACAGAAATGCCATTATCAATTTTTAATAATTTACTGGAGGTATAAATGAAACGTGCAGATTATTCCATTGAGAAGATAAGCATCTCCAAAATAGAAAAAAAGAAAATTAATTCGAAAGAATATTACACTATCATCCTAATTTCAAAAGGTGGCTGTCTCTTTGAATTAGAAAATGGATTTGTGAATTGTAATACTGAAACAGCACTTCTCTTAAAACCAGGCGCAGACATTCGCATGGATTATCGCAATGACAAAAAACCTTTAGAACTATTATTGATTCGTATTTTGCCATCCATTTTAGAAGAACTTTCTGATGAAACCTGCGACTTAGTGCATGGATTTTCATTTGTTCCTTTAACAAAAGCAATGATTCATCTCGACACGCGAGATACAACACTGCTAAAAAACATCACAAAAACGACTATGGGATTACTAGAAACCTCCGATGATTTTGGGCAGGAACTTTATCGTAAAAATATGCTGTCTATCCTATTGATTTTATTTTTACGTTCCTGCATCGCATCTGACCATGTGAAGCTCGCACATCGTAAGAAAGAATTAGTTATGGATGATGTATTCCGCTTTATTCGCGAAAACCTAACAAGAGACTTATCACTGGAAACTTTGGAGGAACATTTCTTCGTTAGCAAACATCACCTTTGTCGTGAATTTAAAAAGCTAACAGGACAGACGATTCACTCCTACATCGTAAAATCCAGACTAGATTTATGTAAGAAGTATATAGAAGCCGGAAAATCAATTAAAGAAGTATATGCACTTGGAGGTTTTGGAAGTTACAACCATTTCTTCAGAGCCTTCAAAAAGGAATATGATATGACACCTAAAGAATATTATGAAAGCCTGACGGAATAATCCGTCAGGCTTTCTAAATGTACATCTTAGATGTTTTTTGTTACCTCATATGCTCTCGTAATTGCATCTCTTAAGTTTCCAACTTTTTCTCCATCACCAATCAAATGATAATGTGTATTGGCTGCCTTAAGCATTTCTTCGATGGTAGGATCTACATGATATCCATTTGCAAATACCAGTGTATCTGCATCTGTAATTACATGCTCTTCGCCTCCCTGTTCGTAGGTAATCGTATCTTCTGTAGTTGCAGTTACTTTTGCGTTACATTCGATATGGATGCCTTTTGCCATCATTCTCTGAACTAAAACACTTCGTCCTGAACCAGATTCTGCCATCAGGATTTCTGGAGCCATTTCAAGAACTGTAATATCACGGTTACGTACAAATCTATCGTTTACTAGTGGAGCTAAGTATTCTGCTGTTTCACAACCTACACTACCACCACCGATAATGATAATCTTACGTCCTGGGAATGCTTTTCCAGCTAATATATCATCTGCTGTTACCGCCTGTTTAAATCCTGTGAATGCATCAATAACATTTGGTTTTGCACCCGCTGCAGCCACCACTTCATAACCAGCAAACTCACCTTCTAACATTTCTTTTGTTACTGGTGTATTAAGACGAATATCTACGCCCATTGCTTCGATACGGTGTGCTAAGAACTTCACAACTTTAGTAAGATCCTGTTTTGCAATTGGTACACACGCTACACGAAGTGCACCACCAAGCTCATCTGCTGCTTCACAAAGCACTACATGATGACCACGTTTCTTGGCAATAAATGCAGCTTCCATACCTGCTGGTCCACCGCCGATAACAAGCACGTTTTTCTTTACTTCTGCTTCAGTTAAAGTATCTTCATTTTCTAATTCGAAAGATGGATTAATGGTACATGAGATACGTTTTCCAAACATGATACCATTCAAGCAACGTCCACATCCAATACATGGACGAACTTCAATTTCTCTTCCTTCGTATACCTTGTTTGCAAATTCTGGTTCGCAAAGGTTTGCGCGTCCAATATAACAAGCATCCGCAAGTTCATTTGCGATAATTTCATCTGCTACCCATGCATCTGTGATACGACCAACTGTAGCCACAGGGATACTAACCTGTTTCTTAATAGCAGCTGAAAGATCAGTATGTGAGCCCTGTTTTGTTCCTGGTGCTGGCATAGAACTTGCACGTTTTACAGTGTTACCACCAGATACATGAAGGATATCTACCCCTGCTTTCTCAAGCTGTTTTGCTACATAAGTCATATCTGTTAAATTCAAACCACCGTCTGAATATTCATCACCAGAAATACGAACCTGAATAATAAAGTCTTCACCACAAGTTTTTCTAACTTCTTCGATAACCTCTAAGGTTAAACGTAAACGGCCATTGATGTCTCCGCCATATTCATCGACACGTTTGTTGTAAAGTGGTGTAAGGAATCCGCCTAATAAACCATGTGCGTGAGCTGCATGGATTTCTACACCATCACCACCTGCCTGTTTTACACGGTAAGCAGCTTCACCGAACTGGCGAATGATTACTTTTAATTCTTCTTTTGTCACAGCTCTAGGTGCTTCTTTTGCGTAGTAAGGTCCTACGTTAGAAGGAGCGATAAGCTGTGGGGTTCCTGGAATCGGAAACGCCATATATGCTGGGTGGAAAAGCTGTGGGAGCATTTTACAACCATATTTATGTACTTCTGCAAAAAGTTTTGTCCAGCCTTCAATAAAGCTATCATCATGGATAGACATATCTCCAGGAAGATAAATGTAGGTAGGTTCTACAGTAACTACTTCAGTTACGATAAGACCTACGCCACCTTTTGCACGTGCACCATAGTGCTGGATAAGTTCTTCCGTTACATATCCTTTATCTGCAAGATTTGTAGAAATTGGTGGCATGAAAATTCTATTTTTGATTTCAGTCTTTCCTACTTGTAAAGGCTGAAATAAATGTTCATATTTTATCATTTCTATTCTCCTTATAAAAATGGGCTGTCACACGGACAGCCCATTTGGTTCAAGCCGCCTTGGCCTTGAATTTATATTAGATTTCATTGGCAGCGTTATATCCACCACGGATTGCAGAAGCGATATCTGCTGTTCTTTCGCCAGCACAGTCACCAGCATAGTAAACTGGTACGTTTACGCCTTCTACATCAAATTCGTTCTTCTTAGAACCTACTGCCATAATGATTGTATCGCAATCGATAGCTACTTCATTGCCTTCAGCGTCTGTTACGTTTACAGTCTTGCCACCGTTTGTAATGCTGTTAACTTTTGTATTTACATACTGTTTTACATCATGAGCTTTGAAGTCTTCCATCATGTATGGAAGGACTGTAGCAGATTCCTGAGCAGCAATCTTATCTGTCATTTCAATGATAGATACTGCATTTCCTTTGTTTGCTACGTATTCTGCTGTTTCAGCACCTACAAGACCACCACCGATTACTACGCAGTGTCCGTTCACTTCTGCTTTTTCAGCAAGAACATCCCATGAAGATACTACTGTTGGAGCGTCTGCACCTTCAATTGGAAGTGTAATGTCATGTGCACCAACTGCAACGATAACTGCATCTGCTGCGTTCATGATATCTTTGCTTGCTTCTGTATTTAAGTGAATTTCTACATCCATGCTTGGAAGAATTGCTTCATAGTATTCTGTTGCACGAAGAATGTCAGCTTTACGTGGTGGTACTGCTGCGATGTTAATCTGTCCACCGATTGCTTCTTCTTTTTCATATACATCTACATGATGTCCACGGATAGCTGCTACTCTAGCTGCTTCGAGACCAGCCACACCAGCACCAACGATAACTACGTTCTTCTTAGCATCTGCTGGTTTGATAGAAATAGTAGCTTCATCACCGTTTTCTGCATTAAGTACACATGAGATATAACGACGGTTAGAGATAGCATCTACACAACCTTTGTTACATGTGAGACATTCACGGATTGGTTCGTCTTTTTCTACTTTAACAGCGATATCTGGATCACAGCAAAGTGAACGTCCGTAAGCGATGATATCTGCGTCACCGTTTGCAAGAATATCTTCACCATTTGCAACTGTAAGCACACGACCTACTGTTGCTACTGGAATAGAAACTGCTTCTTTTACTTTGATACAAGTTGGAAGTGTCCAGTTATCAGCCTGTGTTCCCATTGGAGGAATTGTGTCAGCCATGTTTCCTGTATGGTTAGCCTGAGCCACCTGAATCATCTGTACACCAGCTGCTTCAAGTTTCTTAGCAAATTCGATACCCTCTTCTTCGATTAAACCACCTTTACCACGAAGGCTTCCATCTTCGTTTACGGTTACGATTGGTAATTTGTATTCAATCATAAGTCCAGGAGCTGCTGCTTTGATAGCTTCAACAACTTCAAGCGCATAACGGATACGGTTTTCGAATGCTCCGCCGTATTCATCTGTTCTATGATTTAAAATTGTAGAGCAAAGAGAACCAAGTAAACGGTCACCATGTACTTCGATTGCATCAATGCCTGCTTCTTTTGCAAGACGAGCTGAATTTGCGATAGCTGCTTTAATCTGATTTAACTGGTCTACAGTAGCTTCTGATACGAAGTGCTGCATGTCATGGTGAAGTTTTGCATAAGCTTCCTTTGTCACCTTTTCAGCTTCTTCCATCTTTGCTCCGAATGCTGCCATATCGCCAGCTTCTTTCAACTTCATAGCTTCCTGTCTAAGTGCACCTGCCATGCCAATCATACGACCTACGCCTGGTACATCATATTCTGGATGGAAAATCTGTAATGCAACTTTTGCATCATATTTATGTAATGTATCTGCCAAAGCTTTGAATGCTGGAATCTGAGAATCATCAAAAAGCTTTGGAGTAGGTGATGCTGTACGAACTGGAGCTACGTCTCCGATTACGATGTAACCTACACCACCTTTTGCAAGTCTTTCATAGAATGCTAAACTTCTTGGTCCAATAGAACCATCACGTTCTTCGTATCCTGTTGTAAGTGGTGGGAACATGATACGGTTTTTAAGTGTCAAATCACCAACTTTAATTGGCTGAAGTAATAAAGAATCTTTTCCCATAGGTTTTGTCCTCCTCTTAGATAAAAAATTAATTTGTTCACGTCTAGATAATCGATGTTATCGATTGTTAAAATTTTATCATTCTCGTTTTTGTCTGTCTACAATATATCAATTTATGATAGTTTTAGGTCAAGATATGTCACTCTTATTTATTCAACAAAAAAGAAAGAGTTAGAACCACTTATCTGCTCTAACTCTTTCATAACATACTCTAATTTATTATTATATTTTATCTCTGTCCTTTATCGTAAGGAATACCTTCTGCTTTAGGTGCTGCAGAATGTTTCGATGTAAATGCAAGTACAATAAGTGATACCACGTAAGGTAACATATTGTAAACACCACTTGGAATGTTAAGACTTGCTAAGAAGTCAATTCCGAAGTATACGTTTGATAACGCACGGAAGAAACCGAATAATAAAGCAGCCATTGCAATATTCTGTGGCTTCCATTTACCAAAAATCATAACGGCTAATGCCAGGAAACCAAAGCCAGCTACACCATATTCAAATTTCCATTCGGATACACCAGTTGTGATATACATGATACCACCTAAACCACCAAGCACACCGGAAATAAGAACACCTGCCCAACGCATTTTATATACATTGATACCTACGGAATCTGCAGCCTGTGGATGTTCACCACACGCCATAAGACGAAGTCCAAATCTTGTTTTATATAAAACTACATAAGATATGATTAAAGCAATAATCGCTACGACGATAAACCAGCTAAACTCAAATCCACCAATGTTTACAATAAATGCTTTCTTTTCATCAATATACTGTACAATTGATGAATGATCATCTGGATCATTAATTGTGTTAATAGATTTAACAATAACAGTTGCAGCTGCTGTACCAAGCATATTCATCGCTGTACCAACAATGGTCTGATCCGCCTTAAAGTGAATCGCTGCAACAGCTAATAATGTCGAATAAATCAAACCACAGATGATTGCTGCAAGAATCGTTAATACAATAATCATAAATGCAGAAGTTCCATCTGGCATAAAACGCATCATGAGTGCACCACCCATGGCGCCCATAACCATGATACCTTCCAAACCTAAGTTAATAACACCAGAATGTTCTGCAAAACATCCACCCAAAGCTACCAGCATAAGGATGCAGGCA
>JAZURS010000129.1:0-29416 GCA_045606325.1 Agathobacter sp.
GTCTTCTGTTTTTTCTTAGCTTCCTTCTCTCTACGAGCCTGTTCGTAACGATATTTACCGTAATCGATAATCTTACATACAGGTGGCTTTGCTGTTGGAGCAATCTTTACAAGATCAAGTCCAGCTTCATCAGCAAGTTTCTGAGCTTCTTTACTAGAAACGATACCGAGCTGTTCTCCATCTGCTCCAATAAGACGTACTTCTTTGTCTCTGATTTGTTCGTTAATCATTAAATCGCTAATGGCTTTGTACCTCCAAAATAAAAATAGTGGATAGGCAGACTATCCACTAAAAATCTCTAACATCAAAAATAACATGTTGGAAATATGAACGCTAAGTCGCCCAATTGCGCTTAGGTGAGAGTGGATACTCTACTTGTTTCTTACAACTCATATAAAATAGCATACATTTTTTCTGGTGTCAACTATTTTTCAACACTTTTTTCATTCTTAGTATGTTCCAAGAACTTTCATTGATGTCGCTTCCTCTTTTATACCACGTAATGCATTTATAACACCAGTATCCTCTAATCTTCCCTCAAAATCCACAAAGAAACGATATTCCCAATTTTTACCTTTTATTGGGCGAGATTGTATATTTGTCATATTAATATTATTATAAATAAAATGCGAAAGCATATGGTACAAGGAACCACTTTCATGTGCTACTTCAAAACATATACTCACTTTATTTGAAGTCTTTGCACATATTTTCTTATTTGTAACAATGATAAAACGTGTAGAATTATTCTGTGTATTGGAAATATTATCATCTAATACCTTTAATCCATATAATTCCGCTGTTAAAGTGCTGGCAATGGCTGCATTACATTTATCTCCATCTTCCATCACTTTTTTTGCAGAAACAGCTGTATTCTTTAAACTTATTTTATCCCAATCTGAATGATGATATAAATAGTCACTACACTGCATGAATGCCTGAGGATGAGAATACACCGTAGTAATATCCTCTAACTCAGTCTCAGGATTCGCTAAAAGTGCATGCTTTATCTGAATAACCTGATCCCCTACAATATAATTATCATATTCTACTAACAAATCATAGTTTTCAGATACAATTCCCGCCGTTGAATTCTCAATAGGAAGCACCGCAAAGTCTGCCTCGCCATTTTTGATAGCCTCCATTGCATCTTTCCATGTCTCCACATGAAAACTATCACATTCTTTACCGAAATATTCAGTCATAGCCTGTTGGCTATACGCACCTTCTACCCCCTGAAAAACGATACGTGCATTCGGTACAACAAAATCATTTACTGCATCCAATTCAGGCACTTCAACCAATCCATTCTCGGTAAGAAGCTGGTACTGTCGCTTGCGACTAACAGCCATAATATGCTCAAACAGCTCAATAATACCTACTTTTGTAAATTCTGAAGATGCTTTGGCAGAAAGTGTATTTAGCTTGCTTACTTCTCGCTCCCTATCAAACACCTTTTTTCCTGTTTTAATTTTAAAACGAGCTACTCCTTCAGCAATCTTCATTCGTTCCTCGTATAAAGAAACAATCTGGTTATCTATTCTATCAATTTCATCTCGTAACTTTAATAAATCTTCCATATAAACCTCAACTTCTTTTATATCCTAAAATTGTATAACAAACAGTTTAGAAAGGCAAGCAAACCTTGAAAGATATTCCATTTAGGACTATAATAACTTAAAGACACTATATCATGTGTCTAGGAGGTTTTTTATGAAAAAAATAATCATTGGCATTCTTGTCATTGCTCTTATAGGTGGAGGAGTTTTTCTTAGTACAAAGCTCTCCAATCCAGAAACTAAAATGAATTCAGGTTATGTAAATGGAAACACAGCAGGAAACCTATATAATGGTGGTCTCTTTTGTGAATATAATGGTGTGATTTTTTTCTCAAATCCAAGTGATGGTGGAAAACTATACTCAATGGATTCAAATGGTAATAACCTTAAAAAATTGACAGATGATGTTGCAACCTATATTAATGCAGATGAAAACTATGTATATTATATAAGAAACAATGCTGGCGAAAGTTTGGATTTTAATTTCGTAGCCTTCCACCGTAATGCGCTTGTTCGTGTAAATCACGATGGAAAAAACCTTGTTATTCTTGATACTGAACCATGTTTATATGCATCCTTGGTTGGAAACTATATCTACTATATCCATTACGATCAACTAGAGGCTTCCACCCTTTATAAAGTACGTATTGATGGTGAAGAACAACAACAGGTAATGTCCGAATCCGTTTTTACCTGCAATGCCGATGGACAGTTTTTCTATTATAATGGAATGAGTTCGGATGGTTCTATTCATCGTTATGATACAGTTTCCGACACCTCTACGGTTGTATATGCCGGAAACTGTTTCCAACCTATCGTAAAAGATGGTGTTGACGTGTATTATATCGATGGTGATACAGATTGCTCTATTGTACATACAAATATGAACTTTGATAATCCAACTTTTATCACAAGAGACAGTGTTGATGCCTACAATGTACATGGAAGTTATATTTACTATCAACGCTTTGATAAAGAAGGCTCTGCACTATGTATGATAAAAAATGATGGCACAGAATTTGAAGTATTACGCGAAGGTGATTACTGTGATATCCATGTCACTTCTTACTTTGTGTTCTTCCGTGATTTCCATACAAAAGAAATGTATTATTTTACAAGAACCAATCCTTACGTAATCGAAAAATTCGATCCTGGAACACTAAAGAAATAAAAAAGCTGCGGCATAGCCGCAGCTTTCTTTTTTTTAATTATAAATCAAAAAGGCTCAGCTGATTTGAGTCTGGCAAATCGCCAAATAATCCCAAATCACTCATTAGTTCAATAACTGTTTTAGAGGTCTTCGTTCTTTCTCTAAAATCATCTTTTGAAAGGAAAGGTCCATCTTTTGCAGCTTCAGCTATTGCAATCGCTGCATTATCTCCTAATCCTTCAATTGAATTTAGAGAAGGCATAAGTTTTCCATCAATAATCTGGAAGCGATGTGGCTCTGCACGATAAATATCAAGTGGCATAAATTCAAATCCTCTTGCATACATTTCCTGCACAATTCTTCCATCTGCATATTGGTCTTTCTCTTTGTTTGAAAGAGTATCCTTGCGTTTTTTGAAATCGTTTAGATGAATCTCCAAACGCTCTTTTCCTTGACACATGATTTCATAATCAAATCCTGTAGCACGCACCGAGAAATAAGACGCATAATACGCCAAAGGATAAAAAACTTTACAGTAAGCAATGCGCCAGCCCATCATAACATATGCGGCCGCGTGTGCTTTAGGGAACATGTACTTAATCTTTTCACATGACCAAATATACCAGTCTGGCACTCCATGATCAATCATATCCTGTTTCCATTCTGGCCACTTATCCGCCTTCCCTTTGGCAACCATACCTTTACGTACAGCTTCCATTATTTTAAATGCTGTATCTGCTTCAAGACCTTTATTAATCAAGTATGTCATAATATCATCTCGAGTACATATACAGGTAGAAATTGTTGCAGTTCCATCTTTGATTAAAGTCTGCGCATTTCCCAGCCATACGTCTGTACCATGGGAAAGCCCAGCAATATTTACCAAATCGATAAACTGCGTCGGTTTAGCCTCTCTTACCAATCCCATCGCAAAATCAGTTCCAAACTCTGGGATTCCCAAGGCACCAAGCTCTGTCCCTCCAATATCTTCTGGTGTAATTCCCAATGCTTTGGTACTTTCAAATAGAGACATAACCGTTTTATCATCCAAAGGTATCATCGTCGGATCTATACCAGTCAAATCTTGAAGCATACGTATCATAGTAGGATCCAAGTGTCCTAAAATATCAAGTTTCAAAAGGTTATGGTCAATCGAATGATAATCGAAATGTGTCGTGGTAATATCTACCGTCATATCATTCGCTGGGTGTTGAACTGGCGTAAATGTATTGATGTTCTCTCCTACAGGAAGAACGATAATACCACCAGGATGCTGTCCTGTTGTACGATGAATACCGGTACAACCAACTGCTATACGTTCGATTTCACAACGACGCTTCTTCACTCCTCGCTCTTCATAATAATTCTTTACATAACCATAAGCGGTCTTATCTGCCAATGTACCTACAGTTCCAGCTTTAAAAGTCTGTCCTTCGCCAAAAATAACTTCCGTATATTTATGCGCCTTACTCTGATATTCGTTCGAGAAGTTTAAGTCGATATCTGGTTCTTTATCCCCTTTGAACCCAAGGAAGGTTTCAAACGGAATATCAAATCCTTCTTTTTTAAGTGGTTTTCCACAATTAGGGCAAATTGCATCTGGCATATCGCAGCCACATCGACCCGCATAAGATTTTACGATATCCGAATCAAAATCCACATACTTACATTCCTCACAAAGATAATGCGCTTGTAATGGGTTTACCTCTGTAATACCAGACATGGTTGCTACAAAGGAACTACCTACGGAACCTCGTGAACCAACAAGATATCCATCCTCATTCGACTTCCACACCAGTTTCTGTGCAATAATATACATAACGGCATATCCATTGGAAATAATAGAGTTTAGTTCTCTTTCCAAACGTGCATGTACCACTTCTGGCAATGGATTACCATACATCTTATACGCCTTGTTATAACAAATATCACGCAGCATCTGATCTGAGTTTTCAATAACTGGCGGACACTTATCTGGTCGCACAGGCGAAATCCATTCACACATGTCTGCGATTTTGTTTGTATTGGTAATAACTACTTCTTCTGCTTTTGCACTACCTAAATAAGCAAATTCTGCTAACATCTCTTCTGTAGTTCTAAGATATAATGGAGCCTGATCATCTGCATCTTTAAAGCCTTTACCCGCCATAATAATACGACGATATATTTCATCTTCTGGATCAAGGAAATGCACATCACAGGTTGCAACAACCAGTTTTCCAAAATCCTCTCCTAGTTTTACAATTCGCTTATTAATATTAATGATATCTTCTTCCGTTTCAATCGGAGAATCCTCATCACGAAGCATAAATGCATTATTTCCTAATGGTTGGATTTCCAAATAATCATAAAACTCTACTATACGAGAAATCTCTTGCTCAGGTCTGCCACCTAATATCGCACGGTACAACTCTCCCGCTTCACAAGCAGAACCTAAGAGCAAGCCATTTCGATATTTGATAAATTCTGACTTTGGAATACGAGGTCTACGGTTATAATAAGTAATATGCGACAAAGAAATCAAATTATATAAATTTGTTCGTCCCTGATCACATGTCGCTAAAATAATCGCATGATAGGTAGGCATTTTTAAAATATTTGATACAGAACTTGCACCTTGCTCATTAAGCTGATTCAAATCTGTAATACCTCTATCTTCAAGCATAGGAATGAACTTTACAAAAATTTCTGCAGTACATGCTGCATCATCGACAGCTCTATGATGATTATCCAAACTAACACCAACAGCTTTGGCTACTGTATCTAATTTAAAACGATTTAAATTAGGTAAGAGGAAGCGTGCCATAGCAACTGTATCTAGATATGTTGGATTATATTCTATCCCTAAATTTAATGCTTTTCTTTTAATGAAACTTACGTCAAAGTCAGCGTTATGTGCTACCAAACAAGCACCTTTACAGAACTCTAAAAACTCAGGTAATACAACATCTACTGTTGGCGCATCAATCACCATATTATCATTGATATGTGTAAGTTCTTCAATTCTATAAGGAATCGGTACCTGTGGATTTACAAAACTTGAAAAACGGTCTATTATTTTTCCATTTTCTACCTTTACAGCACCAATCTCAATAATATGATTGATATCAGGACTAAAACCTGTTGTTTCAATATCAAATACAACATATGTATCCTGAAGAGATTGTCCCTGTGCTTCTGTTACAATTCCTTTTAAATCGTCTACAATATATGCTTCCACACCATAGATAACTTTAATATCCGCTTTCGTATGGCTTGCTTCTGTAAATCCTTGTACATCTCCATGGTCTGTAATCGCTATTGCTTTATGCCCCCACTTCTCTGCACGTTTGATAATGGAAGCAGCATCAGATACGCCATCCATATCACTCATTTTTGTATGGCAGTGAAGTTCAACACGTTTTTCTGGACTTACATCCATACGCACTGTAGTGAAATCAGGAATCTTCTTTATTCCGGTAATTGAACTAATCGTAAGTTCTCCATCATACTGGTCAATATTTGCAATACCACGAACCTTAATAAAATTGCCTGGTTTCAAGCCTCCTGTAATAGCAGGTGCATCTTCATTCTTTGCAAAAGCCTTAAGCATAATGGTATCCGTAAAGTCCGTTACCGAAAAGATTATCAAAGTCTTTTCATTACGAACCTCTCTGGATTCTAAGGACATTACCTTACCATGAATAACTACTTCCCCAATTGGACCATCGATTTTTACAATATCCATTGGTTCTTCTTCAATATCTCTACCATATATCACATCAGGATTATCTGATTTTTTACTACCTGGCTCATATCGCTTACGGAATTCACCTTTCTTCTCAAAAGGTTTCTTTTGTGGTGTTTCTTTCTTTTGTGGCGTTTCTTTCTTCTGTCCATCCACTGCCTCAGCACCTGATTTTGCAGGTTTACCGTTTTCTCCCAAAAGCAAACCATCTTCCTGTGGACTCTCTTCTGACTGTTCTTTTCCGATACTGGTTCTATCTACAATCGCCTTAACCTGCTGACGGATTTGTTCATTCGAGTTTTTGCGATACTTACTTTCCTTTGGCTCTCGATATTCTACATTTACTATCAAATCAAGACCACATCGTTCGCATACAATCTTTTCCAAAAACTGAACTACTTCTTCACCTCTGGTTTTTGCAATAATAGTTTCATCCATGCACAAAGTAACTTTACTTGGAGTCTCAAACTGAAATTCTGCAGTACGGAACACATTACCTAAAAGTAAACTATATTCATTTATCTCCTCCTGCATACTATCTCTGTATTCCTGAAGAAGCGTTTCTGCAGTATACTGTTCTGACAATCGAAAAGACTCAATGATTTTAATAAATACATCTTTGCTTGGAAAAAGCTGATTTTTTATTTCGCGTTCTAAATACCAGATAATTTTCTTTGGGACCAATCTTTCTGCATGCAAATAAATGCGAATATGACTTTTATCATGATTCGCACTTATTTTGGTTACTTCTGCTTTTTCTAATAAACCTTCATATCCCTTGTCCACCTTTAGTGTAGGGAACACTTCTAAAAATGTCTTTGACATTTTATTTACTCCAATTTTCTAATTCGTATCTCAAAGCGTCCAAAAGCTGATCTTCTGGAACTTTCTTATAAATTTCACCTTTTTTGATGATAAGGCCTTCGCCAATGCCACCTGCAACACCAAGGTCTGCTTCCTTCGCTTCTCCAGGTCCATTTACTACACATCCCATAACTGCCACTTTGATATCTAATGGAAATTCAGCAACCATAGTTTCTACCTGGTTAGCCAAACCAATAAGGTCAATCTGTGTACGACCACAGGTTGGACATGAAACTACTTCTATACCACCCTTACGAAGCCCAAGTGTTCTAAGTATTAATTTTGCAGATTTGATTTCTTCTACAGGATCACCTGTTAAAGAAACACGAATTGTATCACCGATACCCTGTCCTAAAATCAAACCTAAACCAATGGATGATTTAATATTTCCGCTGATAATGGTCCCAGCTTCTGTAATACCTACATGAAGTGGATGATCCATCTTATCTGCAATAAGTTCATGTGCTTTTACACACATCATAACATCAGAGGATTTGATACTTACCACGAGATTATCATATCCCATATCTTCGATAATCTTTACTTTATCAAGTGCACTTTCTACGATTCCTTCAGCAGTAACCCCACCGTATTTTTCAACAAGATTCTTTTCTAAAGAACCACTGTTTACTCCTACACGAATTGGAATATTACGTTCTTTTGCTACGTCCACAACTGCCTTAACACGATCAACACTACCAATATTTCCCGGGTTAATTCGGATCTTGTCCGCACCATTTTCCATAGCAGCAATGGCAAGTTTATAATCAAAATGAATATCTGCTACGATAGGAATTTCTACCTGTTTTTTGATTTCAGCTAATGCCTTCGCTGCTTCCATAGTAGGCACTGCACAACGAATAATATCACAACCAGCTTTGGTCAGTTTCTGAATCTGAGCAACAGTTGCAGCTACATCCTCTGTCTTGGTATTTGTCATAGACTGAATCAGAATAGGATTATTTCCACCGATAACACGATTTCCAATATGCACTTCTTTCGTAAGTCTCTTCTCCATTTTTGCCCCTCCAATTATATAAATATCTTTCTTATATCATTAAACATTACTACAAACATAAGTCCAAACAACAATAGGATACCTATCATATGAACCGTGCCTTCTTTTTCTGGATCAATTGCTTTACCACGAATTGCTTCGATAATTAAAAACACCAATCTTCCACCATCCAAAGCAGGAATAGGCAAAAGGTTCATAACACCAAGATTTGCAGATAGCATAATCGCCCAGTTCATCATATTAAGCAATGCCACAAAAAATCCACCATTTTCTATGGATTCTTCATATACATCGCCCATACTCTGCACAATTCCAACTGGACCACTCAAATCATTGACTGATGCACCGCCTGTAAATAGCATTTTCAAACTTTGAATCGTAACATCTATATAATAACCTAGTTCACAAAATGCATATTTCACATTATCCAGGAACCCCATCTTCTCTCTTCCTGCAGATGAAATAAATCCGTACAAATATCTACCAGATTCCTCATCAAGTTTTGGGGTCAAAGTAGTGGTATATTCCTGTCCATCTCTCTCATACGTAATCTCTACTGGCTCTCCAACATGGAATGTCGCATAAAGACTAATTTCACGGTAGAAATGAATATCTTTTCCTCCCATTTTAACAATGGTATCTCCACCCTGAAGCCCTGCTTCTTGTGCAGCATATCCATCAATAACATCACTGAGTGTTGCAGTATCTACCCCCGCAGCACTCATTACAATAAAAGAAAAGACAAGTGCCATAATAAAGTTAAAAATAGGTCCCGCTGCAACTACACTAATTCTTGCCCAAACGCCCTTTTTATTAAAGGCTCGTTCATCATCAGAGTTTTCATCTTCCCCTTCCATCATACAAGCTCCACCAAAGGGTAAAAGTTTCAAAGAGTACTTTGTCTCCCCTTTTGTAAATCCAACAATGGTAGGTCCTAAACCAAGTGAAAATTCATTCACTCGAATCCCATTTAATTTAGCCAATGTAAAATGACCCAATTCATGAAAAAGAATAAGTAAACTAAAAACTATAATTGCTACTAAAATATTCAAGTTACCACCTACTGCTTATAAACTCATAAGCTTCCTGTTCTGTCTCTAAAATCTGTTCTAATGTAGGATTATCAATGAACCTTGTCTGATTCATAGTCTCCTCAATAATATCTGTAATTTCCAGATACTTAATTTTTCTATCCAAAAAAAGGGCTACTGCCTTTTCATTCGCAGCATTATATGCTACTGGAATATTTCCTCCACGAGTCATCGCCTCATAAGCAAGTTTTAACCCCTTAAAAGTTTCAATGTCAGGTTCTTCAAAAGTAAGATTAGACAATGCAAATAAATCTAAACGCTTTCCTGATAATGGACGACGTTCTGGATAATACAAAGCATATTGAATAGGCAAACGCATATCAGGTGTACCTAACTGCGCAATCACAGCTCCATCTTCATATTCTACCGCTGAATGAATGACACTCTGTGGATGAACCACCACCTGAATACGATCCAAATCTACGTCAAAGAGCCATTTTGCTTCCATTACCTCTAGTCCCTTGTTTACAAGCGTAGAGGAATCAATTGTAATTTTTCTTCCCATAGACCAGTTTGGATGTTTAAGCGCATCTTCTACCTGCATGCTAGCAAGCTCTTCCCTCTTTTTACCACGGAAAGGACCGCCAGAAGCTGTAAGTAAAATCTTACTAATTTTATTTCCTGTTTCTCCCTGTAAAGACTGGAAAATCGCACTGTGTTCACTGTCTACTGGCAAAATAGAAACATTATGTTTTTTCGCTAATGGCATAATTATATGACCTGCTGTTACTAATGTTTCTTTATTTGCTAAAGCAATATTCTTTCCAGCTTCAATCGCTGCAATCGTAGGCCGAATACCAAGCATACCTACAATCGCTGTTACAAGAATTTCTGAATCTGGATGTGTAGACACTTCCAACAATCCATCCATACCAGCTAATACAGGGATATTTAAATCCTTTGTATTTTCACGCAAATCCTTTGCATCTTCTTCCGACCAAACACTTACTACTTTTGGACGGAATTCACGCATTTGCGCTTCCATTAGTTTTGTATTTCCACCACAAGAAAGGGCTACAATTTCAATATCTCCCTGTTCTCTTGCAACATCTAATGTCTGAGTTCCAATTGACCCAGTGGACCCCAATACTGCTACTTTTCTCATGTAAATACCTCCCTAGCAAAGTCTTCTACAAGAAGTAAACTGCTAAATAATAAATAATTGGTGCGGTAATCATCATAGAATCAAAACGATCCATGATGCCACCATGGCCAGGAATTAATGTTCCATAGTCCTTAATATCATAATTACGTTTAATTGCAGAAGCTGTTAAATCACCTACCATAGAAATAAGCGCTGCAACTGCTGAAATCACTGCTAATACAGCAATACTTCTTGTTTCTAGTCCCATCTGTGCTTTAAAAACTGAGCAATAAATAACAGTAAGCAATGCTGTACCTACTACACCACCAACTGCACCTTCTATTGATTTCTTAGGACTAAGTACTGGTGCCATTTTATGTTTACCAATAAGCACACCTACACAATACGCACATGTATCACAACCCCAAGAACAAATAAAGATAAGAAATGCTAGGTATACACCACTTTCTAATACGCGAATCTGGTATACATACGAAAGCATAACCGCTACGTAAAACATTCCAAAGAAAATAGCCATTACATCCTTTGCTTCATATTTTGGATATGAAAACACATATACAAACATAAGCAAAATAAGGAAAAGCATAACCAAGGCCATTGGGTCAATAAATCCGCCAAACAATTGGCTTACATAGAACAAGACTGCCATAGCATAAGAAATATATGCCAAAGGTGTCTTTTCGAGTTTAAACACACGGTATAATTCGAACATTCCAATCAAGGAAATTCCTAATAAAGAGAATAATGTTACATATCCTCCACTGATAATCACTATTAATGCAAGAATCACTAATACAATTCCACTTAATAATCTAGTCTTAAACATGGTATCCTCCAATTACTCTTCTGTTAAACCGCCATATCTACGGTCACGTTTATTATATGCTTCTACTGCACGTTCCAATTCTTTTTTGTTAAAATCAGGCCATGGAACATCTGTAAAATAAAATTCACTATATGCCAACTGCCATAAAAGATAGTTAGACAAACGCTGTTCTCCACTCGTACGGATCATAAGATCTGGATCTGGAATATCCTTTGTATCTAGATATGTCGAGAACTTTTCTGCTGTAATTTCATCTATTGACAACGCACCTGCATCATGGTCTTTTACCATGTTTTTCATGGCACGTACCATTTCATCTCTACTACCATAGTTAATTGCAATAGTCAAATTAAGACCTGTGTTTACAGCAGATTTTTCTTCTAATTCGATAATCTGTTTCTGGAATTTTTCGGAAAGTCTGCCGATTTCTCCGATTACTCGCACTCGCATATTGTTTTTATCTGCTGTTTTTAAACAGTTTTTTAAATAACTTTCCAGCAGATTCATAAGTGCATCTACTTCAGACTGTGGTCTGCTCCAGTTCTCTGTTGAGAAAGCATACATAGTGACATACTTAATCCCCATATCATGTGCAGCCTGACAAATTGTTTCTACATTTTTTGCTCCTGCAGTATGCCCTGCATTACGTGGTAACCCTTTGGATTTTGCCCATCTTCCATTACCATCTAAAATAATCGCTACGTGCTGTGGTATCTTCATAATTTTTAACCCTCCATATATCGATTATACTACAAAAGGGGTTGGATAACCAACCCCTAACCTGCATTATACAGTAAGAATTTCTTTTGTTTTTTCTTCTACTGCTTTATCTACGTTTGCAA
Source organism: Agathobacter sp. (assembly GCA_045606325.1). Taxonomy (GTDB): domain Bacteria; phylum Bacillota; class Clostridia; order Lachnospirales; family Lachnospiraceae; genus Roseburia. The sequence continues at coordinate 12,183 of JAZURS010000129.1, forward strand.
CGAATTTATCAGTAAGTTTCTGGATGCCATCTTCCAAATCTTTTACTTCATCCTCAGACCAATCTTCTGTTTTACCAGTTTTCTTTACATGGTCAATTGCATCACGTCTGATGTTACGAATAGCTACTTTTGCATTTTCACCTTTCTTCTTAACATCTTTTGCTAATTCTTTACGTCTTTCCTCTGTAAGTTCTGGGAATACAAGACGAATAATCTTTCCATCATTTGTTGGATTAATACCAAGGTCAGAAACTAAAATTGCTTTTTCAATTTCTTTTACCAAAGATGCTTCCCATGGCTGAATCTGAATCATTCTTGGTTCTGGAACACTTACGTTTGCAACACTCTGAAGTGGAGATGGTGTACCGTAATAATCAACACGAATTTTGTCTAATACGTGAGGATTAGCACGTCCAGCACGAATAGAACCAAATTCTTCCTCCAAATTATGCATTGTTTTTGTCATTTTTTCTTCATAAGAATTTAATCTTGCGTCCATGTTTATCCTCCTAATTATACGGTAACTACTGTTCCGTTGAATTTTCCACTCATCGCCTTTACGATAGAGTCTTCTTCATTTAATCCAAATACATACATAGGCATTTTATTTTCCATGCACATAATAGATGCTGTCAAATCAACTACTGCAAGTTTTTTGTCGATAACTTCCTGAATAGAAACTTCATCGTATCTTACTGCAGCTGGATTTGTCTTAGGGTCGCTATCATATACTCCGTCAATTGCTTTTGCAAGAAGAATAACTTCTGCTTCAATTTCAACTGCACGAAGTACTGTAGCTGTATCTGTTGAGAAATATGGATGTCCAGTTCCACCAGCAAAGAAACATACCATTCCTTTTCCAAAGTATTTGTTTGCACGATCCTTTGAGAATAATTTTGTCATAGAACCGCACTCAAATGGAGTCATAACTGCCGTTTTCATCCCTACTGAACGGAAAATTTCAGATACATAAATACAGTTCATAACAGTTGCAAGCATACCAATCTGGTCTGCTTTTGTTCTGTCGATTGTATTGCTGGTACGTCCACGCCAGAAATTACCTCCGCCTATTACAATACCAACTTCCACTCCATTGTCCACCAACTTTTTCACCTGTTTTGCAACTTCGGTAACTGTTGGTTCATCAAAACCCTGATGTTTGTCTCCTGCTAATGCTTCCCCACTAAGTTTTAATAACACTCGCTTCATAGCTGGCCACCCTTTCTTATATACATTATATTAAAGATTATAATAAATCTTATTTACCGAAAATACCCTGAACATCAACGTCAGCGTAGCTCTGTGAACAGAAACCTTCGATGATAGCACCGTTGTTAATCTGTACTGAACGAGATTTGATGTTACCCATGATAACTGCTGATGTATCAACAACTACAGGTCCCTGTACGTCGATATCGCCTTTTACAGCACCAGCGATAACTGCTGATGTAGCTGTAATGTTACCGATGATAACTGAACCAGCACCAACTTTAACTGTACCTGTACTTACTACTTCACCTTCGATCTTAGCAACATCTGCGAAGAATTCTGAAGATGTGCTGTTACCATTAATCACACCTGTAACAACTAATTTACCGTTACAAGAAACGTTACCGTTTACTGTACCCTGAATATCGAATGAACCTGCTGATGCAAGGTTACCTGTTAATGTTGTACTTGCTGTAATTACTGATGTTTCATCTAATACTACGTTTGCTTCTACGTCTCTGTATGTATCCATTACTACTCTCTCCTCTTTAGCTCTAACTTCTGGAATTGGTTCTACTACTCTTTCTTTCACTACTGGCTGTTCAATCACTGGTGCTACTGGTTCAACTTTTACAGGTTCTTCTTTCACCTGTTCTAAAAGTCCATCCAATTTAGAAAGTTCTGACTTAACATCAACGTCATCGCTAAAAGTATCTACTACCATGTTATCGTCCATGTTTTCGCCACCTGGTACAAGCTCATTTACTGCCTGTGAAAAATCTTCTTTAAAATCTTTAAAAAGTCCCATGTTTTTCCTCCGTATCTTATTTCACACTTTCTGCTTTAATATATTGAATTACATTTGTATCTTCATCAATCGGTAAAATTTCTGCTCCCTGACTCTGTAAACTCTCAATCAAAGAACCTAAGGCTTCCACCGTTGTTGACTTGTTTTCACCGTCATGCAAAAGCACAACTGAAGTTTTGTATTTGGAGACTCCTCCTAATACGTTATCGAGAATATCCTGTGTTGTATAACTATTGGAAGCATCTCCTGCGGAAACATTCCAATCGAAATAGGTAATCTCTTCTTTATTTAAAATATTAACAAACTCGGCCATATTCACATTACTGATTTCATTACCACTTCCACCTGGAAAACGATAATACTCACTACGTGTACCGGTCAGTTCAAATATGTAATCAGACAGCTTTTGATAATCCTTTTTAAAGGCATCCTTTGACGAATAAATCAAACTGTACTGGTTGGAGTATGAATGCATACCAATGGTATGTCCCTCATTCACTATCCTTCTGTATATATCTGATACACCATCCTCTTCACTACCCACAACAAAGAATGTGGCTTTTACATTGTACTGGGCTAATACATCTAAAATTGCTTCCGTATTATCTCCTGGAACACTATTAAATGTTAAATACACATAATGTGTGTCACCTTCTGAAGCAAAGTTATCTTCTGTATCAATGCCAGTAACAATATTTGTAAACCGATTTTCGTCTGATTCGTCATCAGACTCTGTATCAGAACTAATACCGCCAGGTTCCACGCCGTTTTCTATAATATCAGAAACCTGATGATTGAGTTTAACGACCTGTACTGACAAAATAATAATTGCTACTAATGATGCAAGCATCCATATAGCAATTGTCATAACGATACCAGTTTTCATTCGATTTATACGTTTTCGTCTTTGGCGCTGCTGTTCCAGTAACTCTGACTCATTTACTGCCATGCATAATCCTCCAACGTATAATATCATTCTCTATTTTAACACATTTTTTTCTCTTGTAAATAAAAAAGTAGGAGAAAATCTCCTACTTTTTGTATCTATACAAAAACAATCCACAATTTCTAGCGGTTTTTGTCTAAAATAGCCTATTTTTTGAGTGTTCGCATGGAATTTAGGATTGCAATTACGGCAACTCCCACATCAGCAAATACTGCAGCCCACATAGACGCCATACCTATAGCACCTAAAATAAGCACTAATCCTTTGACTCCAAGAGCGAAAACAATGTTCTCCTTTACGATAGCCATCGTCTTTCTAGAGATTTTAATTACATTAGAAATTTTTCGAATATCATCATCCATAATAACGATATCTGCAGCTTCAATGGCAGCATCTGATCCAAGACTTCCCATTGCAAATCCAATATCTGCACGAGCCAGAACAGGTGCATCATTTATGCCATCTCCCACAAAGGCAAGTTTCTTGTTCGTTTTCTCTTTACCAAGAAGTTCCTCCACCTTTTCTACTTTATCTCCTGGCAATAATTCGTAATGGACTTCATCTATTCCTAATTCCTGTGCAACAGCTATGGCAGTTTCTTTTCTATCTCCTGTCAACATAACTGTTTTAGATACACCCGACTGTTTTAATGCATTTATTGCATCCTTAATGCCCAGCTTAATTGTATCTGAAATAATAATACAACCTAAGTACTTTCCTTCATAGGCAAGATATACAACCGTACCATTACCTGTATATTCGTCACAAGCAATCTCATTACTCTGCATTAGTTTATAATTGCCTGCTAAAACAGTTTTATCGTTTACTATACCCGAAATACCATGTCCTGCTATTTCATTTACATCCGTAGCTTTTATAATTTCTTTGTATTGCTCTTTGTATGCTTTTACAATTGATTCAGCAATTGGGTGTGTAGAGAAACTTTCTACTGCAGCTGCAAAGGATAATACTTCTTTTTTATCTACCGTATTAGAAATAACTTCCGTTACCTCAAATACTCCATTGGTAAGTGTACCTGTTTTATCAAATACAACTGTATCCATTTCAGACAATAACTCTAAGTAGTTGCTGCCTTTTACCAACACACCTTCTTTTGAAGCTGCACCAATACCGCCAAAGAATCCCATAGGAACCGAGATTACTAAAGCGCATGGACAAGATACTACCAAGAAGGTACAGGCTCTTTCTAACCAAACAAACCAGTTATCCTGTAAAATAATCGGTGGAACCACCGCTAAAATCAATGCAGCAATTGTCACAAATGGAGTGTAATATTTCGCAAATCGAGTAATAAAATTCTCTACCTTCGCTTTTTTATTCGTTGCATTTTCTACAAGTTCCAAAATCTTTGCAACCGTAGAATCATCAAATTCTTTTGTTACTCTCACACGTAAGATTCCATTACCATTAATACAGCCACTAATAATATCTTCACCAGCTGCGATCTTTCTAGGAACCGATTCTCCTGTCAAAGCAGAGGTATCCAGGAATGATTCCCCTTCTACAACAACGCCATCTAACGGAACTTTCTCACCTGGTTTTATAACAATAATACTATCAATCTCTACATCATCAGGGTCTACTTCTTCTAATTCTCCATCCACTTCAAGATTTGCATAATCAGGACAAATATCCATAAGCGCAGCGATAGATTCACGAGATTTACCAACCGCATAGCTCTGGAACAACTCTCCTACCTGATAAAAAAGCATGACTGCAACTGCTTCGATATATTCCCCTATCACAAAAGCACCGAATGTGGCAATCATCATAAGAAAGTTCTCATCAAACACCTGACCATTTTTGATATTAATAGCAGCCTTTTTAATTACATCATATCCTACTATCAAATATGGCACCATTGATACCGCAAACATAAACCAGTGTTCTGGATGATATTGCGATGGAACAACATGCTCTACAAAAAATAAAGGAAGAAATAATGCAGTTGCCTCCAATATTCTTTTTAAATCATTTTTCTGTTTTTTATTCATATTTTCCTCTTACATTACTATCGAATAATTTCGCAAACACTACTTACCTTTGATACACATTCCTGCGCTTTTTCTACGATTTCATCCATATTTGCATCATCTGCAATTTCAAGTGTAAGTTTTTGAGTCATAAAATTCATAACAGCATCTGTTACACCTGGAATTTTTTTAATTGCTTCTTCCATTTTTGCTGCACAATGTGCACAGTCTAAATTTTCTACTTTAAATTTCTTTTTCATGATAAATCCTCCATTATATGCTACTGTTCTTCAATATGTTCTAGTCCCATGGCAAGAATTGTACTTACATGATCATCTGCAAGAGCATAAAATACCTGCTTGCCATCTTTTCGATTTTTAATTAACTTAGCATTTTTTAATACTCTAAGCTGGTGTGAAACAGCAGACTGATTCATATTTAAAGTCTCCGCGATATCACACACGCACATTTCTTCGCCAAACAATACTGTTAATATACGAATTCTTGTGGAATCACCAAATACTTTAAATAATTCTGCTAAATCATAAAGTTCATCCTCATCTGGCATACGATTTTTAATCATTTCTACCAAATCTTTATGTACTTCATGACACTCACAGTGCTCTACATCATGTATTGCCATATTGACCTCCTTTATATATGAATATCTATTCATATGTTCACATTATCATTATTTCTATTTTATGTCAATGTTTTTCTATAAAAAAAACACTTCAAATCCAAGTATCCTCAAATTTGAAGTGTTTATATTTATTCTTCTGTTTTATCTTCTTCAGATGCCTTTCTTACAGCAAGCAAATGCATTTCTTCTGTTGCAAAAGAAATCTTTGTAATCGCATCCCTCTTAGATAAGTAACACCAGAAACTATCATCTGGAATAGAGATATCTACACAATCTCCTCTTCCAAGATAATCATATTCAATGTGCATACTTTCTAAATTCATTGCACTACGCGTAAGCACATAAGGTTCTCCGTGATAATTACACTCTACCCTGGTTTCAGTAGGAGTCTGAATCAACTTACCTTCACCTTGATAGTAAAATTTCAAAGAACCTGGAAGTGTTTCTACATTAACTGTATCTTCGAAATAGTATGTGCCATCTTCGATTTCCTTACGAACACATTCTCTTTCCCAATTACTCCAATCAGGAATATGTGGGAATTCTGTTTCGCCATTTATTGCATGCAAACGGCCATATTCATCCATTTCCCATTCTTTGCCACAATGTTCGCACCAAAGTTTGGTTCCCTCGGAATAAGTTTCTCCTTCCGTCTGGCAATTTGGACATTTATAAAGCAGACAATGAAGGCCTTCTGCACGTTTTGGATGATCAATTTTAACCTTCTTCTCATACTGCCATTTGAAATCATCGTACTTAAATGCCTCACGAATACGTGCATCAATTTCAGGAACTGATAATTTTTTACATTCCTGTGGAGTTAAAATCTGTTCCATTTCTGCTTCAATACGATTTCCTTTATCAATCTTATTCCACTGTGGCTGAGTAACAAAGTTTCCATGAATACGAAGTACTACAACAGGTACACGAAGCAAACGCACCAATTTTGCTGTTGATTCAGGAATGTAAGAAGTACAGCCATCCAAAGAATATCTTGCCTCTGGGAAAAGCACAAATGGATTCTCCAACTTCTGAATACAATATCTAATATTTTTAATTAAATTTAAGTCGCTAATATACTTACGAGTTCCAAGTACCCCCAAAGAACGCATAAGTGGTTCTGTATAAGTATTGAACCCTTCTAATGTCATAACATTGTTGGCTCTATATGGCTGTACTGCCACAGTCATAACCATAAAGTCAATCATAGAAGAATGGGTTACCAACATCAAATATGGTCCCTTTACTGATTCCATATTCTTCTTGGTCAGCTTAAAATTACGACCATTCAAAACTGGTTTAGAAATTATCTCTCTAGCCACCGGAAACAAAAAGCCTGGTGTATGTGGTTTCTTTGCGAAATCAAAGCTTTTTACCTTGTCTCTACTAACTCTTGTAACTTTTTTCATACCTTTCCTCATTCGAATTATAAATTTTTTATAAACTCCATAGATAATCTTAACATGAAAAAGAATTGCAAGCAAGTGAATAAAGTGTGAACAACTTATTTTAAAAAATGGAAAAACATATAAATAATTACACCCGCGATAACTGCCCATGCGAACACTTGATTTTGTTTATGTTTGCGATAAAACTCCTCTTCTGCTTTCTCAACTGGTGATTTTTCTACACCTTTTGAAATTTCTTTCTCAGTACATAATACCTTTTCAAGACCAATGCCTGTCACAAGCCCTCTCGCAAATTCCAAATCTGCAGCACTCACGTATAAATCACATTCCTCTGCATATTCACAAGCATCACTGCTCCAATTTGTATATTCATGTCCATTTTTAATAAATACTTCTATTCCATTCTCAGACAAATAATTAAATATCCGTTTACAAGTATTAACCTCAATATTTGAGGTCAGTCTTCTTACAAAGCTATAATCCATCTATTTTCACCTCTACAACTTAGCTTAATTACCTTTTTACTATTTAGACACATAAAAACAACAAGTTAATTTATCCATAGACTAAGAAAACAAGAACGGCATATTATATAATCCGAAACCTTTAGCGGCCCATCGTTACTTAGCGAATGGCGATGCAAATCGTCATGAGGTTAGTAACGCAATGAGGACGCTAAGAGCGAAAGTCGTGTTTCGTATTATATAATATGCCGTTCTGGTTTTCGTATTATTTAGATAAACTAATTGTTGTACTACTGATTTTCTTTGTCATATAAATGACATTTAACAATATGTCCATTACCCATATCACATGCTTTTGGATCTACTGTTTTACAGATTTCCATGCACTGTGAACATCTTGTGTGGAATTTACATCCACTAGGTGGATTTGCTGGAGAAGGGATATCCCCTTCCAAAATCACACGTTCTTTCTTGATATCTGGGTCAGGCATTGGAATCGCACTAAATAATGCTTTTGTATATGGATGAAGAGGTTCAGCAAAGATATCTTCTGTTGTACCAGTTTCAACCATTCCGCCCAAGTACATAACACCAATCGTATCAGAAATATGTTCTACTACAGAAAGGTCATGGGAAATGAAAAGATATGTTAAGTTTCTCTTTTCCTGTAATTCCTGAAGTAAGTTAATAATCTGAGCCTGAATTGATACGTCAAGTGCGGATACAGGTTCATCACATACTACAAATTCTGGATCAAGTGCTAATGCACGTGCGATACAGATACGTTGTCTCTGTCCACCAGAGAATTCGTGTGGATAACGGTCTTTATGGTATTCCTGAAGACCACAGTCCTTCATGATTTTTGAAATATATTCATCATGCTCTTCTTTTGGAACAAGTCCATGTTCACGAACTGCTTCTCCAATGATTTCGCCGATTGGAAGTCTAGGAGAAAGTGATGAATATGGATCCTGGAAGATGATCTGCATTTTTGTACGAAGTTCGTTCAATTCCTTCTTATTTAAAGAATGCACATCTTTTCCATTAAATAATACTTCACCATCTGTTTTGTCATAAAGACGTAAGATTGTTCTACCAGTTGTAGACTTGCCACAACCAGATTCCCCTACAAGACCCATGGTAGTTCCTCTTTTAATTTTAAAAGAAACATCATCTACTGCTTTTACATGGCCTGTTGTACCACCGAAAAAGCCGCCTTTGATTGGGAAATATTTTTTCAAATGAGACACCTCAAGGATGATGTCATCATTCTGTTCGTTTGTCTGATTCAATTCCTTACTCAACGAGAGTGCCTCCTTCCTCTGCACGATAACAGCTTACAAAATGTGTTGGTGAAACCTGATACATACCAGGATATTTACCAGAACATCCTTCTACACACATTTCGCAACGTTCTCTAAAGTAACAGTAATCTGGCATGTTAACTGGGTTTGGAACATTACCAGGAATACTATATAATTTGTCTACTTTTTTACCAACTACTGGTTTTGAATTCATAAGACCAATTGTATATGGATGTCTAGGATCTTTGAAAATCTCACGTGCAGTACCTTTTTCAACTACACGACCAGCATACATAACTACAACATAGTCCGCCATCTCTGCTACTACTCCAAGGTCATGAGTAATAAGCATAATCGAACTGTTGATTTTATCCTTTAAGTTACGAAGCAGGTCAAGAATCTGAGCCTGAATTGTAACGTCAAGTGCTGTAGTAGGTTCATCCGCAATAATAAGTTTTGGATCACAAGCCAAAGCCATGGCAATCATGATACGCTGACGCATACCACCTGATAATTCATGTGGGTACATCGCATAAACACCTTCTTTATTTGCGATACCTACCATATCTAACATTTCAATCGTACGAGCCTTAACATCTTCTTTGCTCATTTCAGGATTATGAAGTGCAATTACTTCATCTACCTGATCTCCAATACGAAATACTGGATTTAAAGAAGTCATAGGCTCCTGGAAAATCATAGACATCTGATTTCCACGAAGTTTCTGCATAAGGCTTGTAGGTGCATTTACTACGTTATAAGCTTTACCTTCTGCAGAGTTGAAACGAATTTCACCCTCTACAGTCTGACCAGAAGGTCTCTGAACAAGCTGCATCATTGATAAACTAGTTACCGATTTACCACAACCAGACTCGCCAACAATACCTACCGTTTTTCCCTGTGGTACTTCAAATGAAACACCATTAACAGCCTTAACAGTTCCGATATCTGTAAAGAAATAAGTATGCACATTATCAAACTCAACACAGTTTTCAGGATTCTTCATCTGTGTCACATACTCTTCTTCTGGAATCACCTTACGATTTCTTTTCTTCTCGATTTCATTTGTAATTTTACGATTTTCTTTCGAAATACGACGAGATTCTTTCGCTGAAATATAGTTTGCGTCTTTTGTTTTTTTATTTCCAAATAATGCCATATCTTCCTCCTATCTCTTCATCTTAGGGTCGAATGCATCACGCAAACCGTCACCAATAAAGTTAAATGCTAATACTGTAAAGAGAATTAACAAACCAGCTGGAACCCATACAAACAAATAATTTGTCATAACATATGAGTCGTTAACCGCATTAATAATACTTCCCCATGAAGCTGCTGGGAATTTAACACCAAGTCCCAAGAAAGAAAGTGCTGCTTCTGAAAGAATGATATCACCAAGTCCCATAGAAGCAAATACAATCAACTGTGGAATAACGTTTGGAATTAAATGTTTGAAAATTCTTCTCTTTACACTAATACCTGTTGCTTCTGCAGCAATCATAAATTCCTGTTCACGTAAGGAAAGAATCTGACCACGTACGATACGTGCAATACCAACCCAGCCAATAATCGCCATGATAACACAAAGCAGATAAATACGTGCTGTAGCTGATACATCATAATAATCCATTACAGAACCAAGAATTAAGTATAATGGCATAGCAGGGATACAATATACAACGTCTACAAAACGCATGAGTAAGTTGTCTACCCAGCCTCCAAAGAAGCCTGCAATACCACCTACTACTACACCAATCGCTAATTCAATAAATACTACTACAAAACCGATGAGGAGTGAAATTCTTCCACCGTACATTAAACGTGTAAGAATATCCATACCGTTTGCATCAGTTCCTAACCAATGTTCCGAAGAAGGTTCCGCATAAATATCAATAACTCGAGTGGTCTGGAATCTTTTCACAATATACTGTCCATTTTTGTTATCAATTGTATATGTTTCTTTCGAACCATCTTCTTTAACATAATCAAATGCATCTTTTCCAGCTGCAATTGCATCCTGTAACTGCATTTTATAATCTGGTGTAAGATACACTCCGTCTACTACACTGTTGATATTCATGTTGCATACATATGCATATTCTACTCCATCTTGTGTTAAAACATGAATTTCTCTTGCTCCCTCTTCTGCTTTTAGCTGATAGGTCACACCATCAACTGTGCATGAAGTTGCATTATCACGAATTGCTAATAATACATTCTGATAAAAATCATATGTTAAAACTACATCCTGAGCATAAGGAGTAAATGAAAGCTGACATACTACACCAATATTTTCTCCATTTTCAACAACAGCATTCAAATTTGCAATCTTATATAAGCCATAGGAATTGTCTGTGTATTTTGCAAGGCCATAGAAATTACCATCTTTTGACTGGAAAGTAAATTCCTTTTTAACAATTGCAAGGGTAATCTTTGAACGAATGTCTGAAGGAAGTTCAATTCCATCTTTTTCATATATATGGTAATCCTTGATTACTGTTGCACCTGCGTAATCTTTTCTCATTTCTTCTGTTGTATAGAAAATCTGACTTTCTGTATATGGGCTAATAGCTCCACCCACAAAAGAAAACAGAAACATACATGCAATAATTAAAAGACCTACAATCGCCAAACGGTTACGTAAGAATCTTTTCATAACCATCATTCCTGGAGAAAGGACGCGGACTTTCTGTTCTAACAATTCTGGTTCATTTGTTTTGTTTTCCATATTCTGTTCCATGTCTTCCTCCTTTCTAGCTTACACGTACACGAGGGTCTACTACTGCATACAATACGTCTGCAATCAAGTTTCCTGTAAGTGTTAAAACTGCAATAAATAACATATAGAACATTACAAAAGGAATATCTCCCTGTAAAATACTCTGATATGAAGTGTACCCAATTCCTGGAATCTGGAATAAGGTTTCAGTAATCATTGCACCACTAAAAAGACCTGGTAAGGTTCCACCAAGCAATGTAATGATTGGAATCAAAGTATTTCTAAATGCGTGATAATTGATTACACGATTCTCAGCCAAACCTTTTGCACGAGCAGTACGAATATAGTCTGAATTTAATACTTCAAGCATATTTGTTCTGGTATAACGCATCAAACTACCTACACCTAAAATAGAAAGTACTGCTACTGGCATAATCATATGCTGTGCAATATCTAAGACTTTTCCCATAGGCGAGAGTTGATCATGCATACGTCCTACAATACCATACAAATCTAACCATCCCAATTGAATTGCAAATACCCATTTTAAAATCGTCGCAAAGAAGAAGCTAGGTAAAGATATACCTACTAACGCCGCGACCGTTATGGAATAATCTGCAACGGAATATTGCTTTCGGGCGGCCAATATCCCCAGCGGTATCGCAAGGGCAATTTGAATCACATACGCCACAAGAGCTAAAACAAAAGAATACCAGATAACATCCTGGAATTTTTCGATTACAGGCTTATTCCAAGCCCATGAATCTCCAAAGTTACCCTGTACTGCTTCTCCAGCCCATGAGAAATAACCTTCTATTGGACTCTTGTCCAAACCATAAGCAGCATTTAACTGATCCAACCATTCATCATAACTCTTTGAACCTGGTTTCTGAGACAACTGTCTTGCCTGCGTTTCTACGTATGAAGTTGGCATACAACGCATAATTCCATAAATAATCATAGAAACAAACGTTAATAGTACCAAAGATAACAAAATACGTTTTACTAAAAATTTCTTCATTGTCTATCTCTCCTTAAATCCGTCTAAAAAACAAAGGTATTTCGTAAAAAAATGAAGTAATCATTTTCATACGAAATACCTTTTAATACCGCAGACCAACTGGCCTGCGGTATTATAGTAGTATTTGTTAAAATGATTATTTCATTTCCATAGTTTCGATTTCATTCATCCATGAGTAGAATGATGTCTGATCTTTTGCAACTGTATCCATATTTACACGCTCTGCACTATATAAGTAACATTCCTGTCTCTGGTAAACTGGAATTTCTACTGCATAATCTACGATGAAGTCAAGAGCTTCTTTGTAGATTGCTTTACGAGCACTCTGTTCAGAAGTTACTCTTCCATCTAATACCATCTTATCTAATTCAGCGTTACGGATTGCGTAGTAATGAGCACTACCACCTTCGCTGTGATAAATCTGGAACATATCTGGATCAAGTGTTGCACCCCAAGCTGCACACCAGATTTCAATTGTTTCAGCATCAAGCCCATCCCAAAGGATGTTACCATCTGCAACGTCTGTAATCTTTAAGTCAAATCCAATTGTCTTTAATGCTTCAGATGCCTGTGTTACAAGTGTCATTGATGGGTGATCGCCTGTACCAGATGCTGGGATGATAAGTTCGTATGTTGTCTTAGCACCTTCTGGAGCTGCTGTAATCTTGCCAGCTTCATCAAATGTGTAACCAGCTGCTTTTAAGAAGCCTACAGCTGCCTGTAAAGCTGCAGCATATTTTTCATCATCTGTCATACCATCTGTGTAGATTGGGTTGCCATCAACGTCGTTAGAAAATGCTACTGCATAATCAGCATCAGATTTCTGTGGAGCTGCCCAAGATGTGTTAGAAATTGGGTAGTTGATTACAGATGCAGCTTCGCCGTAGTATGAATCAATTGCTACGTCTCTGTATACAGAGATAACTGTTGCGATAGCTTTTCTTAAGTTCTTAGAAGCATCTGAAGAACCATCATGGCCTACTGATACATTGTTAGAGTTAATACCAATATAACCATAACCATTAAAGTCAACTAATGTTGTAGCTAATTTATCACCAGTTAATTCGCCATTGCTATTTTCTTTCTTGATGTTAGCCATAACTTCTTTAGAGATAGCTGGTTCAGAAATATCTACTGTACCCTGTACTACACCTGGAAGGTTATCAGCTTCAAGAGTTGTTTTAATCTGAATATCTTTAATCTTTGGTTCACCTTTGAAGTAATTTTCATTTGCTTCTAAGTAAACTACTTTGTTTTCATATTTAACAAACTTATAAGGACCTGCTCCTAATGGAGTAGTTGTTTTTGCTTTTACGCCTGAAAGGTCACCCTTTGTAAAACCAAATTTATTGTTGTCATAATCATAAGCATCATCACTACCATAGTAATGTAATGGTGCAACCTGAATTAAACCAATCTGAGTAATTGCTGTAGCATCTGCTTCTGTTAATGTAACTTTAACTGAATATTCACCAGTTTTCTGGATACCAGAAATGCTTGCAGCAGATTCACCAGTTGTAATTACTTCTGTGTACGCGTCATAGTTTTCCATTAAATCAAATAATGAAGAACCAGCACTTTCTGTAGTAGAAAGAGATGCAAGATCCCATTCATATGCTTCGCACATTGCAGCAAAGAAATCTGCTGCTGTTGCTTCAGCAGGAAGTCCTGCGAATGCCCATAATGCAGCTGCTTCAGATACGTTTGTTGCACCAGCTTCTGCCACACAGTAATCTACGATTTCCTGTGCAAATTTAGCACCAGCCTGTTCAATGTCAGCCCAAAGAGCTGTCTGTTCTTCCTGTGTCCAGTAAGTAAAGTCAGCATTGTCTTTACCAGCTGCTACGATGAAGTTGAACTTAGAGTTCATGTTCTGTCTGTATTCTTTCATACCTTTGATAGGTAATGAGAATAATGATGCAGAGCCATCATACATAGGGTCAGCATATACATAATAAGAGAAGATTACGTCATCTGCTGTGATTGCTTCTCCATCTGAGAATTTAAGATCATCACGAAGTGTGAATTCGTAATCTACTGTTCCATCTGCGTTTTCTGTAACTACACAATCAGCAATACCTGTATATTTGTAGTCTGTTCCATTGTATTCATAAGTTTCACCTTCGATACCTTTGTATACAATTTCACCGGCTCTAGTGTTACCAAGTAATTGAACCTGTGTGAAGTCTACTACGTTCTGATCGTATGTAGAGTCCGCAAAGAATGGACTAAATTTTTCACTCATATCTGCTGAAGCAATTACGAGTGGAGTGCTTTTTGTTTCGTTGCCACCACATCCAACGAGACATCCAGCAAGCATTGTTCCTGCTAAAACAAGGGCAAGAACTTTCTTGAATGTTTTCATAGATATTTCCTCCTTACATTTTTCTATCTTTTCCTCTTCTTTATCTTAAGAGGTGAAAACCATTTTCACAAGGTATCTGTCATAAAATTTTCCATATAAAATACCGATTATAACAATACCCGCAAGCAAAGATATATAAATAACTTCTTTTAATACATTTGCTGTTTGAAAATTCACTATGATATATATGATATCTAACAGTACATTTATACCTGTCCAGATAATAATTCCAAGCCCTGAACGGTGCATACGTCTAACACTTCCATCATATGCTACCCCATCCATATTTGCTGACAATCCCCAAAAATTTAATGCTCCATATCCAAAATATATAATAGGTAAAAAAATAAAATAGTATGGAAACAACACATAAAAGGTTCTAGATGAATCTTGATTCACAAGTCCTGCCAATAACCAGAACAAAAACATTCCCACAAAGTAAATCAAATTATAACGCTTTACTTTTTTCATATCTGTTTCGTTTATGTCTAGTTTATAGTAGCGATTGTCATCTTTGTATTTATTCTTGAACATTTTTCGCCCTTTCTAAAGACAGTTGTTCGCCTGCGACAAACACAACATAGATTAGATTATACTAAAAAACGCCAAAAAGTCAATGCTTTTTGGCGTTTTATTATTGGTATTTTTATACAATTTTAATATATCTAGTATGTGCATAAGTTATAATACCACAACTTCTAGTTGTATGCAATCAAAGATTAGCCCATCTGAGCTGCTACTTCTGCTGCAAAGTCTTCGTTTTTCTTTTCGATACCTTCACCTACTTCATAACGAACAACTTCTTTAATAACAAGAGCTGGATTTACAGACTTAAGGTATGCTGCTACAGTCTGTTTTCCATCTTCTGCTTTTACATAAGTCTGGTCTAATAAACAAATATCTTTTAACTGTTTAGATACACGACCTTCTACTGCACCGTTGAAAATCTTGTTAGCAACGATGTTTTCTTTATCTTCCATAGCTAAAGCTACAAGAGCAGCCTTTGCTTCTTTTGAAAGGAAGTTGAATAAGTAGTTCATATTGCTCTTCTTTTCTTCATAAATAGCAACATCTTCAGCTGTCCAAACACCAGCACAAGCTTTGTTGATTAATTCATTTAAAATTGGTTTTGGAAGAGATGCTGGATCGTTTAATGAAGAATCAACGATGATTTCTCTCATTTTTACGATTTCTTCCTGAGCGATATCGTCTCTGCTGATATACTGTGGGTTCATAGCTGCAATCTGCATAGCTACGTTAGTAAGAGCTTCTTTTACATCAGCTGCACCTTCAGCTGCTACAAGAACACCAATTTTACCACCTGCATGGATATAACTTGCTACACATTCGCCAGAAACTTTTGCAAATCTACGAACAGATAATTTTTCACCGATTGTAGCAGTCTTTTCAACTAATACATCTTTAAGACCATTCATTTCAAGAAGTGCTTCTACATCTTCACCATTCTTGCCACCGTTTAAGCCTGAAGCAAGTGCTGTATCAGCTACTAACTGTACAAATTCCTGGAATGTTTCGTTCTTTGCTACGAAGTCTGTTTCAGAGTTAACTTCTGCAACAACTGCTTCATTACCATTAATAGCAACACGTGCGATACCTTCAGCTGCGATTCTAGAAGCTTTCTTTTCCATCTTAGCTGCACCGCTTTTCTTTAATACATCAACAGCTGCATCCATATCACCATTTGTTTCTGCTAATGCTTTTTTACAGTCCATCATACCTGCGCCTGTCATTTCACGCAATTCTTTTACCATAGCTGCTGTAATTGCCATAATATTATTCCTCCAAATTTTATATTTATGCTTCTACTGTTTCTTCTACTTCTTCTACAGTTTCAACAGCAACAGCTTCTTCGCCCTGTTTTGCTTCGATAACAGCATCTGCCATCTTGCCAACGATTAATTTTACTGCACGGATAGCATCATCGTTACCTGGGATAACATAATCTAATTCTTCAGGATCACAGTTTGTATCAGCGATACCGATAAGTGTGATACCAAGTGACTGAGCTTCCTGGATACAGATTCTTTCTTTCTTAGGGTCTACTACGAAAATAGCATCTGGGATACGTGTCATTTCTTTGATACCACCAAGGTTCTTTTCAAGTTTTTCCCATTCTTTCTTAATAGCGATTACTTCTTTCTTTGGAAGAAGATCAAATGTTCCATCTTCTGCCATAACTTCGATTGCTTTAAGTCTAGCAATACGTGACTGGATTGTCTTGAAGTTTGTAAGCATACCGCCTAACCATCTTTCATTTACAAAGTACATACCGCAACGTTCTGCTTCTGATTTAACAGCATCCTGTGCCTGTTTCTTTGTACCTACGAAAAG
>JAZURS010000130.1:0-7837 GCA_045606325.1 Agathobacter sp.
ATTTGGACCATTAGCTCAGTTGGTTAGAGCAACCGGCTCATAACCGGTCGGTCCTGGGTTCGAGTCCCCGATGGTCCACTTTTTAAAAATATAATATATGGCCTCATGGCTCAGTTGGTTAGAGCGCCGCCCTGTCACGGCGGAGGTCGCGGGTTCGAGTCCCGCTGGGGTCGTTAGTAACAAGAGTTACTTCTGGGATCATAGCTCAGCTGGGAGAGCACCTGCCTTACAAGCAGGGGGTCACAGGTTCGAGCCCTGTTGGTCCCACTTTCACAAATATGTGAATATGCCGGCGTGGCGGAACTGGCAGACGCGCAGGACTTAAAATCCTGTCGTAGCAATACGGTACCGGTTCGATTCCGGTCGCCGGCATTGAGAGAAATCTCAGAAAATGTGAGTGTAGCTCAGCTGGATAGAGCACTTGGCTACGGACCAAGGTGTCGGGAGTTCGAATCTTCTCACTCACGCTTAACCTCGTAAGTATTTACTTACGAGGTTTTTTGTTTTATCATAGACTTACATTTGAAAAGGTTGTGCTGGGGAAGATAAGATGATTACAGCGGAAAATATTAGGGCAGTTTTAAATGATAATATAGATGAGAAATTCAAAGAATTTACAAGTGCATTGATTCCGGGTTCAAGACTAATTTTAGGTGTTCGGGTGCCGATACTTCGACAGATTGCAAAAGAGATTGCAAAGGGAGATTGGCAGAAATATATAAAAGAGGCATCAGAGGATACTTATGAGGAAGTGGCGATAAAAGGTTTTGTTATCGGTTATGCAAAAGAAGAGTTGGATATTTTGATTCCGTATATAGAAGAACATATAGCAAAGATTAATGATTGGTCTTTGTGTGATGGGTTTTGTAGCAATTTGAAAATTGTTGGTAAACATAGGGGAGAGTTTTTAGAGTTTCTTTTACCATATGGAAAAGAAGACGATGAATTTAAGCAACGTGTGGTAGCGGTTCTGCTTATGAACTATTATCTTACAGATGAATATATTGATATGTCTCTAGAGGTATTGGACTCTCTAAAAAATGAAAAATATTATTGTAAAATGGCAGTGGCGTGGGCGATTGCAACGGCTTGGGCGAAACAGAGAGAAAAAACGTACTGTTATATGCAGGATGGAAATAATTCTTTAGATGATTGGACATATAATAAGGCGATTCAGAAGATGCGAGAGTCATATCGTGTGAGTGATGAAGATAAGGTAATGCTGCATGGGATGAAACGAGTATAAAATAGCAGAAATGATTATAAATGAATGGAGAAAATGATAATGGAAACATGGTATTATGAGGTAGTAAGTATTGAGGGTGATTATGCGAATTTGAAAAGAATTGATATTGAGTTAGATGATTTGAAACTTGTCGCAAGAGCATTATTGCCAGCTGAGATTATGGTAGGTAGTAAGCTTAAGTATGAACTCATGCAATATGAAATTATGTAGCAAAAATTGTGTTCGAAAGAAGGATAAGAAAAGATGTTAACTTATTCTATGAATCAAAGAGATGAAAAATCCAAGTATTATTTTTTATATACTTCTATAAAAGAAGATATACTATCAGGTGCTTTGAAGAAAAATGAGAAATTACCTTCGAAACGTACTTTGGCAGAGCATTTGGGGATTAGTTTAATAACGGTTGAAAATGCATATCAGATGCTAAGAGATGAGGGGTATATTGAGTCAAGGGAACGAAGTGGATATTTCGTTTCAGAGATTACTCCGACAAAAAGAAACTTAAAAGACAAAAAGAAATTGGATTTGCTGGAATGGGATAGTGTAAATAGCAAAATAAAGGAAACTATGTTTCCTGAGTCGGTATATTTTAAGACCATACGTAGTGTTTTGACAGAATATAGCAGCGAGCTTTTGGAGAAGTCGCCAAACGAAGGTTGTGCGATATTACGAAATGCTATTGCAAAGTATTTATTGCGTTATAGAGGGATTTTAGCACAGCCTGAGCAGATTATTATAGGCTCAGGTGCGGAACATTTGTATAGTACAGTGGTGCGCATGTTTGGGAATGACAAGGTGTATGGTTTAGAAGACCCGTCCTATAAACAGATTCGTATGGTATATGAAGGAATGGGGGCACAATGCGAAATGCTTAAGATGGGGAAAGAAGGTGTTTTATCCACGGAGCTTCAAAGAACACAGGCGAATATCCTCCATGTAACCCCTTTTCATAGTTATCCATCCGGAGTAACTGCGACTGTAAAAAAACGCCATGAATACTTGGAATGGGCAAAGAAAAGAAATGCTATCATTGTGGAAGATGATTTTGATAGCGAGTTTTTTATGCCGGGAAAACCAATTGATACACTTTATATGTCAGATGATAGTCAGAGTGTTATTTATATCAATACATTTTCCGAGAGTTTATCGCCATCTATTCGTATCGGATACATGATATTACCGGAGAAATATCGGGAAGTGTATCTTGAAAAGATGGGGGCCTTCTCTTGTACAGTACCAGTGCTTGACCAATATGTATTAGCAGAATTTATTGACAGGGGTCATTTTGAACAGCATTTAAATAGGGTGCGAAGAAGAAGAAATGATAAATAATAAGGCACGATGCTTCCTTTGGAAGGTCGTGCTTTTTTAACTTTTGATATACTTATGCATATTCTGTAATAAGAAGAATAAAATGGTAAGATGTTATGACGTTTGGAATTGTTTATCCGAAGGATATAGAGCGTTTAAGAATAGAAAAAAGAGCAATACTGATAGATATAAGACCGAGGAGAATTTATCATGAGGGGCATTGGGAAGGTGCGATTAACTATCCGGAAGAAGAGATAAGGGAATACAGGAATGTGTTGCAAAAAAGACGTCCGATTATTCTGTATTGTCAACATGGAGGATCTAGTATGCAACTGGCAAGAACACTAGGGAGAAGCGGTTACGAAGTGGGGACGGTAGTTGGAGGATATGAGGCTATGAAAAAATATAAAAGCTCCCCAAAATAGCATAGAAAAGGCATTGAAAAGTAAGTATGAAATAGGTTATAGTAGTTATGATACTGATAACGAAGATGGAGAAATCTATATGAAAACATATGAATTGGTTGTACCATGCCATTTTGGTATGGAGGCAGTGACCAAGCGTGAAATTTATGATTTAGGATATGAAATTACAAGGGTAGAAGATGGTCGTATTACTTTTGAAGGCGATGCGGAAGCAATCTGTCGTGCAAATGTATTCCTTCGTAGTGCAGAGCGAGTAATGCTTCTGGTGGGAAGATTTAAAGCGACTACTTTTGAAGAACTATTTCAGGGCATAAAAGCTCTTCCATGGGAAGAATATATTCCAAAGGATGGAAAATTCTGGGTTAAGAAAGCGTCTTCTATCAAGAGTAAATTATTTAGTCCTTCTGACATTCAGTCCATTGCAAAAAAGGCAATGGTGGAGCGTTTGAAGGGGGTATATAAGACGGATTGGTTTAAGGAAGATGGAGCTGCTTATCCAGTGCGAATCTTTTTATTGAAAGATGAGGTAATGGTAGCACTAGATACATCTGGTGATTCCCTTCATAAGAGAGGTTATCGTTTGCAGACCAGCAAGGCACCTATCACGGAAACTCTGGCAGCTGCGCTAATTATGTTGACACCTTGGAGAAAGGATAGAATCCTAGTAGATCCTTTCTGTGGAAGTGGTACATTTCCAATTGAAGCAGCTATGATAGCAGCAAATATTGCCCCAGGTATGAATCGTGAATTTACTGCAGAAGCATGGACAAATATAATTCCTAAGCAGCTTTGGTATGATACGGTTCAGGAAGCTGAGGATATGGTCGATACAGATATAGTAGTAGATATCCAAGGTTACGATTTGGATGGAGAAGTGGTAAAAGCAGCAAGAGAAAATGCAAAACGTGCAGGAGTGGATCATTTGATTCATTTCCAGCAGCGTGATGTAGCAAAACTAAGCCATCCAAAGAAATATGGATTTATTATTACAAACCCTCCATATGGAGAACGTTTGGAGGAAAAAGCGGATTTGCCAGACCTTTATACTACGATAGGCAATGTATATAAGAACTTGGACTCATGGTCTATGTATATGATTACAAGTTATGAAGATGCAGAGCGTTATGTGGGCAAAAAGGCGGATAAAAACCGCAAGATATATAATGGTATGATTAAGACTTATTTCTACCAGTTTATGGGGCCAAAACCACCTAGAAAAGAGAAATAAGTTGAATGAGGTATAGGATACAGGATGAGATATTCAAAAAGATATATAGCACTTTCCATAATCTTATTTATGGTCTTTTTGTTTAAATTTCATATTTTAGAATCAGATCAAGCAGAAGTAGGAATGTTCCGAGGAGGCGAACTTAAGGAAGAGGTATGGTATCCTTTGGTTGCTAATGAAGTAAATGGAAAAGAACTTACATTGCTTATCGATAACAAAGCATACAGTAGTAAGAAGTATGATTTTTATATGGATGATAACCGCAATATTATGGTTCCAGTTACAATTCTAAGGGATGCTATGGATTGTAGTGCGCATCTATATGAAGAACAAAAATTATTGGTTGAAAAGCATAATTTAAACGCAATTCTTACGTTAGAACAGAACGAAGCTTTGAGTACGGGAGAAACTTTTGTGGTATCGTCACCACTAACAAGGATTGAAGGATCGTATTATGTGAGTTTAACAGACTTATCTGAAATGTTAGGTTATAATTGTTCTTTTGATTTTGCAGAAAATACATTTTCTACGGCAGACACATCAGAAAATCCATCAGCTCTTCCTACTACATACGATTTAAGATCTAGATTTCGTATTTCATCAATTCGAAATCAAGGGCAGTATGGAACCTGTTGGGCATTTGGAGCTTTAACCGCTATGGAATCGTCTTTGCTTCCAGAGGCTTCTTATGAGTTTTCTGTTGATCATATGAGTATGAATAATTCCTTTAAGGTAAGCCAGTATGATGGTGGCGAATATACGATGGGCATGGCGTACTTGGCGGCATGGCAGGGACCGGTATATGAAGCAGATGATCCATATGGCGATGGAAAGACCACAGATGGCCTTGAGCCAGTGAAACATGTACAGGAAATGCGTATTATTGCATCTAAAGATATTACTGCCATTAAGGAGGCTGTATTTAAATATGGTGGAGTTCAGACTTCGCTTTATAGTAGCTTACAGAACGCATCTAGCTCTTCACAGTTTTACAAGAGAGCGACGAATTCTTATTGCTACATTGGTACAGCAAAACCAAACCATGAAGTAGTTATTATCGGTTGGGATGATAATTATTCAAAAGAGAATTTCTCAATCCCATTAGAAGGTGATGGTGCATTTATTTGCCAAAATAGCTGGGGCGAAGGTTTCGGAGATGATGGCGTATTTTATGTATCATATTATGACACAAATATAGGAACTCACAACGTGGTATATACACGAATCGATGATGTAGATAATTATGATAATATTTACCAGAGTGATTTGTGTGGCTGGGTTGGAAAAATGGGTTATGATAAAGAGTCCATGTATGGTGCGAATGTGTTTACAGCAGAAAAAGATGAAGAAGTAGTTGCTGCCTCTTTTTATGCTACAGCGCCAGATACAGAATATAGAATATTTGTTGTAGATAAATTTGTAGATGAAGACTCCTTTGATGATAAAATATTGGTGGCAGAAGGTGCTGTAAAAAACGCAGGATATTATACCATTGATTTCGAAAGGGATATTCCTGTAAAAGAAGGTGAAAAATATGCCATAGTAGTATATGTATATACACCAGGTTCGACACACCCTATGGCAATTGAATATGATTCCGGTGACAGATTCCTGGATAATATCATTTTAGATGATGGAGAAGGATATATTAGTTATACCGGAAAGCAATTTATCAATGTAAAGGATAAGCAGAATTGTAATCTTTGTATTAAGGCATTTACAAACGATAGGTAAAAATGGAAAGAAAAATACTAAAGTGGACAACGTGGTGCTTCAGTTTGCTTACGATACTTATGTGTGCCGGGCTTTATTTTATGCCAGATATAAAAAGTGGAGTAGCATTTGCTGCTGAACTTTTACCAGCAGTGTTGTCGCAAGAAACAGATATTATAATCGATAGTAACCAGGTTTTAAGTGGTAAGAAACTAAATATTGAGTTGCCAGAGGGCATTGAAGGAAAAGATGTACAGATTACGAATGACTATATAGGAAATACGGTTTATGTACGTTTTGCCAAAGGTGTAGATAATTATTCTGATAATTATGCAATTAAAGGAAGTAGTAATCACATTGCAAACTTGTCTTATTATAAGGATGGAGAGGCAGGAATACTTGAAATCAATTTAGACAAGGCTTGTGAGCATCTCTATTCCTTCCAAGGGAATTTCTTATGTATTGAGTTTAAAGATTTACATGAGGTATATGAAAAAGTTGTGGTAATTGATGCAGGACATGGTGGAAAGATGCCAGGTGCTGTAAAGAAAAAGATTCGTGAAAAAGACTTGAATCTGGATATCGTTTTGCAGCTAAAAGAATTGTTGGATGATGTGGATGAAAAGAAAATAAAGGTATTTTACACCAGACTAGAGGATGTAAATCCATCTTTAGCAGAACGAGTAGAAATGGCAAATAAATTAGAGGCGGACGTATTTATTAGCGTGCACAATAACGCCTCTGCAAGTGGTAAATTTAATAACGAAAATGGTACAATGGTGCTATATAGTCCAGATGAAACCGATGAAAGCAAGAGACTTGCAGAAATTTGTTTAGAAAATGTAAATGCAACTACAGGTAGCAAACGTTTAGGGCTTGTTAAGGCGGATGATATTTATATCATAAGAAATAGTGAAGTGCCAGTAGCACTGATAGAAGTAGGATATATGACAAATGCGAAGGAATTGGAGAATCTTTGCGATCCAGTATATCAAAAGATGGTAGCACAAGGCATTTACAATGCGATTATGCAGGCCTTTGAGGAAGGATTTTAATATGAAAAGACAGATTGTTTTTGCAACTGGAAATAAAGATAAGATGAGAGAAATTCGTGAAATTATGGCGGATGTAGATGTAGAAGTGATTTCCATGAAGGAAGCAGGCATCACAGTGGATGTGGTAGAGGACGGAGAGACTTTTGAAGAGAATTCTCTGATTAAGGCAAAGGCGATAGCAGAGCACACAGACGCAATTGTATTGGCAGATGATTCTGGATTAGAAATCGATTATTTGGATAAAGCACCTGGAGTATATTCTGCTCGTTTTATGGGCGAGGATACATCTTATGAGATTAAAAATCAGGCTTTGATTGATAAGTTAGACGGAGTTCCAAAAGAACAACGTACAGCACGTTTCGTATGTGCAATCGGAGCTGTTTTGCCAGATAAAGAAACATTGGTAATTAGTGAAACTATGGAGGGCTATATTGGTTATCAGGCAGAAGGTGAAAATGGATTTGGATACGATCCAATTTTCTATCTAGATGAGTATGGATGTTCTTCTGCAGCACTTTCTAGAGAACAAAAGAATGAAATTAGTCATCGTGGCAAGGCTTTAAGGGCAATGAAAGATATTTTGTTAGAGCGCGGAGCCCTTTAAAATCAAGGGTTCCGAGACTTTTTAAAAAAATTTGAAAAAAATCATTTTTTTTTGTTGACAATGGGTTTGTGCTATGATATTATAAATCTCGCGTCAGGGAAATGGCGAGAAAAGAATATCCTTCGGGGTGTGGCTCAGCTTGGCTAGAGCGCCTGGTTTGGGACCAGGAGGTCGCAGGTTCGAATCCTGTCACCCCGACTTTTATGCGGGTGTAGTTCAATGGTAGAACACTAGCCTTCCAAGCTAGATACGTGG
>JAZURS010000131.1:0-8767 GCA_045606325.1 Agathobacter sp.
CTCTGCTGGTTTTACACCGATAACAGGATTTGTTGCGATCATATATGGACGGATGTAAAGTGTAGCACCTGAACCATATGGTGGTACCCATGCTTCATTTGCTTTTACAACTTTTTCTACCGCATCAATAAATCTTTCTACGGGGAATGTAGGCATTTTTAAACGTTCACAAGAGTCTACCATTCTCTGTGCATTTAAGTCTGGACGGAAACAAACGATATGCCCGTCTTCTGTTGTATATGCCTTTAATCCTTCAAAACAAGTCTGTGCATACTGGAATACACCTGCACATTCATTTAAAGTGATGTTTGCATCTGTTGTGATTTCACCATCATCCCATTTTCCATCTTTATAATTTGCTACATAACGGTAATCTGCAACCATGTATCCAAATCCTAAGTTTGCCCAATCAAGATTTTTCTTTTCCATTTATACTTCCTCCGAATCTATAGATTCTCTTCCTTTATATTTGTCCATTCTAGTACAATCACTTTCATTTGTCTATATTTTCAGCCCTTCTTCGGCTATGGTAAATAATTATACGTATTATAACCTGTGTTTTTAGCCGTCAGCGCTTACCATTCTCTTCAAGCATAGCCTCGATAGCACCGATGAAGTAGAGAGAACCAAAAGCAATCGTCTTGTATTCACAAGTGCCTGGTTCAAGCAACGGACGAATCACTTCTTCCATATCATCCACATACCGTGCTGGTACACCTTTTCGCTGAATGCATTCCGCCAAATCTTTGGACTGTAATGCACGATTACTTTCCGGAGTAACGGTTACAAAGTCTAGTGCTAATGGCAGCAGTACATCTATCATTTCCTTATAATCCTTATCTGCCATCACGCCCATGATAAAATGGAATTTTTCTCCCGGATACAGTTCTTTCAGACTGCTTGCCAAAGCCAATACTCCATGCGAATTGTGTGCACCATCTATCATGAAGAATGGACTATTATTGATAATCTCCATGCGGCCTTTCCAAAATGTTTCGGAAATTCCAACTCTAATACTCGCTTCATCTACACCTAACACACGTGCCGCAAGCATAGCCGTTGCAGCATTTTCTATCTGGTATTCTCCCACCATCTTTCTTGGAATATCTTTTACCCAAAGACAATCTTCACTGGAAACCATGCACATGAGTGGCTTATCTACGATAGACCCATTTACTTGACGGAAATTCTCGCTTAACACAGTTCGCACCGAAGGCTCTTGTTTCTGTGTAACCAAAGGGGAACCCGCTTTTATAATTCCCGCTTTTTCTCCCGCAATTTCTTCTAATGTATTTCCAAGCACACCCATATGGTCAAAACCAATCTTCGTAATCACGGCTACTTCTGGTGTCCCTAATGCATTTGTAGAATCATAACGACCACCAATTCCCGTTTCTATAACTGCAATGTCACATTTTTGTTCTTTAAAATATAACATAGCCATAGCCAGACAATAGTCAAACATGGTTGGCGACACATCAAATTCTGTCTCGAGCAACTGGTTCCCCAAACGAGTCACATCCTCTTTCGGAATATACACTCCATTGATACGAATACGCTCTTCAAAGGTTATGAGATGCGGAGAGGTAAACATCCCTACTTTTTTTCCAGTTTGTTCTAAAATCTTGCACAAAAAAGCAGTTGTAGAACCTTTTCCATTCGTTCCTGCTACATGAACAAAGGGAATGCCACTCTGTGGATTCCCTAACTGTTCTAACATCCGTTTGGATACTTCATAACCTGTCAAATTTCCAAAACGTCTGGTATTCTGTATGATATTAATTACTTCCTGATATGTATATTTCATCACAAACACTATCCAATAAACGATTATTTTTTCATCATGTTATCAATATTTTCAATAACATCATGTGGCTCAAACGGTTTTGTAATAAATCTCTCTGCACCAATTTTGAGCGATTCAATAATTTTCTGCTGCTGACCTGCTGCAGAAATCATAATTACTCTGGCCTTTTTGTCGACAGACATAATCTCTCTAAGAGCCTCAATACCATCCATATTTGGCATAGTAATATCGAGCGTCAAAATATCTGGTTTATACTGCATATAAGCAGCAATACCTTCTTCTCCATCTGTCGCTTCTGCAATTACTGCATATCCCGCCTTTTCTAAAATATTTCTTAGAATCTTACGAGACAGTTTTGAATCATCGACAACAGCAACTGTTCCCTTAGCAAGACCAATCGCGATACTGCTTTCCACCTTTTCATATGAGAACTTATGGGAATGCTGTCCCATTTCCACTTCTGTATCTACACCAATAATCAGCTTTACTTCACAGTCTTCAATAAAAATTGGAAGTACGTACACATCTCCAATCAATTTCTGATTCTCGTATGCATAAACTGGCTTCATATCGAGTTCTACATCTTTTTTACTCTGCTCTGCCGCCAAAAGACCACTGATACAGTTGATAAATTCACAAACTGCATCCAGTGCATCTTCTTCAGGAGTTGCATAATCTTCTTCTGCGAAGGCAGATGCAATCTTTAAAAATCCTTCAGCAGTGCGTTCACCCGCTAATGCAATCTGAATATTATGATCCCCATATGTTTTCTGTCCCGCGAGGCAGGTATACTTCATTTCCTTGACGTGTTCGATTTTATCAATATAAAAATCACGCGAAACCAAACGGTTGATGTTACGAAGCATCAAGCTTACGATATCTGTCACATATGGTTTTGAAGAAAAGGCATAGATTGGAACAAGGCTCTCAAAGTCATCATGTTTAAGGGCCTGCATATCTGCATGCGAAAAACCATTTTCCTTCTGAAAAGCTGCAAACTCCCTTTCGATATCAGAGATAGAAGCCTTTTCTGAATCCAAAAGCACTTCTAAAAACTGCATGTATGGGTTTCCTTGTTTCTTTAATAATCCCTCTACCTGCTCTTCTGTCAAATATTTTCTTTCAATTGCAATATCACCAAAACGTTTATCAAACTGTTTCTGCAACTGGTTGATTGTTTCTGCCTGCTCTTCTGTCAGAAGCCCGTCTGCCACTGCAATTGTTCCAAGTTTTACGCGTACATCTAACTGTTTCTGTACCGCATCTCTATAATCAGAGTATCTAAGCACTCCTTTTTCTACTAAATACTTTCCAAATAACTGACTAAACATCCTAACTTATCCCCTATTACTAAATTGAAAAATATGCAGTTACCGCATCCTTTAAAGAATCGATGTCTGCTGCTCCCATTAATTCGCGAGCTGAGTGCATCGCTAAAATTGGCACTCCTATATCCATTGTTTTTACAGGAAGATTCTTTGCCATAAGATTACCTAATGTTCCACCACCTAAAACATCGGAACGATTTACAAATCTCTGGTATGGGATCTCCTTAGCATCACAAATCTGACAAAAGATTGCAGCTGTTTCTGCGTCCGTTGCATAAGACTGGCTGCAAGCCTGCTTGATACAAAGTCCTTTTCCTAAAATAGGTTTATTGGTAACATCCATTTTTCCTGCTTTATTTGGATGAAGCGCATGTGCTACGTCCACAGAAAGAAGCATTGCATCATATAAGGTACGTTCTACTTCCTCCTCATTCGCACCAAGGCTCTTCAAAATACGTCTTACCATATCATGTAGTAAAATTGATGCGGCACCCTGTTTGCTTCCGCTACCAATTTCTTCATGATCAAACAAAGCGATAAGATTGATTCCATTCTCACGCTGTCCGTCAATAACTGCTGAGACTAGTGCTGATACAGAAGATAAATTATCAATTCTAGGCGAAGAAATCATAGTTTCTTCTGCTCCGATATACATAGGTTCTTCCATAAGGAACACACTCAATTCAAAATCCAAAATATCCTTTTCTTCCACGCCTAATTCCTTTGCAAGAAACGCCATGAAATACTTAGTTTCTTTCTTCTCTTCTGGAATCATATCCAAGATAGGCATCATATCTATCTGCTTATTTAATTCCACACCGTTATTTACTTCTCTGTTCATGTGAATCGCAAGATTTGGAATTGTCATAAGTGGCTTTTCACATCTGTAAAGCACCATGTTTGGTTTTAATGGATTTTCACTACGAAGAGCGACACGTCCAGCTACTCCAAGAGGTCGGTCCAACCATGTACTTAGAATCACTCCACCATAAGTTTCTAAATTAATCTGCGCATAACCATTTGTTAAAAAATCTGCATTTGGTTTAATACGAAAACATGGATAATCTGTATGAGCTCCAGCCATGCGAAACATATCCAAAGGTTTATATTCTTTTCCTACTGTGAATGCAAACAATGTGGTTCCGTGATGGCTTACCATATACTTTCCACCTGGAACTAAATTCCAAGCATCAGCATAACCGATATTTTCAAATCCATTTTCTGATAATCTATTTATGCATTCTTCTACACACATAAAAGGTGTAACACCTGCATGAAGCATTTCAAACAATCTCTGCTGTTCACTCATTTTTTTACATTCCTTCCTTTTCGGATTTTTCACTATCAATATGTGAATTAGTATAGCATAATCTGTTACTTTTTGCTATGATAATCATAGTTAATTAAAAGATTTTTGGAGGACAAATGATAGCTTTAGAATTAACAGATATCAAGGACTTTATGAATAAATTACTTCGTAGCGAAGTGTTCGACCATTTCCTTTTGCAAGAAGCCGTAATTACCAGCATTGCCACCTACACCATCAATGGTCAAATCACGAAGGGGTTCTACTCGGATGATGAGATTAAAGACTTACACTTAGAAGGCTGCCGTTTCTTACCTTTCTCCATGTTGAAAGGAAACTGCTTTGACTTAATCAAAGGCAAGAAAACACCTTCTGCCTTTCGCTTTGTTTTTCTCCTATCCCCTACCAATATGGAAAAAACGATTACTTCTGTGGGAAGTAGTTACAAATCTTCTGACGTAACCGGAATGTACATCAACTTAAAATACCAGAACCAGCTTCTTTCACTTACAACCGGTATTGCCTATAATGTCTTTTCTACAGACAAAACCTTGGAAAGTGAATGGGACAAGATGGTAGTAAAATTTTTAAAACAAAACGAGATTTCTTTTGAAGAGATATAGACTTTTAGCCTATTGAACGCCGTTCAATAGGCTGTTTTATTGAAATTCGACCATGTTTTTTCGATACCATTTAGGGATAAGATTGTTCTGACATCTTGGGTTGTACCGCTCCTCTATTGCAATAGTCTTAAAATACTGACTCCACAATCGTTCAAAATAATCCTCATGCTCTGATAAATTAATATTCCATTCATTCCCAGATACAAAGAAACTCTCACCATATGCCAGGTGGATTAGAGCCACCTGACGTTTTTTGTCTAGTATTATATAATGCTCATTTGGGTATCGGTCTGCAAAATGCTCCATAATTTGTGGCAACACATGACATTTTGGTTCTATTTCACTATATAAGAATTTACCAAGGTCAAAGAAACGAACAAAACCACAAAACAAATGGGATTCATTGTCCACTTTTCTTGAGAGTTCTATCAACCGCATAACATAAGGATCTGCCATATCTTCCATGACCTTTGCCCCCATTGGAAACCCTTTTATCAAAAATCCTAGCACAACATTTCCTCGCTCTGAATCAAAATGGCAAAGTGCACTCACTACCCTCTTATATGCTAAATAGCTGATGTTCTTTTGGATGCTGTATAACGTTTTCTGTGCTTTATCCAAATCCGTTTTCACTACAATCAACTGTGCAAAAAGTGTCATGGTATGGTTTTCACCAATTTCAATACATATATCGCCGTCCTTATAGTCAGGCATTTTATTCTTTTCCACAAAAGCATCGTAAATAGCAGTGAGTATCCCTTCTAAAGAATCTTCACACTGCAAAATCAAAGATTGACATTTGTTCATAATGTGACACACCTCCATTTGGTAACAATAATTGTGCCGGTTTCTCACTATAAATCAGCTGCCTTGTAATATAATTTTCTTCTATCGGAACGTTGTACATCATCTTTCCATTACAAGTAATGAAATATAACGCACGTTTCAAAACAACACCCATTTTCTTTATATCATCGAAATTCAGTTTTGCATGTCTGCGTGCCGCTATGATTCGACTTGCACTTCTCGTTCCAATTCCCGGTACACGAAGTAATGTATAATAATCCGCCTTATTAATCTCTACTGGAAATAATTCCAAATGACGCACCGCCCAATCACATTTTGGATCTATATGCTCATTAAAATTCGGACGTGCTTCAGATAATAATTCATCTGCTTTAAACCCATAAAACCTAAGCAAAAAGTCTGCCTGATACAAGCGATGCTCCCTTCTCAGCGGGGGACCTTCTATCAAAGACGGTAAATGCTCGTCTTTGTTGACATTTACAAATGCAGAATAGAACACTCTCTTTAACTCAAAATTTTTATATAACGCCTCTGATACAGACATGATTTGATAATCTGTTTCTTCTGTGGCACCTATAATCATCTGTGTACTCTGTCCCGCTGGAACAAAGTATTGATTGCTATGGGCAAGACCATATGTATTCGATTTTTCTTGAGCAGATATGCCCCATGCCTTTGCCGCCACAGCTGTTGCTTTCTCACCATTTAATAAACCTCTGGCACTATGGTAATCACATAACATATCATAGCTTTCCTTCATTTGTGCCAGCTGGTTATAATAAGTTTTTTCATCCACTGCAATACGAGCCTTCATACTGGACACACCATGATTCATGCGACTTTCTCTAATTCCACTTTGAATCTGGCGCATCGGTGTCAATATACTTGTACGTACTTTATTCGGTGCTAGTTGACGAAGTCCTTCCGCTGTAGGCAGTTCTAGATTAACACTCATCCTGTCTGCAAGATATCCCACCATTTCTACCAAGTCTGCAGAAGCGCCTGGTATCCCTTTTACATGAATATATCCATTAAAGTGGTACTTTGTACGAAGCAAGAAAAGTGTTTGATATAACAACCCCATCGTATGATTCGGAGATCCTATGATTCCAGAACTAAGAAATAATCCTTCAATATAGTTGCGACGATAAAACTCCATGGTAAGAGTGCATATCTCCTCTGGGGCAAGGGTCTCTCTTGGCACATCATTGGACGCACGATTAATACAATACTGACAGTTGTAAATACATTCATTTGTCATAAGTATTTTCAACAAAGAAATACATCTGCCATCAGCTGCAAAAGTATGACATATTCCACATCCTGCCGCACTCCCCATATGTTTTTTATCACCTTTTCGGTCCACACCGCTACTTGTACATGCAACATCGTATTTAGCACTGTCCGAAAGCACGGTAAGTTTATTCATTAATCCATCCCATTTTGATATGTGGTTCATAGCCCCTCCTCGAACATCCGTTCTGTCTTTATTATAACATCACATCCTGCTTATTTCAA
This sequence comes from Agathobacter sp., assembly GCA_045606325.1. Taxonomy (GTDB): domain Bacteria; phylum Bacillota; class Clostridia; order Lachnospirales; family Lachnospiraceae; genus Roseburia. The sequence goes on from JAZURS010000131.1 coordinate 7,390, forward strand.
GAACAAATGTTCGATTTTTATTTCTAATATTTTCTTTTTTATGCTCATATACTTTTTCAAAATAAAAATTGGAGCCTTTATGGAAACCAATCAAAAATTAGAAACACTTTTTCGTGCAGCCTTAAATGCCACCCCTGAAGAAAGAGAAAAATCCAATGACTTATTCATTGGATTTGATAATACAGATGCAACATGGGAGGTAATTGTAAAACATACTGGAAATTTGAATAGCATAAAAGAAAAATATCCCGATATTGTTGTTACAGAACTTCTTAACAACTACGGTATATTGCGGCTTCCTGAAACCCTTATTGATTCCGTTGTTTCAGAAGATATTATTACCTATATGGAAAAACCTAAGCAGCTCTTCTATGAGGTATCAGAAGGCAAACGTGCCTCCTGCATCACCACTTTACAAGCTCGTACTCCACAACTAACTGGAAGGGGCACTCTAGTAGGTGTTATTGACTCTGGCATCGACTACTCTCACCCCGACTTTCGACTACCAAACGGTAACACAAGAATTCTTTCCTTATGGGACCAGACTATTCCCGGCAATCCTCCAGATGGATATGCTATTGGTTCTCTATTCACGGAAGCAATCATTAATGAAGCTCTTTCTGCAAGCAACTCACAAGAACAATTATCTATCTGTCCCAGTCAAGATATTTCGGGGCATGGAACACATGTAACTGGAATTGCCGCAGGAAATGGACGTGCATCAAATGGCGTATATCGCGGAGTAGCCTATGAAGCGAATCTGATAATTGTAAAATTAGGGATTCCAGGCCCCAACAGTTTCCCAAGCACCTCCTTACTTATGCTTGGAATTGATTATTGTGTTCGTGAAAGTTTACGTTTAAACCAACCACTTGCTCTAAACCTAAGTTTCGGAAACACTTATGGTTCACACAGTGGCAGTTCACTTTTAGAAACTTATATAGATTCTGTAAGTGAGTTAGGTCGTATTTCTATCGTCATCGGCAGTGGTAATGAAGGCACTTCTAGCGGCCATATCGGAGGATATCTTTCCCATAATCAAACAGAAATCATCGAGTTAAGCATTAGCGACTTTAGTACTAGCTTAAATATTCAACTCTGGAAGAATTACTGGGACGAATTTACGGTTACTTTAACACCACCTGTCGGCAATTCCGTAACTCTGCCCACTACACCTGGAAGCTGGCGGTATTCCTTTGGTGAGACAGAAGTCTACTCGTATAGCGGTGAACCAACGCCCTACACACCATTTCAAGAGATTTATCTGGACTTTATCCCAGCGGACACATATCTTACTTCTGGAATCTGGACAATTCGTCTTGTTCCGCAAAACCTTCGTAGCGGACTATGGGATATGTGGCTCCCATCTTCTGCTATT
>JAZURS010000132.1:0-1788 GCA_045606325.1 Agathobacter sp.
CTACACGCCGGAGCATATATATACGTATAAAATTTTTGCGGCCATTGTAAATGACGATCGACATATAATGTATAGTTATGATTTTACAACAGAGGAAGGTAAGCAGAGTTTCTTGACAGATATTTATAACAATAAAGATACTCGTAATCAATATCGGGCAGGTATTTTCGTTGCTCCGGAAGACCAAATCCTGGTTCTGTCTACTTGTGTAGGTGGAGAATCTGACAGAAGATATTTGGTGAACGGTGTGCTGGTAGATGAGAAATAGTAAAATAGAAAGAAGGTGACATTATGGTTGAATTGGACCAGTTTAAATTTAAATTAAACAGTTATACAACACCATTAATGGAAGTGAGGGATTCACTTTGACCTGGTAAATAAAGAACAAAAAATCCAGGAATTAGAAAAAGAAATGGAAGCGCCGGACTTTTGGGATGATCCGGAACGTTCCCAGGAAAAAATGAAACAATTAAAAAGTCTGAAAGATGATGTGGAAACATATGCAAAGCTGGAAGCAGGATATGAAGATATTGAAACACTGCTGGAAATGGGATATGAAGAAAATGATGCATCATTGATACCGGAAATAGAAGAAGCTTTAGTGGAGTTTGAAGCTACTTACGAAGCGATTCGGATAAAAACCTTGTTGTCCGGAGAATATGATGGGGATAATGCCATTGTTTCCCTTCATGCGGGAGCAGGTGGAACGGAATCCTGTGACTGGACCTCTATGCTATACCGGATGTATAAGCGATGGGCGGAAGATAAAGGCTTTGTAGTAGAAGTACTGGATTCTTTAGATGGGGAAGAAGCAGGAATTAAATCCATCACCTTTGAAGTAAAAGGCGACAATGCGTATGGATATCTTAAGTCGGAGAAGGGGGTACACCGCTTGGTGCGTATTTCTCCCTTTAATGCAGCAGGGAAACGTCAAACTTCTTTTGCATCTTGTGATGTAATGCCGGATATCGAAAAAGACATTGACATTGAAATTAATGAAGATGAATTAAGAATTGATACTTACCGTTCCAGCGGAGCTGGCGGTCAGCATATTAACAAGACATCTTCGGCTATACGTATTACCCATCTTCCTACCGGAATTGTGGTTCAATGCCAAAATGAGCGTTCCCAACACATGAATAAAGATAAGGCCATGCAGATGTTAAAAGCCAAACTTTATCTTTTAAAAGAAGAAGAGAATGCAAAAAAAGCGGCAGATATCCGAGGCGAAGTAACGGAAATTGGCTGGGGAAATCAGATACGTTCCTATGTCATGCAACCTTACACCATGGTGAAGGATCATCGAACCAATGAAGAAACCGGTAATGTTGAAAGCGTTATGGACGGTAAGATAGATTTGTTTATAAATGCATACCTGAAATGGTGTAGTCTGGGTCAAAAGATGGATTAATTAGGGGGAGTTTTCGCATAATAAGTAATTCTGATGAAGAATCATCTTATGGAGCGAGGCTCCTTTTTTTGCGCTGTTGTTGGTGGTAGTTTGATAGTTCGTTTTGTTGCCTGGAAGCGTGCTTCATTGTTGGTCGGAGCTTTCGTGGGCGTATATGAAAAAAGTTACGTCCTACGCCCATTCTGGCTCGAAAAATGGCTAAAATGGTATGTAGAACAAGAAAAATTTCATATACGCCCACAATTTCCGATTACAAAGAAGAAAGCTTCTTAAACTGCTCCGGATCAATTTTTCCGTCTGCAAGGGTCTTTTCGAACCAAAGTTGTAGAGAATCTACGGTAAGGGAAATCTGGGAAAGCTGTTTTTGAATCAAAGCA
>JAZURS010000133.1:0-6675 GCA_045606325.1 Agathobacter sp.
AATATGAATTATCGGAACCACGATAGATGTATGAGTCATTCTTGTCTCGTTTTATTTTACCTTCTTTAATAAGCTGTTCTTTCTCCGCTCGTATGCGTTCTAGCAGTACAGATGCCGGTTCGTCGTTAGGGTCTTGAGGAACTAACTTCCCTTGGATAGCATATTGAAGAAGCGATTTTTTTAGTTCAATATTAACCTTTTCATTAAGGTTATGCTGTTTCACTTCCAACTCACCATATTGCGTAATATATAAGTTATATCTTAGAATTTGCGAAACTATACGCATTTGTTCATTCATTGGTGGAAGTGCAAAAAAAGCATTTCTACCATCTTGAGTTCCTAGCCGTGGCATTTTTACACCATATGAACATGCAGTTGCATATTGAACAAAATAAGGACTCATTAAAAATAATTGAGCATATTGAGGAATTATATATTTTCCAAAATCTAATGGTAATATTTCGGTTGTGCAATATCCGTCGTCATCAGCAACAACAACTTTATTCAAATAGGGACGTAGTTTACTATATAAAACATTACCTTTTTTAAAAATGTGTTTGGTACTTTTTGAGTTACGTTCTATTTTATAGTGCTTGGCTAATAAAATGCCCGATTCTTTTTCGATATCTTCTAAATCAAGTATCCATGAATTTAATGTCAATTCATCTGAACTGATACTTTGATTGTTACCATAATTACCAACACTTCCCAACCTACACCATTCCCAACTCTCCGGAATCTCAAATGGTATCTCGTCTTCAATACATTTTACAGTCTTACCTATTTTCTCATAATGCTGATTATCGGAAGGAAATACTTTTTCTCTCAATTTCCACTCAATTTACATTCAATGTAGGTTGGGTGGATTTTTTATATTCTATACCTACAAAACAAAACGCCCGCTGGGCAGAAAGGTAGGTACAGAGTATGTACGAAGAAAATAATTCACAGGACAAGCCGGTTGTAATCGGCATTGACCACGGGTTTTCGCTTATGAAGACCAGACATCACATTTTTAGTAACGGTGTAGTGAGGTGTAATGGCAGACCGCCGGTGGCAGAGAACAGCTTTTATTATGATGGCAGTTACTATTGCATTGGTGGGGAGCGTAAGACAGTTCATGAAGATAAGACAGCAGATGAGGATTTCTTTCTTTTGACGCTGGTGGCTGTTGCCAAAGAAATTAAAACCAGAGGATTGCCACGCACCTTGTGTGTGGTGCTGGGTGTGGGAGTTCCTTTTAAGCGATTCGGGAAGGAGCAGGCGAAGCTGGTAGCGTATTTGAAACGAAGCGGTCCACATTTTATTGAATTTGAAGAGGAGGATTATGTCATAACCATTGAAAATGTATATTGTTTTCCCCAGTGTTTTGCGGCGGTGGCAGACCGTATCGGCAACATGCATGGGCGATATGTTGTGGCAGATATTGGGTCATGGACCAAGGATATCATCTGCATTGACGAGAGAAAGGTGCAACCGGATAAATGTGTCACCGTACCAAACTCCATAATTACCCTGTTTCAGGAGATCAATGCAGCCGTTGCAGAGGCTACAGGCGGTAGAATCCCGGAAAGTGTGGTGCAGAATTTCATACTTGGTAAGGATGTGGTAATCCCTGAGGATGTAAAAGAGACTATCATATCGAAGCTGAAAGCATTTGCGACAGATATAGAAGGTATGCTTGATGAGAGTGGATTCGACCTTGCTTATTCCAACATTCTTTATGTGGGTGGTGGAGCAACCATTATGAGAAGATTTGGAAATGCAAGAGAAAATGCAGCTTATCTTGAGGATATCAGACTGAATGCCAAAGGCTATGAGCTTCTGGCAACTCATCAGATGAATAAAAGGTAGGTTGGTATAATGCAGAAAACAAAAGACGGATGTCGCTGGACTATTAGACTGAGCAATAAGGATTATGCACAGAAGGAAGTAATTCGGATGTTTGAATATTTACTGGCATCAGGTGAGTATGCAACGGAATCTGATATTTTCCGGGAAGGCATTAAAAGCCTTTATCGAGAAAAGACAGAGCCGGACAGAATTACGGACTGGGATAATCGAATACAGGAATGTGCCCGCAATACAGCAGACAATATGTTGGAACGAATGCAGACCATGTTGGATGCAACCATGCGTAAAGGTGGTCTTGTGACTATGGCAGGAACTGTTACAGATGCAGAGGAACCGATAGAAGCAGATGTAGGGATGGCACCGCCGGAAGCAGTTGAAGAACTGTCGGAAGAGGTGGATGATTTCCTAAATGATTTCTTTGGTTATTTATAAAATTTCTTGAGTATCGTCAAGGCTGACAAAGTGGCGTCAGGTAATTGCTTTTGGCGATTGCCTGTACGTCTGCTTGTCAGACGGTGGTGCATAAGTGAGTAGTAAATTTCATATGGAAGCTGGGGCTTGGGGATGTCAAATCCCCAACAAGTTCTGCCCCGTGTCTACACGGGGCGGAACTTGCTCTACTATCCGCGACCATAGTGGAGCGTATTCGCAAGCGTTAGCGCGCGTATTCGTGAACGACCTTAGGGGAGTGAGCGTATAACCGGAGGGAGGAGCGTAAGCGACGGCGAAAGACAAGTGCCGTATCCGGCACAAGATAGATAAAGAAGATTTAGAGGAGGATTTATATGGCGAGAAACGGAGTTCAATTTAATATGTGGCTTACGGAAGAAGAGAAAGCAAGGATTCAGGAAAAAGCAAACAAGGCAGGCATCAGTATGTCGGAGTATATCAGACGATGTGCACTTGGCAGAAAAATTCCACAATATGGAGATGTGGCAGTATTAAGGGAGATTTCGGCTGAACTGGGTAAGATTGGTTCCAATCTGAATCAGATAGCACACCATCTGAATGCCGGCGGTAGCGTTTATTCTGTTTATTATGATTTGTTGGAAGTGATAAAGGACTGGAATGATATGCGTTTTCGGATGCTTAAGCAGGTAGAAGATGTCTGCTGTGGTAAATATCATCACAGGAGGAGTGCATAATGGCAATCATCAAACACATACCAGTAAAGAACAGATATTATTCTGCGGCGGTGGAGTACCTTACCTGTAAATTTGATGAGAATACCATGAAGCCTTTGGTGGATGCAAAGGGACGAATGATAATGCGTGATAATTTCTTAATCGAGGGTATCAATTGCGAGGTTGATACCTTCGGTGCAGAATGTATTGAGGTCAATCGGTATTATGGCAAAAACAATGCTGCAAAGGATGTAAAAGCGCATCATTATATCATTAGTTTTGCACCAGAAGACAATATTACCATGCAGGAGGCAATGGATTTTGGAAAACAATATGTAGAGAAGTTTCTACCAGGACATCAGGCGATTCTAGCAGTGCACCCGGATGGTCATAACGGTATCGGGAATGTTCATGTTCACATTGTAATCAATTCCGTCAGAAAGTATGAAGGGAAAAAAGAACGCTGGCAAGATAAGCCATGCGAATACAGGCAAGGGTGCAAACATAAAAGCACCGGCAAGTTTATGCATGCAGTAAAGCGTTGGGTGATGCGAGAATGTATGATAAAAGGTTATAATCAGGTAGACTTGCTGGCTCGTTCCGATGGTAACAATTATTGGGTAGAGAAGCGAGGAAAGGAGGCAAATCCTGATTTTAAAACAGATAAAGATATGATTCGGGAGAGACTGGATGCGTTGATACAGCATGCAGAATCTTTGGACCATATGATATATTATCTGGAGCACGTGGAAGACTGGCAGATTCGTGAGACAAATAAGACTATATCCTTTCGGATGCCACATATGAAGAAGTCCATTCGTGGGAAGTCTTTGGGTGAGAAGTATGATAAGGATGTTTTGGAAAAGCGGATTGCAGAAGCGATTGCTCTTAAGGAAGAAAGGCTTAAGGCGGAGCAGGAAGCAATGCGAGAGGAAACGATTGATGTTGCAGAGAAGCAGCCACTTGTGAAGGTGCCGTTGGAAGAGATTGTTGCAGGCGTTCATGAGGAAACTGTTGCGATGGAAGAGCCTACAGATGAGATGGTTGAAACGATTTTGAGAGACGAGTATTTCATAACAGAAGAAAGCAAGTCAGTTCAAGAGGTTGCAACATCACCGCAACCTGACTATTCAGAAGCACTTGCAAAATTGCAATCGCGATTCATTTGCTTACAATACGAATTTCAATACAATCTGGATAAGATTTCAGATCTTGATTATGAGCATCGTTACAGGAATCCGGAATATATCACTTATCAATCCAATGTGTCACGGATTATGGATAAGTCTTCATATATCAATCAATGGACGGCTGAATTAGCTAAGCTCGGCTTGTTTCAAAAGGATTTGAAGAAAATGTATAAGGCGCAGATTGAAACAGCTACTTCAGAAGTGAAACTCATAGAGGAAGAAAACAAGAGGATACTTAATAAAGCCGGTTGTCGCTCGGAAAGTGAGCTTTACACAAAGCAACAGGCTTATGACAAGAACTGGAGTCTGTGTAATACTCTTGCGGAGCGTAATCGTAGCATCAAAGAAGAATGCGAAGGAATTATTCTTGAGTATGCACAGTTGTTTAGAGGTGCAGAAGGGGTCTTAAACAGTGAAGGATTAGGCAATAATAAATTGGTAGATGATATAGCAGGGAAAAAGGCGAAAACTGTTTTGCAAGAGATGTATGGAAACGATTTTTCGGAATATGGATTTCAGGCTGCCTGTATTAAGGCTGAGATGCAATTACAGAATGCGGACAAAGACAGAAGTTGTGAAAGAGGTATTCGGATTCGATAAGATTGAGCGAGGTTTGTCCCATATTGTGGTTCAAACCTCGCATATTTCTTAAATGGAATCTTTATATCATGGTTGTGTGAATTCGCCAATAAAATGAAAAAATCATAATTTTAACTTTTTAACTTTACAAACAAAGTTAAAAAAGTTAAAATAGACGTGTAAGGAGGGCTGCTTATGACTAACGAAGAATATAGCAAGATTATTACCGAGATTGAAACACTGCCAACAGGCGGTATTACTTATAAAAAGATAAATGGAAAAGAGTATGCTTATTACCAATGGCGTGAGGATGGAAAGCAACGTAGCAGAAGGATAAAGGATGAAGAGTTAGAACAGCTTTCCAGACAAATTGAGCGAAGAAAAGAACTTCAAAATTTAATAAAAGACATAGATAATCAGGAAGTAAATGAAGAAAAGAAGGCTTCTTTATTTCGATGCACAGTAAGAATTGGTGAGGACCTGGAGCGTTTTGTAAAACCGGTGACAAAGTGGGTGAAACGTGAATGTTATCAGCAACTTCGTGATTATGTATATGGAGATATCCATGATAGAGTGTATATTCTCTATGGTCTTAGAAGAACAGGTAAAACAACACTGATTCGTCAGTTGATATCTGAAATGGATGCATCAATGAGAAGTAAAGCAGTGTTTATTCAGATACAAGATAGTAAGACCTTGGATGACGTGAATCAGGATTTAAAAGTTCTGGAAGAAAAAGGCTATCGATATGTGTTTATCGATGAGGTTACACTGCTGAACGATTTTATCGAAGGTGCTGCATTGTTTTCTGATGTGTTTGCGGCAAGTGGCATGAAGATAGTACTTTCCGGTACAGATTCCTTAGGCTTTATGTTTACAGAGGATGAGGAGTTATATGACAGATGCATTATGTGTCATACAACATTTATTCCATATCGCGAGTTTGAAAGAGTGCTGGGGATTGTAGGTATTGATGATTTTATACGATATGGCGGAACAATGAGCCTTGGTGGAAAACAGTATAATGATAATGCTATGATTTTTGCCACTAAGAAAAGCACGGATGAGTATGTTGACAGTGCCATTGCACGAAACATTCAGCATTCTTTAAAGAATTATAAGTACGAAGGTCATTTCCGTTCTTTACGGGATTTATATGAGAAAAATGAATTAACAAACGCAATTAACAGAATTGTAGAGGATATGAATCATCGATTCACTATGGAGGTATTGACCAGAGATTTCAAATCAAATGATTTGAGAATTTCAGCAAGCAATTTACGAAAGGATAGAGAAGAACCTACAGATATTCTCGATCGTATTGATATTCTTAAAGTAAATGAAACATTGAAATCTTTGTTGGAAATCAAAGATAAGGAAGAACAAAAGGTTGAAATCCAAGATGCACATCGTTACGAGATAAAAGAGTATTTAGACTTACTTGACTTAACTGTGGAAATAGAAAGCAGATGGATGTCTGATTATAATCGCAGAGAATCCAGAACGGCATTTTCACAGCCGGGTATGCGTTATTCCCAGGCAGAGGCACTAATCAAATCGCTTATGCAGGACGATATGTTCAGAGGCTTATCTTTTGAAGAGCGAAAGAGAGTAACTGAAAGAATAATAGATGAAATCAAAGGAAGAATGATGGAGGATATTGTTCTTTTGGAAACAAAACTTTCTAAAAAGAATTGTGAAGTTTTCCGATTACAGTTTGCGATTGGCGAATTCGATATGGTGGTGTTTAATCCGGATGAAGGAACTTGTGAAATCTATGAAATTAAACACAGTAAAGAAGTTGTTCCACAGCAGTGTAAGCATTTGTTAGATAAACAAAAATGCAAGGATACGGAATTTAGATACGGTACAATTACTGGAAAATATGTGATTTATCGTGGTGCCACAACATCCCTTGTTCAGGCAGG
>JAZURS010000134.1:0-2015 GCA_045606325.1 Agathobacter sp.
GCAAGATTGAAGTTGGCATCTGGTTTACGAACAAACAGTGGTCTGCCTTCATTTAATCCAACCACTGGTTCACCAGAGAAGTAGTTGAACGCTACTAATCCGCCGCAATCCGCATCACCTTCTAAGGCTCTATGATAAAGTGTTCCATATAAAGTATCTGCATCTACTGTAGTTCCAAATGCACCAATAGTTTCTTTGAACAGATTTACCCATGCATTTAAATCTGAAGTACAGTTGTTGCAGTGAACCATCGCTACGTTAGCTCCAGAAGGAGTTGTAACGATATCTATCTCTTCATGAACACCGTTCAAGTCCTCTTCCATAACTACCATGGCAAACACTGAAGTGCCTGCGGATACGTTACCTGTACGAACTGCTACAGAGTTTGTAGCTGCCATACCTGTTCCAGCATCCCCTTCTGGTGGAGCCATAGGAATACCACCTTCTAAGTTTCCAGTTATATCTAAAAGAGATGCTCCTTCTGCGGTAAGACAGCCTGCATTTTCTCCTGCAAATAAAACTTTTGGAAGGATTTCTTCTAACTTCCAGTCGTATTTCTTCACATTTTCCAATGCATTGAATTTCTCAATCATAGTCTGGTTATAGTTTCCAGTCTTTGCATCAATTGGGAACATACCAGATGCTTCGCCTACTCCCATCACTTTCTGACCAGTCAATCTCCAATGGATATAACCTGCCAAAGTAGTAAAATATGTAATCTCACTGACATGTTCTTCGCCGTTCAAAATCGCCTGATAGAGATGTGCGATACTCCAACGCTGTGGAATATTAAAATTAAATTCTCCTGTTAATTCCTTCGCTGCATCCGCAGTAATGGTGTTTCTCCATGTACGGAAAGGAACTAAGAGTTCATTCTTTGCATTAAATGGCATGTATCCATGCATCATACCAGAAAAACCGATAGCTGCTAATTTCTTGATTACTACACCGTATTTTTCCCATACATCATCTGTCAGTTTTTTATAACAATCCTGTAGCCCATCCCAAATCATATCGAGACTATAGCTCCAGATTTTCCCGTCTAACAACTGGTTTTCCCAGTCATGGGCACCACTGGCGATTGGCATATGGTTCTCATCTACGAGAACTGCTTTGATTCTAGTAGAACCAAATTCAATACCAAGGACAGCTTTACCACTTTCTATGATTTGCTTTTTATTTTCCATGGCAAAATCCCCCTTTTTCACTATCTATAGATTACTACTATTTCGAGCTTTTTTCTACCTTTTTATAGTTTCTCTCATAAAAATACAAATTTCATCTCACAACCTTTTCATGTAGAAAAAACCAGGAGTAAACCTGGCTTTCTCTACATTTATGAGGGATATAAGGAGATAAAAATGAATTTCCCTGTAGCAAGCTATTTCATCATTTCTATATAAGATACAGAATTCATAAGCTGATTTAATACACGACATACACAAGCCTGTACGTCGGCACGATTTAAATAAGCACCTCTATTCGTTCCTGAATAGATAATCGTCTTGCTTCCATCTGCATTATCCTCAATCTTAGCAACGCCTTCTCTTACTTTTTCCTCTACTTTTGGGTTCAAAGCTGTACCAGAAGCCACTACAGTATGAACTGTATCCGCACCATCTTTTGATAATTCAAACACATTCCAATGTTCCACGGTTTCCTTGAAAAATCCACCAAACACTTTAAATGTCTCTTCTACTACATATCCATCTGATGCAAATTCAGGTTGTGCTCCCATAAGTGCAGACTTCAGGAACTCACTTCTGTATCCACCCATGATTAAATCATTTCCTGCATGTAAATCATATGGTTTCACACTCTTTGTTCCCCAGTCAGTCATAACGAGTCCTTCAAAGCCCCATTCGCCTCTTAACACTTCTGTAAGAAGCTCATAGTTAGAGGAGGTATGCACACCGTTAATCAGATTATAACTACTCATAACAGTCTTAGGCTGTGCCTCGCGTACACAGATTTCAAATCCTTTAAGGTAAATCTCACGAAGGGCGCGTTCCGAT
>JAZURS010000135.1:0-21778 GCA_045606325.1 Agathobacter sp.
GTTATCAAATAACACAGTTGGCATGGTAGTGGTCTGCATCTGTTCCATCCAAGGATTATGAAGTGCTAATCCGAGAACGAAAGCACCGCAGTAGCCATGCTGTAATAAATATGTATCGTATTTGTTTTTTCCTTGGAATTCTACATCTACTTCAACAACAGTTACATCCCATTTATGTTTGAAGGCGTTCTGCTTAAAGCCAAGAACGATGTCATAACCGAAGGTGTCTTCTGTTTTGTATTCTACGTTTGTTACAAATAAACAAAGCTTGCGAAATTCTTCTTTTTTGGAGCGTTTTGTACTGTAGCCCATTTCTACAGCAGTATCTAATACCTGCTGTCTTAAATCATCACTAATATCGTTTGCACCGTTTAACCCTTTTGAAACGGTACTGATAGAGATGCCCAAACGTTTTGCAATATCCTTAATTGTGGCCATATGCTATCCTCTTTATTTCATAAGTTCTGAATGTCCAATTAACATTTCCTGAATCTGTTTCTGGAAATATGCACCTACGTGTTTCTGGTCTTCCTTTTCCAATTCATTGAAAGTAATAGGTTTACCATATTCAAGAATTACATTTGCTGATTTGATAAATGGAACATGGTCTTCAAAAACTTTGTTGCTACCTGTGATAGCGACTGGTACGATTTTGCATCCTGTTTTGGAAGCAATTTTGAAACTTCCATCTTTAAATTCACCAATGTCTGTAAGGTTTTCTTTATTCTTATTTCTAGTTCCTTCTGGGAAGATGAAAATAGAAATACCTTTTTTCACTTTTTCAATACAGCTTAAGATAACCTTTAAGCCTTCCTTCACATCACTACGATTTAAGAATTCACAGTGAAGACGCTTCATCCATGCACGAAGTGCAGGAACTTTGTTTACTACGTCTTTTGCAACGAATCCTGTAAGGCGAGGACATCTTGCATACGTGATTACAATGTCTGCCATACTTCTGTGATTTGCTACATAAAGGACTGCTTCGTCAGTTGGTACATTTTCTTCACCGATAACAGTAACTTTGATGCCTGCCAATACGTGGAGAACTTTAAATACCCACTGGATAAGACGAAGTTGCATGAGGTCGGCTTTTTCCTCATTGAATTTACGATATATCCAAAAGATTCCGAGTGGAATATAGCCTACTAATAAATATAAAAAGATAAATCCAAATGTTAAAATTGTTCTCATTTTTCTACCTCGAATTTTCCCAATAGGGTTTTTGTAATATCTATCTATTATACAGAAATAATGCATAAAATACAAGGTCTGCGCATATGTATTTCATAGACATTCGATTGTGATAAGGGGGATTTTATGGAATTAAACAGACATATATGTTCGCAGCTTATAGAAAAGACAAAGAGTTTTTCGCAAATTACTCTGGATGATGATTATATTGTAAGGGACAACAAGCCTGACGTAGTGCGCGTGATTTATTCAAAAGGAAATGTGGTGGTAGAGGATGTGCGCGCAGGAAACCAAGGCGTTTGGATTACTGGAAAACTGCATTTTTCCACCCTATATCAGAGCGATGACGAAAATCATCGTTTGGAGAGCGTAAATGGGGAAGTGCCATTTCAGGAAAAGGTTATCATGGATGGGGTAGAAGAAGATGATGATGTCGTAGTGGACATGGATATTGAAGATTTGTCAGTGGGTATCATCAACTCTAGAAAACTTGCCATTCGCGCGGTATTAAATGTGATGGCGAGAAATCTGGAGGAAGAGGATGAGGATATCACCTGCGCGATTTTTGATGTGGGATACGAACAGAAGACTGCAGATTTTCCAATGCTCTGTCTGGTGGGAAACACAAAGGAGCAGCTACGCCTGCAAAAGGAAATGCTACTTCCAAATTCCAGATCCAACATTGGTCAGCTAACCTTTTACCAAGTGGATTTTCGTAATCAGGAAGTAATATTATTAGATGATGGTATTCAGGTGAAGATGGATGCATATATTTGGGTGCTTTATCGAAGCGAGAGTACAGGGGAATATGAATGCTATGAAACGGTAGTGCCTCTTAGCGGAGAGATAGAATCTGAATCTCTTCGAGGGGATGAAATCTTTTGGGCGAAACTCTTTCCGTTGGAGGTAGAGATGGAACCGCGAGGAGACTATGATGGCGAAAATCGAATGCTTGGACTGGATATGGTGCTTTCTGTAGAAGTGCAGATTTATCGTGAGGAGAATTGTCAGATTTTGCAGGATGCTTACTCGCTGGATAAGGAACTTCGGATTGAAAGAAACAATATTCCAATTAATCAGCTTTTGATGAAGAATGTCTCCAAAATTCGTCTTTTAGAACAGGAACAGTTAGAGCCAAACCAGCAGAGGATTTTGCAGATTTGTGGGAGTAGCGGGAACATCACCATCGACCGTGTTCATAGAAGGGAAAATGGTGTCCATGTGGAAGGTGTTTTAAATGTACATATCTTGTATAACACGACAGATGATATGACTCCGTTTGCGCATACGGATAGTCAGATTCCATTTGAACAATTAATAGAAATTGAAGGTTTTACAGAGAATTCACAGTATTGGTTAAATGAAAGTGTGGAGCAGCTGCAGGTGAACCTTCTGGATAATTCTGAATATGAAGTAAAAGCACTCATCCAGATTGCGGTTTTAGCTATGAACCAGGAGGATATGTCAAATATTGTTTCCATAGATGAAGAAGAGATAGATGAAGAAATGCTACAGAAACAGCCAGGTATGATTGGCTATGTTCGACGTGAGGGAGAAGACCTTTGGGATATTGCGAAGAAGTATCATGCCTCTGCAGAAAACATGGTAGAGGTAGGGAATAAGGTGCTGATTATTAAGCAGGTACGAGGATAAACAGAAAATATATAAAAAACAGGGTTGTCATATATTGGCAACCCTTGCTTTTTTTTGTGCTTTATGCCACAATATATAGTAGTATGCCTATGGAGGTTTTTATGAAATTAAAGAAAATTTTATCCCTGGTTTTAGTAGGGGGATTTTTATTAGCAGTGCCAGTTACAAACGGCAATTTAGATTGGAAAAATTGGGATGGAGGAGTAGCGTTTGCTTCCACCAGTGGACGAGACCAGGCAAAGGATGAGCTGAACAATCTGCAGGAAGAAATGGACGATTTGGAAAGTCAGTTTTCTGCGTTGGAAAGTCAGTTGAGTGGTAAGGCAAGAGAACTCAGTGATTTGCTTGCAGATCAGGAAATCCTAAAGGAAGATATAAAGAGCACTCAGGCTGCGATTGAGCAGGCAGAAATAGATCTGGCGATTGCAAAGGAAAAAGAAGAAGCCGAATACAGAGCGATGAAGCTTCGTATCCAGTACATGTATGAGAATAGTACACAGGACTCTGTAGTAGATGCGATTTTAAATGCCAGAGGCGTAGTGGACATGCTTAACCGTGTAGAGTATGTTTCTCAGGTGCATAAGTCAGATAGAGAACTTTTGGAAGCGTATAAAGCTGCTGTGGAAGAAGTAGAAATCATGGCAGAAACTCTCCAGTTAGAAATGGATGACCTAGTTGCTTTGGAAGAAGTATATGAGCATCAGGAAGCAGAGTTGGAGTCTGCAATTGCAGAACTTAAAACAGAATCAAGAAACTACGAGAGTCAGCTCGCAACTGCAAAACAAAGAGCAAGACAGCTGACAAATTATATTGCAGAGCAGAATCGTTTGATTGCACTTCAGCAGCAACAGAACAGACCACAGAGTAGTGGTGGAAGTAGTAGCAGTGGAAGCTCGACGCCATCTACAGCAGGTGGTTACTTAAATGATCCATCTTACGATCCTGCGTTTACATCAAGTGTAAGTGGCGAGGAACTAGTAAACTTTGCATTACAATTCGTAGGTAACCCATATGTGTGGGGCGGAAATAGCCTTACAAACGGATGTGATTGTTCTGGTTTTGTAAATCAGGTGTACAAGCATTTCGGATTCAAGAATGTGCCAAGACAGTCTCAGGCATTTAAGACATGGGGAAAGCCAGTTGCATTTGCAAATCTTAAAGCAGGAGATATTGTAATATATCCAGGCCATGTTGCCATCTATATTGGCAATGGAAAAATTGTAGAAGCACAGTCAAAACGTGCTGGTATCACATGTACGAGAAGTGTAACTTGTAATACCATCACAGGAATTCGAAGAGCATTATAAAAGAGGAATACCATGAAAACTTTTTTGCAAAGTATGAAAAAGTTTAGAGTGTTATGGATTTTGGTCCTAGTATTTGCTGCTATGATTTATATCGGAAATGAGACTCGATTGAGCAGAGAAGAGATTGTGTATCCAGAGTCTTTGGACAAGGTGGTGGCAACGGTACAAGGACAGGATATTACCCTTCGCGATTTTGCTGTATATGTAGCGCATCAGGAAGCGGCGGTACAGGATCAGGCATTGGCGTATGATATAGATGACCCAAGAAAGTACTGGCATGTACGTACGGACATGGGATTTGTAAATCAGGTTGCACGAAGAGAAGCCATGTCCATGGCAATCCATGATGAACTTTTTTATCAGTTGTATCAGGAACTAAATATGAAATTCTCTGAGGAAGAACAGGCGATCTTAAATAATCAGGTAGAGGACTTTTGGACTGACTTGGTGGATGAAGAAAAAGATGTTCGTCTGGGAATTACCAAAGAGGATGTTTATCATACTATGTACAAAATTGCCTGCGCACAGAAAGCACAGATGGTCTATGCCGGAATACAGGCAGTAGATTACGAAGATATGGACTACGCAGCGGAAGAGTTTTTGGACTTCCTTAGTGATTATGAATATGAAGTAAATGACAATGTGTTGAACCGATTAGACTTTGGTGACATCACATTGGTATATGAATAAGGGTGGTAGAAATATGGCAGCTAAAATAGGTAGAAATGATCCATGCTGGTGTGGATGCGGAAAAAAATACAAATCCTGTCACATGGCATTTGATGACAAAATAGCAAGATTTGCGGCGCAGGGACATAGAGTTCCTCCAAGAGAAATCATCAAAACTCCAGAGCAGATTGAAAAGATAAAAGAAAGTGCCAAGATAAATATGGCAGTGCTCGATTATATTGGTGAGCATATCCATGCGGGTATGAACACTGCTGAAATCGACAAAATCGTCTACGATATGACCACAGAAATGGGTGGCATTCCAGCACCATTGAATTACAATGGATATCCATACAGTGTATGTACATCTGTAAATGAGCAGGTATGTCATGGATTCCCTTCTGAAAACGTAGTATTAAAAGAAGGCGATATTATCAATGTAGACTGCTCTACTGTTTTAGATGGATATTTTAGCGATTCTTCCAGAATGTATTGCATCGGCGAAGTAAGCCCTGAGAAAAAACGTCTGGTAGAAGTTGTAAAAGAATGTGTCGAATTAGGATTAAAAGAAGTAAAACCATGGGGCTTTTTGGGCGATATGGGACAGGCGGTTCATGACCATGCTTATGCAAATGGATATACCGTAGTTCGTGAGATCGGTGGCCATGGTGTAGGACTTGAATTCCATGAAGAACCATGGGTTGGTTATAACACCAAACGTGGTACAGATATGCTGATGGTACCAGGCATGGTATTTACCATCGAACCAATGGTAAACATGGGTGGCGTAGAAATCGAAATTGACCCAGAAAACGATTGGGAAGTATACACAGCAGACGGAAGTCCATCTGCACAGTGGGAAATCATGGTATTAGTGACAGAGGACGGAGCAGAAGTACTCTGTTGGTAAGGAAAAGAAATGAGTAAGGAAAAGAAAATTTTGACAAAGAGCGAAAAGAACGCCATTCGCGTTATGGTAATTGTAGCGGTTTTTGCTTTGGGAACTTTTGCCTGGTTATTGTATGCGAACGATTATTATAGAGCAGAGAGTGTGGCTCGAAAGGCAATGATAAGTACAGGCACCATAGAAGTTGTGGAAAAAGATGGATATTATGTTTTCTCCAAAACGCCAGCGAGTTCTTACATTGGAAAAGGAGAGGGAAAAGGCATCGTCTTTTATCCGGGTGGAAAAGTAGAAGAAACAGCATACGCACCTATGCTTGTAGAACTTGCAGAGGAAGGCTATGAAGTGTATCTGGTGAAGATGCCAGCAAAACTTGCAATCTTTGGTATGAATGCAGCAGAAGATATTTTTGAAAAAGCATCTCATATTGAAGAGTGGACGATGATGGGACATTCCTTAGGTGGAGCTATGGCGGCTAGTTTTAGTGCGGGCCATGATGAAGAAGTGGACCAGCTGGTGCTTTTGGCAGCATATAGTACAGAAGATTTGAAGGGAAAAGAAATAGAAGTCTTTTCTTTTTACGGAACCGAAGATAAGGTTTTAAATATGGAAAAATATGAGGAGTATTTCTCTAATCTTCCGGAAGACGTAGTTGAGGAAGTGATAGATGGAGGAAACCATGCAAATTATGCTCATTATGGAGAGCAGGAAGGTGATGGAGAGGCATCTATTACAAGAGAAGAGCAGCAGGAGTGTGTACTGGATATTTTTCTAAGTGTCCAGGATTAATGAAAGTAAGGGGAAAGAAATGTTAGAAATTGAACGCAAATTTTTGATGGATGGATTTCCAATTGGATTAGAAATTCTTAGCGAAGTAGAAATTGAACAGGGATACTTAAGTTTTGACCCTGAGGTTCGTATTCGAAAAGCAATGGATAAACATACAGGAAAAGAAGAATACCGTATCACCATAAAAGGCGATGGGGATTTGACTAGAAGAGAAATCGAAACAAATATCACCAGCGATTTTTATTACGATGCTGTAGATTTTCTGGATGTTAATATGATTCAGAAAGATTATAAGAAGTATAAACTTGGCGAGTGGAAGCTGGAAGTAGCCTTAGTAGACCCAGGTACTGACTGGCAATTTTACTATGCGGAAATCGAGTTCCCAACGGAGCAGGACGCAAAAGATTTTGTGGTGCCAAGTTATTTCGGAAGAGAAATCACGTTTAATGAAGATTATAAAATGAAGAATTACTGGAAGAGAACCAGACTCTAGTTTGGTTTAAGAGGATAAAATTTTGAATAAGAAAGAAATATTAGAAATCAAACGCCGTTTTAAAAAAGAAGAAGCTAGCTTTACCCGTTTGGTAGGCTGCTATGTAGATGGAAACAAAAATAAAATTTGTAAATTCGGCGGCAAATTTTTGAACCTCGAAGAAGAGGAATATTATAAATATTTAGAGATTGCAAACAAGGCTCTTTCAGGAACCTTAGGCAATAATTTGTTGGAACTTTCCTTCCCATTACAGGAAGAGGAAGTAGGCGGTAGACAGCAGATTCTCATGGCACTTCGCGAAAGCAAACTTGAAGATGAAAATCTTTTGGATACTTATTATGATTTGATTATTGATACATATGATGAAGTAGGAAACTATCTCATTCTTCTTTATCACGATACTTATGACGTTATGACACGTACCAGTGATAATGATGATTTGGATGAATCAGAAGAAGTGTACAATTATTTAATCTGTGCCATTTGTCCAGTGGCATTATCGAAACCAGGTCTTGGATATTTAGAATCAGAAGGACGTATCGGTTCGCGAATTCGTGACTGGGTAGTAGGTGCACCAGATACAGCATTTTTATTCCCAGCATTTACAGACAGAAGCACAGATATCCATGCGACACTTTTCTATACCAAGAATACAAAGGAACCACATTCTGAATTTATGGCAAACGGACTTGGCTGTGGAGTAGAACGTACAGCAACCGAACAGAAGATGGCATTCCACTCAATCGTTCGAAATGTGCTTGGCGCAGAAGATGAACATACCGAAGATATCCTAATGGACATCCAGCAGAATCTTTCAGATATGATTGATGAATACGAAGAAACACATGACGATGATGCAGACGCATTCGTGTTGGACAAAGCGACACTTGGCAAACTTCTGGAAGATAGTAACGTGCCAGAAGAAAAAGCAAACCGTATCGAAAAATCCGTAGACGAAGCCTTTGGTGACAAAGCACCTGTAGCGGAAAATGTGATTGATGCAAAAGCACTCGTACAGAATGAAATTCGTCTTGAAAAGAAAGAGATGGAAAATCAGATTGTAAGTTTAAATACACAGCTTGAAGAACGTACGGTTCAGCTTAAGGAAAGAGAAGAAGAAATCGAAGAATATAAGGCAGAAACCAGAAATTATGATGTTGTGCTTCATGTAAAACCAGAGAAGGCAAATAAGATTCATTCTTCTGTTATCGATGGAAAGAAATGTATCGTAATTCCAATGGAAGAAAATGAACAGGCAACAATCAATGGTGTAAACACAACTCTTTAAAATAACGGAGGACGGGCAATGGTAAACACGATTGTCTTTGATATAGGAAATGTATTAGCCGCTTTTTGCTGGCAGAAAATGCTGCATGGATTCGGCTTAGAAGGCGAAGATTTTGAAAAGATGGCAGATGCTACCGTTCGACATCATGGATGGCTGGATCTTGACCAAGGCATCATCACTACCGAAGAAGCCATCGAGATGTTTGCGGAAGCAGCACCTGAATTTCGTCCGCTCATTGAGTGTATTTATGAAGACCCAACGCAGATGATTCAGCAGTATGATTATGCAATTCCTTGGATTAAAGAATTAAAGGAAAGAGGCTACAAAATATACATATTATCAAACTGGTCAAAGCCAGCATACGATGCCTGCAAGGACAGTGAAATCAATTTCCTGCCACTTGTAGATGGAGCAATTCTTTCTTATCAGGAATTGGTTATCAAACCAGATAGAAAGATATATGAGATTCTTTGTGAGCGTTTCAATATCAATCCAAGTGAAGCAGTTTTCTTGGATGATAGCAAACCAAATGTGATTGCTGCGAAAGAATATGGAATGCAAGCGATTCATTTCCAGTCGTACGAGCAGGGAAGAGCAGAACTCGAAGAAATACTTGCAAAATAAACGAAATTCATGTGCCACTCTCGTTTGAGGGTGGCATAGATTTTACACATGGAGGAACAATGGTACTCGGAATTTTGGCGCACGTAGATGCGGGAAAAACAACTTTATCAGAAGCTCTGTTGTATGAGACAGGGAAAATCCGTGCACTGGGACGAGTAGACCATCAGGATGCCTACTTGGATACAGATTCTCAGGAAAGAGAACGAGGAATAACTATATTCTCCAAGCAGGCACAGCTCGACTATGATGGAGTAAAAATAACACTTCTTGATACTCCTGGGCATGTCGATTTCTCCGCTGAAATGGAACGTACCCTTCAGGTGTTAGATTATGCGATTTTAGTCATCAGTGGAACCGATGGCGTGCAGGGACATACCAAGACACTTTGGAGACTTTTGAATCACTATCAGATTCCAACATTTATCTTTGTCAACAAGATGGATTTGGATGGTGCAGAGAAAGAGAAGATACAGAAGCAGTTGAAAGTGATGCTATCGGACGGCTGCATAGATTTCTCACAGGTGTGCGGGGAGACTTTTGAAGAAATCGCGATGTGCAGCGAAGAACTTTTGGACTACTATATGGAAAATGAGATAGTAGAAAAAGAACAGATTGCAGAGGCAATTTCCAATCGTTTGCTCTATCCATGTTTTTATGGTTCTGCACTTAAACTTGAAGGTGTAAAAGAACTTTTAGAAGGTGTGAAAACATATGCGAAAGGTGCATATGAAAAAGCAAAAGAAGGTGTAGAGAAACATTCCAAGGCAACTTCTGATTTTGGTGCCCTCGTATATAAAATTGGTCGTGACGCCAGAGGTGTACGCCTTACTCACTTGAAAGTGACCACTGGTGTTTTACAGGTAAAAGATAAAATTTCTTATAATGGATTGGAAGAAAAGGTAGACCAGATTCGTATTTATTCTGGAGATAAATTTGAAACAGTAGACGCGGTTTACGAAGGTGAAATCTGCGCAGTTACAGGTTTGGACCAGACCTATCCAGGCATGGGGCTCGGGGTAAATACTTCACAGACAATGCCTATTTTGGAACCTGTTTTAAATTACCAGATTATCGTTCCACAGGGAGTCAATCCAGTAGAACTTATGCGAAATCTGAAACAACTGGAGGAAGAAGATCCACAGTTAAATATTCTTTGGAATGAACAGCTTCAGGAAATCCATGCACAGCTCATGGGGCAGGTGCAGATGGAGGTGCTTGGAAGAGTTATCCTAGACCGTTTTGGAGTGCGTGTCACCTTTGGCTCAGGAAATATTGTTTACAAAGAAACCATCGCAAAGCCAGTAGAAGGAGTAGGGCATTTTGAGCCACTTCGCCATTATGCGGAAGCACATCTTTGGATGGAGCCAGGCGAACCAGGAAGCGGCATCAGTGTATTCTCTAACTGTAGCGAAGATGTATTAGATTTAAATTGGCAGAGACTGATTACAACGCATATTTTAGAGCGCGAGCATCCAGGCGTGCTTACGGGCTCTGCTATTACAGATATTAAATTTACCATTGTGACAGGACGTGCACACTTAAAGCACACCGAAGGTGGAGACTTTAGGCAGGCAACTTATCGTGCGATTCGTCAGGGATTAAAGTCGACAGAAAGTGTATTGCTGGAGCCATATTATGGATTTGTATTGGAAGTTCCAGCAGAGCAAATCGGACGTGCCATGACGGATATTCGTAGTCGTTTTGGGAAACATGAGGCACCAGAATATATCTCTCGTGAAGATGGAGATGTAGCGGTTCTTACAGGAACTGCACCGGTATCTACTATGCAGGATTATATGACAGAGGTGCACGCATATACCAAAGGACAGGGGCAGCTCACCCTTGAATTAAAGGGCTACGATGTATGTCACAACAGTGCAGAAGTGGTAGAGCAGATCGGTTACGATAGTGAAGAGGATACCGCAAATCCAACAGGTAGTGTGTTCTGTGCACATGGTGCAGGCTTTGTAGTACCATGGAACGAAGTGCCAGATTATATGCATCTGGAATATGCCTGTGACGCAGACGGACATGTCAAAACAATGGGCGGATTGGCCTATGACCTAGAGCAGCAGGCAGAGGAACTCCGTGAACTTGCCGAACGTCGTGAAGCAGACAGATTGGCAAAAACAGCCAGTGCTTCCAGTTGGGAATTAGATCAGGAGTTGCAGCAGATTTATGCTCGTGAATTTGGAATGAACAAAGACGACATGTTAGACTATGAACGTAGAAAATGGTCTAAAAAATCTGGGGATGGTTCTGATAAGAAAACAGCACCACATCAGAAATTTGATAAAAAAGGAAATCCTATCTATCCAAAGAAACCAGTTCTCGAAGAACTATTAATCGTGGATGGCTACAATATCATTTTTGCCATTCCAGAACTGAAAGAATTATCCAAGGTGAATATCGATTCTGCAAAGGATGCGCTAAAAGATATGCTTGCAAATTATCAAGGCTACAAGGGCTGTCGATTAATGCTTGTCTTTGATGGATACCGAAGAAAAGGAAATCCTGGTTCATCGGAGAAATACTTTGATTTAGAAGTGGTTCACACCAAGCAAGATGAAACCGCAGATGCATATATTGAGCGTACAGTACATGATTTGATTAGCAAATATAAAATTACTGTAGCTACCAACGACAACTTGGAGCAGCTTACTATTTTAAGTCAGGGTGCGCTTAGGATGAGTGCAGGGATGTTGGTAGAAGAAATGAAACGAGTAAGTTTTTCGTAGGTATCACAGAAAAAATCACGCGCGGAGATAAGTTATTTATATTCGATAACTATATCCGCGCGTCTACTTTTAATATAACAAGTTAAAATGATATTTTCATATTAGACATGTCATTTTTATCGGTTCAAAAATGGAGAGAGCAAGTTGAAAACTGTATTTTTGATTTCAACATGCTATTTTCTGGGTTTTCAACACTTACATCTTTAAAAAGACAAGAAAATAGCATGTTAAAAGTAAGTAGTTCTGTTTCAACATGCTTAAAAATTTGTTCAGGTTAAAAATCGACATGTTTATTATTACTTTTTAATTTCAACTTGTCCATTTGCTAAAAGATAAAGAGAAAAGCTAGCTCGTGTCGATTGTTACGCAATCATGCATCTCGTTCAGATGTGCTGACACTCGCTACTTGTCTTATCGCCAAGCACGGCCAACAAAAAAGTCATGGAATCGTAAGCAATCTTACTTCCATGACTTTTTCATTGTCCTACTTTTCTCTTTATCTTAACTAAATCGTTATTTTACGCACTGCTGGTACTGCTGTTTCAACTGATCCACTTTTTTCTGCTCTGCTTCCGGTGTTGGATAGAAGCCCTTCTGGTGCATCATCACAAACACATCCTGCTGGATTTCGTGTTCTTCTTCTAAGATATCGAGAAGTGTTTCGCGTACGTCTTCGTGTACGCATTCGTTGGATGCTTTGTTAAAAAGTTCTGTTGTGGATTTCTGTGCGGATAAAGCATCGCCTAAGATTTCCTTTTCTGTATAACAACTCATGTTGAATCCTCCTATGATAATTTTGAATAAAGCTCATTTAAGTGTTGCTGATGTCTGTCAGAGATTTCGAGCATTTTGGATTTTACTTTTTCATCAGTTGCATGCTCTGCGAGCATCTTGAATTTTTTTACTAAAAGGTCTTCGTCGGAAAGAAGTTCCTGAATCGAAGAAAGTTCTTTTTCGGATAACTGTGCCATAATGGATACCTCCTTGATTTTTTATAATGGAAGTATTTGCATGTAAAAACAAAAATATACTAACTTTGCAGTTATTGTGATATAATAATTTTAATGATGTAATCGGAAAATATTATCTAGAAGGGAGACAATATAATGGCGAAAACAGCAAAGGATATTATGAAATTTATTAAAGAAGAAGGCATTCAGATGGTGGACTTTAAAATCGTTGACATCAACGGTCAGTTCCGTCATGTAACAATCCCTGCTTCACAGTTTAACGAAGATACTATGAAGGATGGTATCGGTTTTGATGCATCGAATTATGGGTATGCAGTAGTAGAAAAGAGTGACATGGTATTTATCCCAGATTTGGACACAGCAATGATTGATTCATACTGTGATATTCCTACACTTTCTATTACAGGTAATGCGATGATTATTGATTATCCAAATAACCGTCCACTTGACCAGTACCCAAGAAATATCGTAGCAGCAGCAGAACAGTATATGAAGGACAGTGGTATCGCAGATACGATGCTCATCCTTCCAGAATTTGAATTCCACATGTTTGACCAGGTAGGTTGGGCAGTGCGTCCAGACTCTATTGGTGTAGAACTCGACACAGAACAGGCTTATTGGAACAGTGATACAGAAGGACTTGGCTGCGTAGTACCACATCAGAAAAACTACCACATTGCGAAGCCTTTCGACCGTACCTATGAAGCTCGTGCTGAAATGTGTTTGGAATTAG
Source organism: Agathobacter sp. (assembly GCA_045606325.1). Classification (GTDB taxonomy): domain Bacteria; phylum Bacillota; class Clostridia; order Lachnospirales; family Lachnospiraceae; genus Roseburia. The sequence goes on from JAZURS010000135.1 coordinate 13,364, forward strand.
AAAAAATGGGTATTGCAATCAAATACCATCATCCAGAAGTAGGTGCAGCAGGACAGTTCGAAATCGAACCAATGCTTGGTCAGATGTCAAAAATGGCAGACGCTTCTATGATGATTAAATATGTCGTTCACAATACAGCAGCACAGTACGGACAGGTAGCAACCTTTATGCCAAAGCCAGTTTATGGTGAAGCGGGAAATGGTATGCACGTACACATGCTTTTATTAAAAGATGGTCAGCCTGTATTCTCGGATGATGAAGGTTACTCACATTTAAGTGAAACAGCACATTACTTTATGGGCGGACTTTTGAAACACATCGCTTCATTATGTGCAATCACAAACCCAAGTACAAACTCTTTCAAGAGACTTGTACCTGGATTCGAAGCACCAGTAACTATCGGATATGCGACTTCAAACCGTAGCGCAGTTATCCGTATTCCTGCTTATGCAAAAACACCAGAACTTCGTCGTTTCGAAATCAGAAACCCAGATGCAACCTGTAACCCATACTTCTGCTACGCAGCACTTCTTATGGCAGGTCTTGATGGTGTGAAGAATAAAATTGATCCACATGCAAATGGATGGGGACCATACGATATGAACCTCTTCCATTTACCAGAAGAAGAAAAAGCAAAACTTACTTCTTTACCAACTCGTTTGGAAGACGCATTGGATGCATTGGAAGCAGATCATGATTACCTCACAGCAGGTGGTGTATTCCCAGAACATCTCATCAAGAACTTTATCGCTATGAAACGTAAAGAATGTGCAGAGATGTCTAAGATTCCACATCCAGCAGAATTTGATAGATACTTCAATTTATAATCATGAAGTCACTAAGGAGTAAACCTTATGAATGAGAAAAAAGGATTTGTAACAAGTAAAAAAGAGCGTTTCGCATACTGCCTCTTTTTCCTGGGACAGAATATTCTTTGGGGATACGCAGGATATGTAGAAACATTTTTAACAGACGTAGGAATTGCGGCCGGAACGGCGGCTGTGATTCTTTTGGTGCCTAAACTTTGGGATGCCATTAACGATATGATTTTCGGTTATCTCATTGACCGAACTACGTTTAAAAATGGGCAGAAATTTATTCCATGGGTAAAGATTGGTGTAAGTGCAGTTGGACTTACCACGATAGCACTTTTTGCGATTCCAGAATCCGCTTCACAGAGTGTGAAGGTAGTGTGGTTCTTAATCGCATACATACTCTTTGATATCAGTTATACGATTTTGGATGCACCAGCATACGCAGTAACTACAGTTATGACATCCAACGTACAGGAACGTACCTCTATCATCGCAGGCGGAAAACTCTGGGCAATGGTCGGTGGAGTAGTAGCAACGATTCTGGTTCCTATGCTCCGTCCAATGCTCGGCTGGTTTGTAGGCTGTGTAGTATTTGTAGTAGTGTCTGTAATTATGATGGTACCTATGATGTTCTCCGTAAAGGAACGTCATAGTGAAAATGCGACCGCAGAAGAGAATCCAAGTTTCAAAGAAATTATCAACTATTTGAAACACAATAAATATTTAATCGTAACACTCGTAGCGATGCTCCTTTTAGGTATTGCCAGCCTTGAACAGAAGATGGCTATCTACATGGGCCGTATCTGTTTGGGACAGGAGAACACAGCAACTCTTGTAGCAGCAGGCGCAGCAGTATCTGTTATCTTTGTATCGGCTATCGTGCCTAAGTTGTCAAAGAAATGGGATAAATTCTATGTGCTTTGCGGAGGCCTTGCATTTACGGTAGTCATGAATATCGTTGCTTACTTCGTAGGTTATGACAGCCTGGTAATGGCTATCGTAATGACTATGCTCAAATGTGCAGGTCTTGGATTCTGGTCAGTAGTTATCTACATGCTGATTGCGGATACCGTAGAATATGGTACTTACAAAACAGGTACAAGAGCAGCAGGTATTTCCTTTAGTTTACAGACCTTTGTTGCGAAATTGAAAAACGGACTTATCGGTACGGTAGTACTTTTCTCACTTTCTGCAGTAGGATTTGTAGAAGGTGAAAATGCAGTTCAGCCAGCAGGTGTAGCGGATGGTGTATGGGCACTTTTCTGCTTCCTTCCAGCAGCAGGTTTTGCAATTGCTTTAGTAATATTACTGGCATTCTACAAGCTTCGTTCTGACGAAGTACAGGTAATGTCACTTTATAATAATGGTGAAATCTCACGTGAAGAAGCAGAAAGCAAACTCGCAGACAAATATGGTCGTGCAGGAGAAAAATAATGAAATCTGAAGTGAAGGTATATGAACGGGGAAATGGGGAAATTCAAAGAGTGCAGGTGGTCCGTTGGGACGATTGGTCCAAACTGGATTTTCTGTGGCTAAAACAGGAAGATGTGGAGCAACAGAAAAAGGCATTGAACTGTTTTTATGATATTTATCGCAACTTCCTTGTGCCTACTATGCCTATCGTATTTCCACAGATGGTGATGTTTGCATTGCCAGAGGATGACGATATGTATGACTGTTTGGTTGCGTGTGCAAAAGACGGCATGCATGTAGAAGAAGCTGGTGTGTGGTATAAGAGTGAAAAGTATGGAAATGTATCGGACCCACTTACCATAGCATGTATTCTTTTAGAAGAAGGCGTGCACCTGAAAAAAGGAGAGCCAGTATTTTCTAATGAGAATGCAAAACGTTTGTATCAGGAATTAGAAGCACGCGGCTGTGTGCACATCGTATGCGGAAAGTTACCGACAACGAAGATTATTCCGGTCGGTAAATATGCAGGGTATTTGTCACAGAATGAAGTAGGTGCCAAGATGAAGGTGAATGCGAATTTCTTCATCATGGACCCGTTTGACTGTGCAAGCATTTATGATCAGGTGGGCACACCATTTGGACTCTGTATCAAGGATGGCGTGATAGAAAATCCACCATTATATAATAGAGAAGCACTTCTGGTAGAACAGGAAGGTGCCTCATATATTTCACAAAAAGATATCCATGAGCTCATCGTTGGAATCGGTGATAAGACATACATCTCAGAAAAGAATGCAATCATTTACACCAGACCAAAGCATACAAAAACTCCAGATGATAACCGTGTAAAAGTAGTTATCATTGGACGTCGGGTAGTAGCGGTGAAACGTAGTGGCAGCGTGCCAGTACCAGCTTCTGGATTTGTGTTAAGCATAAAAGGCGGAAAAGTCTTACCAGGTGATGAGGTTACATACCATGGACTAAAAGATGTGCAGTTTGGTATTCAGGTTGGAAATAGTATTATTCGAAAAGGTGTGAAAACAGAGAAGTTTATCTCGCAATTTTACAATATTCGAAAACTCCAGAGAGTGCCATATCCACCTAGTCTCTATCCAATGGATTATAAGAAAGCACGTGCAGCACGTATTGCTCTTGGAGCAGATACCGAAGCTAAACCAGTGCTCTTCTGGGCAGAAGGAAAAGGTAAGGTCAAGTATACACCAGGAGAAGATAGTGTGGGTGCAAGCCTGAGTGAGATGGCAGACATTGCCAAAGATTTGAATCTGCGTAACGCAGTCAATCTGGATGGAGGTGGCTCCGCACAGATTCTTATCGACGGTGTGAGAACACTCCATATTTCAGATAGAAATGTAGAAGATAATACGGACGCTGAGAGACTGGTTCCACTTGGCTTAATAATTAAATAAACATGAGCTGTCTGCAAATATTTTTGTAGGCAGCTTTTTTGCTGGAATATTGCATGAAGGAATGACAAGCACACAACGTTATAATTATGAGTTATATCGAGCATGAAAGTTTGGCATGGCTGAACCCATTGACTTTCCTAGGTTTTTCGAGTAAATTGATAACAATCAGTAAACGTTAGGGAGGCAGACAAAATGAAAAAATTTATTAGTATTGGACTTTCAATGATTCTTGCTCTTGCATGTTTAACAGGCTGTGGCGGCGGAAATGCAGATGCAGGAAGCACAGGAGGAGATGTATTTAAGATTGGTGGTATCGGGCCTTTAACAGGTGGTGCAGCAGCTTATGGTGATGCAGTAGATAAAGGTGCTCAGATTGCAGTTGAAGAAATTAACGCAGCTGGCGGTATCAATGGTTACAAAATTGAATTTAAGATGGCAGATGATGAACACGATGCAGAAAAATCAGTTAACGCATACAACGACTTAAAAGACTGGGGTATGCAGATGTTAGTTGGTACTGTAACAAGTGCTCCATGTATCGCAGTAGAAGGTGAAGCAGTAAACGACAATATGTTCCTTATTACACCATCAGGTACAGCAGTAGATTGTATCAGCGGTGCAAACGCATTCCGTTTATGTTTCTCAGATCCAACACAGGGTACAAAATCAGCTGAATTTATTGGCACAAACAAAATTGCTTCAAAAGTAGCAGTTATTTACGATAGCTCAGATCCATATTCAACAGGTATCTATGAAAGCTTTAAAAAAGAAGCTAAGAATCAGAACATCGAAGTTGTAGCTGCAGAAGCATTTACAAGCGATAGCAAAACAGACTTTAGCGTACAGTTACAGAAAGCAAAAGAAAGTGGTGCAGAATTATTATTCTTACCAATTTACTATCAGGAAGCTTCATTAATTTTACAGCAGGCAAATGGTATGGGTTATGCTCCAAAGGTATTTGGCTGTGACGGTTTAGACGGACTTCTCGGTGTAGAAAACTTTGATCTTAAACTTGCAGAAGGCGTAATGTTCCTTACACCATTCGCACCAGATGCAGAAGATGAATTAACACAGAAATTCGTAAAAGCTTATGCTGAAAAATTTGATGGCGAAGTACCTATTCAGTTTGCAGCAGATGCATACGATGCAGTATACGCAATTAAAGCAGCTGCTGAAGCAGCAAATGCAACACCAGACATGTCAGTTTCTGATCTTTGTGACGCAATTGCAGGTGCTATGACAGATATCACTTTAAAAGGTCTTACTGGTGAAATCACATGGGATGAATCTGGTGAACCAAACAAAGAGCCTAAGGCAGTAGTTATCGAAAACGGTGCTTACAAGGCTATGCAGTAATTAAGCAAAATTAGAGGATATTCTTCATATCATCATAGATATGAAGAATGTCCTTATTTTTTCGACATGACTTGCTATGAGTAAGAGAAAAGTGGTATAATTCACAAATATATTAATTCATTATAGAAGGATGATTCGTATGAGTTTTGTAACGTATTTAATTAATGGAATAAGCTTAGGAAGTGTATATGCGATTATCGCTTTGGGATATACCATGGTATATGGTATCGCAAAGATGTTAAATTTTGCTCATGGTGATGTTATCATGATCGGAGCATATACGGTTCTGACAGCGTTGACAGCAGCGGGTGTAAATCCATGGCTTGCTGTTTTAATCGGCATGGGAGTATGTACGGTTTTAGGAATTACAATTGAGAAGATTGCGTACAAACCACTTCGTGGTGCATCTTCATCTTTGGCGGTACTCATTACTGCTATTGGTGTGAGTTATTTCCTTCAGAACAGTGCGCTCCTCATTTTTGGTGCTGACACAAAATCATTTGTTAATGTAATTACAGTTCCATCTGTGACTTTGGCAGGTGGAGAGCTTACAATTACAGGAACCACGATTGTAACAATTGCAGTAAGTGTGGTAATCATGTGTGGTTTGATGTTCTTCGTAAACAAGACCAAACCAGGTAGAGCGATGAAAGCCGTTTCCGAAGACCGCGGTGCAGCACAGCTTATGGGTGTAAACGTAAACGCAACGATTTCTTTGACCTTTGCTATTGGCTCTGGTTTAGCAGCTATCGCAGGTGTGCTCCTTTGTTCTGCATACCCAAGCCTTACTCCTTACACGGGAGCGATGCCTGGTATCAAAGCATTCGTAGCAGCCGTATTCGGTGGAATCGGTTCTATCCCAGGAGCGATGATTGGTGGAATTTTATTAGGCGTTATCGAAATTTTTGGTAAAGCTTATATTTCTTCACAGGTAGCAGATGCAATCGTATTTGCAGTATTGATTATTGTTTTATTGGTTAAGCCTACAGGCTTGTTCGGCAAGAATATTCAGGAGAAAGTGTAGGTGGACGCAATGAAAAAAGATATATTTAAGAACATGAATAAAACTACAAAGACAAATGCGATTACCTACGCAATCGTAGTAATTGCCTTTGTTGTAATACAGGTGTTGGTTGCGACCGGAAGTCTTTCCAGCTTGATGCAGGGACTTTTGGTTCCAATGTGTGTGTACGCCATTGCAGCGATTTCCTTAAACTTAGTAGTAGGTATTTCTGGTGAACTTAGTTTGGGACACGCGGGATTTATGTGCGTGGGTGCATACGCAAGTGCCTTCTTCTCCGTTTTGGTAGGAGATTCTATGCCAGAGATGCTTCGTTTTATTTTGGCTATTTTAATCGGTGCAGTTGTAGCAGCCTTCTTTGGTGTTATCATCGGTATTCCAGTACTGAAATTAAGAGGGGACTACCTTGCTATCGTTACACTTGCATTTGGTGAAATTATCAAAAACCTGATGAACGTTATTTACGTAGGTCAGGACAGCAATGGTCTGCATTTTTCTGTAACAGATGCAGCAGCCCTCAATATGGCAGAAGATGGAAAAGTAATCGTAAAAGGTGCTTTGGGTATCACAGGTACACCTAAAAACTCCAGCTTCTTCATCGGAATTGTACTTATTTTGGTAGCATTATTCATCGTATTAAACTTAATCAATTCCAGAAGCGGTCGTGCGATTATGGCTATTCGTGATAACCGAATTGCAGCGGAATCCGTAGGTATTAATATTACAAAATATAAATTGTTGGCATTCTCTATCTCTGCAGCACTTGCAGGTGTAGCAGGTGTATTGTATGCCCACAACTTATCGACACTGACAGTAAAGAAATTTGATTACAACACATCGATTTTGATTTTGGTATTCGTAGTACTCGGTGGAATCGGAAATATCAGAGGTTCCATGATTGCAGCAGTTATTCTTACGATACTTCCAGAAGTTCTTCGTGGACTTTCGGATTACCGTATGCTTATCTATGCAGTTGTTCTGATTAGCATGATGCTCTTTAACTGGGCACCAGCAGCTATCAACTGGAGAGCGAAACTAAAAGAAAAATTCAAAGACAAAAAGTTTGTTCAGAAAAACGCGAAGGAGGCAGAATAATTATGGCAATGTTAGATGTAAGAAATTTGTCTATTTCATTCGGCGGTCTTCGCGCGGTAGACACTTTTGATTTAAAAATCGAGAAAGGAATGCTCTATGGTTTAATCGGACCTAACGGTGCAGGTAAAACTACAGTATTCAACATCCTTACAGGCGTATATAAACCAAACGAAGGTATCGTTCGCCTCGACGGAAAAGATATCACAGGTAAACCAATCACAGAAATTAATAAAGAAGGAATCGCAAGAACCTTCCAGAATATCCGTCTTTTCAAAGAATTATCGGTACTGGATAATGTAAAAGCTGGATTGCACAATCAGCACAAGTACTCTGTATTAGAAGGCATCTTCCGTTTGCCAAACTACTACAAGGTAGAAAAAGAGATGGACGAACGTGCGATGGAAATCTTAAAGGTGTTTGACCTGGATGCAGAAGCAGAAACATTGGCAAGCAATCTTCCTTATGGTAAACAGCGTAAGTTGGAAATCGCCAGAGCGATTGCGACAGAGCCAAAACTCTTGCTTTTGGATGAACCAGCAGCAGGTATGAATCCAAACGAAACAGCAGAACTTATGGATACCATCCGTTTTGTAAGAGATAAATTCGACACAACCATCCTTTTGATTGAGCATGATATGAAACTCGTAGGTGGTATCTGTGAAGAGCTTACCGTATTAAACTTCGGCCGTGTGCTTGCACAGGGAAAAACAGAAGAAGTACTCAATGATCCTGCAGTAATTACTGCATATTTAGGCGAATAGGAGGAACGGAAAATGGCAATGTTGGAAGTAAAAGGATTACAGGTATATTACGGTGTAATTCAGGCATTAAAAGACGTTTCTTTTGAAGTAAATCAGGGTGAAGTTATTGCGTTGATCGGTGCCAATGGAGCAGGAAAAACTACTACACTTCATACCGTAACAGGATTACTCCCTGCTAAACAGGGTTCCATTATTTTTGAAGGTGTAGATATCACAAAGATGCCTGCCCACAAAATCGTAGAACTTGGTATTGCACATGTACCAGAAGGTCGCCGTGTGTTTGCAGAACTTACAGTATATGAAAACCTAATTATGGGTGCCTATACAAGAAAAGATAAAAAAGAAATTGAAGTCGGATCGTAGCCATGTCGTTCTGTGAGCCAAGGAGTTGAACTGGTGTATTGTCTTCCTAAGACCGCTTGGCCTCCGACTTTTGCACATGTACCAGAAGGTCGCCGTGTGTTTGCAGAACTTACAGTATATGAAAACCTAATTATGGGTGCCTATACAAGAAAAGATAAAAAAGA
>JAZURS010000136.1:0-3338 GCA_045606325.1 Agathobacter sp.
AAAAGCGACAGAATATACCAATGCGACTACGACACAGCTAGTTAGCCCAATTACCAAGGATTGGGATTTAGATTTGATAAATACCCTCAATTATTCCCCTTCCCTATTTCAAAAAATCGTGTTGCCAGGAACCTGTCTTGGTGGCCTTACAGAAGAGGTGAAACGTGAAGTCGGCTTTGACTGTAAGGTGGTGGTTCCTGCTACACACGATACAGGTTCTGCGGTTATGGCAGTGCCAGTAAAGTGGGATAAGAATTGTGAAAAAGATGTTCTTTATATCAGTTCCGGAACATGGTCACTTATGGGAACCGAACTTTTAGAAGCAAACTGTAGTCCAGAAAGCAAAGCTTGTAATCTGACGAACGAGGGAGGTTATGATTATCGCTTCCGCTACCTCAAAAACATCATGGGGCTTTGGATGATTCAATCCGTGAAAAAAGAAATCGGTGAAGGCTATAGCTTTGGAGAAATTTGTGAAATGGCATCAAAAACCAATATTCCATCTATTGTGGATGCAAATGACGACAGATTCTTAGCTCCAAAGAATATGACAGAAGAAGTGAAAAAGGCATGTGAAGAATCAGGACAGCAGATACCACAGGATTTATCAGAAGTTGCTGCTGTTATCTACAACAGCCTGGCAAAATGCTATGGAAAAACCATCGCAGAAATCGAAAAGCTAACAGGTAAACGATTTGATGGTATCCACATTGTAGGTGGAGGTTCCAATGCAGAATACTTAAATCAGCTCACAGCCATAGCAACAGGAAAGACGGTGTATGCTGGTCCTACCGAAGCGACAGCTATCGGAAACCTGTCTGCTCAGATGATAGCCGAAGGCGAGTTACAGAATTTATCTCATGCAAGAAACTGCATTTATGAATCTTTTAATATTAAAGTTTACTAGAAAAATAAAAAGGAGAAAAAGTTTATGATCAGATATGAATTAGCAAAAGCACAGTACGCAAAATATGGCGTAGACACAGACGCTGCTATCGAAAAATTAAAAGAGATTCCAGTATCTCTTCACTGCTGGCAGGGGGATGATGTCATTGGATTTGATCATGATGGTCCACTGACAGGTGGTATCCAAACGACAGGAGATTACCCAGGAAAAGCCCGCACACCAGAAGAACTGATGGCGGATATGGACAAGGCAATGAGCCTTATGCCTGGTAAAAAGAAATTAAATATCCACGCATGTTATGCCATTTTCGAAGAAGGTGAATTTGTAGATCGTGATGCATTAGAACCAAAGCACTTTGCAAAATGGGTAGAATTCGCAAAAGAAAGAAATTTAGGGTTAGACTTTAATCCTACTTTCTTCTCTCATGATAAAGTAAAAGACGGACTTACACTTTCTAGTCCAGACAAAGAAACAAGAGACTTCTGGATTCGTCACGGTCAGGCGTGTGTGCGTATCTCAGAATACTTTGCAAAAGAAACAGGAATCCCATGTGTTATGAACATTTGGACGGGCGATGGATACAAGGATATCCCAGCAGACCGCATGGGACCACGTATGCGTTACAAAGAATCTATCGAAGAGATTCTGTCGGTTCCCTTTGACAAAACATTGGTAAAACCATGTGTAGAATCCAAAGTATTCGGTATCGGCGTAGAAGCATATACCACAGGAAGTGCAGAGTTTACACTTACCTTTGCAGCGACTCACGAAGGATGTCTGCCACTCATGGACAATGGACATTATCACCCAACAGAAGTAGTTTCTGACAAGATTCCAGCATTGCTTTGTTTCTTCCCAGAAATCGCACTTCATATTACCAGACCTATCCGTTGGGATAGCGACCATGTAGTCCTTTTCGATGACGAAACCAAGGAAATGGCAAAAGAAATCGTTCGTTGTGACGGTTTAGATAGAATTTATATGGCACTTGACTATTTTGATGCAAGCATCAACCGTATCTCAGCTTGGACCGTAGGCTTCCGTAGCTGGCAGAAAGCTCTTTTATCAGCACTTATTACACCACATGATATGCTTCGCGAGCTTCAGGAAGCAGGAAATATGACAAAACTTATGGTAATGCAGGAAGAAATGAAAACACTTCCATTTGGCGATATTTGGGAAAAATATTGTGAAGAATGTGGCGTAGCAGCAGATGAAAGCTGGTTAGATGAAGTGTTGGCTTATGAAAAAGAAGTACTTGCAGTAAGAAAATAGATAGATTGATAACGAGGAGAATACATATGAGATTTTTAGATGCAGAATTCGTACAGGGATTTATCCGTATGGCAAATGACGGATGGGAACAAGGATGGCATGAAAGAAACGGTGGAAACCTTTCTTATCGTGTAAAACCAGAAGAAGTAGAATCCGTAAAAGAAAACTTCGAAGTAAAAGAATGGCAGCCAATTGGCACATCTGTTCCAAAGTTGGCAGGAGAATACTTTCTTGTAACAGGAAGTGGCAAATTCTTCCGCAATGTAATTATCAAACCCGAAGATTCTATCTGCATGATTGAATTAGATGACAAGGGTGAAAACTATCGTATCGTTTGGGGACTTGTAAATGGTGGTAGACCAACCTCAGAGCTTCCAAGCCACCTTATGAACCACGAAGTAAAGAAGCTTTCTACAGATGGAAAATACCGTGTGATTTACCATGCACATACCACAAATGTCATCGCTCTTACATTCGTACTTCCACTTACTGACGAAGTGTTCACTAGAGAACTTTGGGAAATGGCTACCGAATGTCCAGTTGTATTCCCACAGGGAATCGGCGTAGTACCATGGATGGTACCAGGCGGACGTGATATCGCAGTAGCGACTAGTGAACTCATGAAGCAGTACGATGTAGCTATCTGGGCACACCATGGTATGTTTGCCGCAGGCGAAGATTTTGACCTTACATTTGGTCTAATGCATACCGTAGAGAAATCGGCAGAAATCCTTGTGAAGATGCTCTCTATGAGATCAGATAAATTACAGACTATCACACCACAGGATTTCAGAGATTTGGCAGTAGACTTTAAAGTGGAATTGCCAGAGAAGTTTTTGTATGAGAAATAATTGCATACAAGTCTATAATCACAAATTATAAAACCCTGTTAAATTATTAACAATTAATATTTTAAATTTAAACCAAAAAGATTTATAATGTACTTACCCACTAAAATGGTTAGAAATAGATGAATTATCATGTGTGGTCAGACAGTAAAAATTTAAGCATGAAAAAAGGAGATTAACACTATGGCAAATCGATTCATTCTAAACGAAACCTCTTACCACGGAGCAGGAGCTATTGCTTCAATCGCGGATGAGGCGAAGGCAAGAGGTTATAAAAAAGCATTCGTATGCTCAGACCCAGACCTTAT
>JAZURS010000137.1:0-62709 GCA_045606325.1 Agathobacter sp.
TAACCTTTCAGAACCAGCAAATGATTGGGTTGCAGGTGGTATGCCTATCACAAAGATGATGAATATGGAAAGACGTCACGGTGAAGACAAACCAGTTATCAAGAAAGCTCTCGTAGAACTTGATGGTGCTCCATTCAAATACTTCGAAGCTCACCGTGAAGAATGGGCTGAAAACACATGCTTCGTATACCCAGGTGCTATCCAGTACTACGGACCAACAGAAGTTTGTGATATCACAACAGTTACACTTGCTCTTGAACAGGGTAAAATGAAATAAATTTATATGATTTATACAGATGCTCGGTAGGTTGACTGTCGGGCATCTTTTTTATTTACTTTGGATGTTGCTTATTGATAAAAAGACAGTAGAAAGAAGGTATATCCATGCGAGAAAAAATAGAACTACTCAAAAAATATATAGAGGAATCCGAACGAATCGTTTTCTTCGGTGGCGCAGGAGTCTCCACTGAAAGTGGAGTTCCAGACTTCCGCAGCAAGGACGGACTCTACAATCAGCACGATGTACAGTTTGAGAAGTTTGCCCCAGAATATCTTTTGAGTCACAGTTGTCTTGTCGATTATCCAAAGGTATTCTATGAATACTATCGTCAGAAGATGGATGCCCGCCATGTTAAGCCAAATATTACACACAAAGTATTGGCACGCATGGAAGAAGAGGGGAAACTTCTTGCCGTAGTGACCCAAAACATTGACGGACTACATCAGAAGGCAGGGAGTAAAAAAGTGTATGAACTTCACGGAACCACACTTCGCAATTACTGTGCATGGTGCAAGAAAGAATATCCATCTGACTACCTCTTCGAATCCACCGAAGCAGTACCGAAATGCGACTGTGGTGGTCAGATTCGTCCAGATGTGACCTTATATGAAGAGGCATTAAACGATGCATCCGTAAATGGAGCCATCAGTGCGATTCTAAACGCAGATATGCTCATCATTGGCGGAACCTCACTCCGCGTATACCCAGCTGCAAGTTATGTCCGTTATTTTCGAGGAAAGCACTTGGTGGTTATCAATCGTGAAGAGTTAGGTGTAAAACTAGATGCGGAGAAGGACTTGTTTATCTGTGGGTCGTTGGGGGATGTGTTTAGGGAATTGAACTAATGGAAATGATGTGCTAATATAATGGTGTCTTTTTTCTTTTTGTTTTGAAATATAGCATTTTAAAAGTTACGTTAAACACATTCTTTCAGAAAGGAGGATATCTGATGTCACAGATTGCATACTTAAGTAACGATAGAAGATTTACAGTATTTGAATATGCTGGACACAATATCCGCTTTCGTACTTCTGAGAGATTAGAGTATTATACAGAAGTAAAAGAATGGGACCATGGATATATTGTTGTGATGGCTAAGTATGAGGGGAAAACTGTGCCAGAGGAAGAATATATCGATTTAATTCCAATATTGAAAAATTTGTATTTTGACGTAGACGAATTTTTAAATCCAATAAAGGAAGTGAGAATTAAAAATGTGTAATATTATACAAGTTGCAGATGCTGCAGATGTAATCGTAAATGGTTATGCATTTACAAAAGCAGGAAGTAATGTTCGAATACTAAATTTGAATAAGCCAGATAAAGCAGCATTTTTTAATCAATTAGGTGAAGTCCTAGAAACGAGTATGGACGACATCGAATTGGATATAGTACAAGAGTACTATCGAAAAAACAGCAAATTTATAGAGGAGTAAATATATGCCTAAATACTACGAATACAAGGTGTGTGGGTATTATCTTTACTATACCTCACATTGTATTATTGAGGCTATGCATGTACATGCAAGCGATAAGAAACTGACAGAAGCAGGTTCCGCTAAGTTTTTTGTAAAAAGCAATGGGGATACTACGATAGAGAATGTAGGTACATTATCTGAACGTGAAATAAGAATCATCCGTGAATTTATCAAAGATAATTATAAAGAAATGTATCTAAAGTGGGCGGAAAAAAGTAATGAAGGCTTTTATGGAGAACTGTTAGAATAATAATTAATGATATTTTCAAAAAGTCGCCGATAGGCGGCTTTTTGTTGTATAGTAAATGAAAAATTTGAAATTGAGGTAAGGGCTTATCAAATTAATTCTTTAGATAAAAATTATAAAGAATCTTAAAGTTGAGTCATTAAAAAAACCCTACCACACATGCAAACCAGTTAAGATTAGTAGAAGAATCAAAGTTGCATTGTGCGAGAGAACATTTTAAAGCAATAAGTGGTGGTAACGTAGTATATGATGTAGTAGACAGTTATCAGACTTTGTTGGATAAAGTAATGAAGTAATAAATCTATCATATTTGATGCTCCAGTTTTTACTGGAGCATTTCCTCTTTAAACAACTTAATTCTCATAAAAACTTATTGATATTTCTTTAACAATCTAGTAAAATAACACTATTGTTGTAGTTATACATAAAGGAGGAACATCATGTATCCAATCGTGAGAAAAGAAGTCCTTGCAGACCAGATCGTGCTCATGGAAGTGAAAGCACCTATGGTTGCTAGAAAGTGTTTGCCAGGACAGTTTATTATTGCAAAGACAGATGAAATCGGAGAACGTATTCCACTTACTATCTGTGATTATGATAGAGAAGCGGAGACAGTAACTATCGTAGTACAGACTATCGGCGCTGGTACAAAGCGTATGATGGATTTAAATGAAGGTGACGAACTTATGGACTTCGTAGGTCCACTTGGATGTGCGTCAGAACTTTGTGAAGAAAAGAATTTAGAAGAAACCAAACAGAAAAACATTCTTTTTGTAGCAGGTGGACTTGGTATTGCACCAGTATACCCACAGGTAAAATGGCTTCATGAACATGGTGTAGAAGTAGACGTAATCATGGGTTGCCGTACAAAAGATCTTTTATTCTATATTGATGAAATGAAAGCAGTAGCAAAGAACGTATATGTAGCTACAGATGATGGAAGCTATGGTTTCCACGGCAATGGTTGTGCACAGCTTCAGGCTCTTTATGATGAAGGTGTAAGATATGACCAGTGTGTAGCTATTGGACCAATGATTATGATGAAATATACTGCATTACTTACCAAGCAGCTTGAAATTCCTACTATCGTTTCTATGAATCCTATCATGGTAGATGGAACAGGTATGTGTGGAGCGTGTCGTCTTATGGTTGGTGGTGAAGTGAAGTTCGCATGTGTAGATGGACCAGAATTTGACGGACATTTGGTAGACTTCGATCAGGCTATGGCTAGACAGGCACAGTACAAGACAGCAGAAGGTCGCGCGAAGCTTGCTTATGAAGAAGGAGATACACACCACGGTGGATGTGGACATTGCGGAGGTGACGAGTAATGGACGTATTAAAGAGAGTACCTGTTCGTGAACAGGATGCACAGGTTCGTGCAAAGAACTTTGAAGAAGTATGTTACGGTTACAACGAAGAAGAAGCGGTAGCAGAAGCAGAACGTTGTTTAAATTGTAAAAATGCACTTTGTATGCAGGGATGTCCAGTATCTATCAACATTCCAGCATTTATTCAGGAAGTAAAGAATAGAAACTTTGAAGCTGCTTATCAGATTATTTCTGAATCTTCAGCACTTCCAGCAGTTTGTGGCCGTGTTTGTCCACAGGAAAGCCAGTGTGAAGGCAAATGTATCCGTGGATTCAAAGGTGATCCAGTTTCTATTGGTAAATTGGAACGTTTCGTGGCTGACTGGGCTCGCGAAAATGGTATTAAACCTAAAAAAGCAGAAAAAATGAATGGTCACAAAGTAGCAGTTATTGGTTCTGGCCCAGCAGGTCTTACCTGTGCAGGAGACCTTGCAAAACTTGGCTACGAGGTAACTATTTTCGAAGCACTTCATGCGGCAGGTGGTGTACTTGTATATGGTATTCCAGAATTCCGTCTTCCAAAGGACAAGGTAGTAGCGGCAGAAGTAGCAAACGTAGAAGCACTTGGTGTAAAGATTGAAACAAACGTAGTTATCGGTAAATCAATTACTATTGATGAACTTATCGAAGATGAAGGCTTTGAAGCTGTATTTATCGGTTCTGGTGCAGGTCTTCCTAAGTTTATGGGTATTCCAGGAGAACAGGCAAACGGCGTATTCTCTGCAAATGAATATTTAACCAGAAATAACCTTATGAAAGCGTTCCAGGAAGGCTATGAAACACCTATTAGCCGTGGCAACAAAGTTGTCGTAGTTGGTGGTGGAAACGTAGCAATGGATGCTGCTCGTACAGCTCTTCGTCTTGGCGCAGAAACACATATCGTTTACCGTCGTAGTGAAGAAGAACTTCCTGCACGAGTAGAAGAAGTACATCATGCAAAAGAAGAAGGCGTTATTTTCGATCTTCTTCAGAATCCAACAGAAATCCTTGTGGATGAAAATGGCTGGGTAAAAGGTATCCGTATTATCAAGATGGAACTTGGTGAACCAGATGCATCTGGACGTCGTCGTCCTGTAGAAATTCCAGGTTCTGAATATGAAATTGAATGTGATACAGTTATCATGTCACTTGGAACTTCTCCAAACCCACTGATTTCTTCTACAACCGAAGGATTAGATATCAATAAATGGAAGTGTATCGTTGCAGAAGAAGCATCTGGTGCTACATCTAAAGAAGGTGTATACGCTGGTGGTGATGCTGTAACAGGTGCAGCAACCGTAATTCTTGCAATGGGTGCTGGTAAAGCAGCTGCTGCAGGTATTCATGACTTTTTATCTAATAAATAGACTAATTTAGGGCTGACGTAGGTCGGCCCTTTATTTTTTATAGTTTTGCGTGCAGTCTTGTTAAAAACTTAAAAATAAGGTATAATTACTTTAACTATGTAGACATGAAGAAAAGGGGACTTAAAGGTGCGTAAACGTATTAAACAACTAGCCAGAGGCAAGTTTGAATACGCGAAACCAGAGCTTCTTTTGTCTGAGGAAGAAATCACATTTTCTGTGATGGAAGGAGAGGATTACGAGGGTAGTTTTACCATCGAAAATCCAAAGGAAATCAAACTTCGTGGGCTTGTATATTCCACACATCCACGTATGGAGATTCTTAACCCTCAGTTCGAAGGAGAACAGGTTCGGATTCGCTATAAGTTTAATAGTTTTGGTTTAAGTGAAGGGCTGACTGAAAAAGGCGATTTTATAATCGTTTGTAATCAGACTACAATCAGTCTTTCTTTTTGTGCGTCCATTTCAAAGAAATACGCGGAGACCTCTATCGGACCTATTAAGAGCCTATATGATTTCTCTTGTCTGGCAAAGGAAGATTGGAATGAAGCGTTCCAACTTTTCTATAATAAGAACTTTCCAAATATCATTAAGCCAAATGAAGTGAAAGAGAGCATGATTTATCGTGGTATTATTACTGCTAAGCCATGTAATCAGAATATGGAAGAGTTCTTGATTGGAATTCGAAAGAAAGAAAAGATTTCGTTTAAAGTAGATAAAAATCAGGTTGAACTTTATGAGGTGACAGATACTGTAAAAGAAACTGTGGAAATCAAAAAGGACAACTGGGGATATATAGAGATAAAGGTTTCGTGCGATTCCGATTATATTCGTTTACCAAAGAATAAGATTCGTACAGAAGATTTTATTGGAAGTACTTATCAGATGGATTTCTTTGTAGAGCCAGAAAAATTACATGCAGGTAAGAATTATGCTAGAATCCAGCTTTCTACGGTTTATGAAACTGTGAGTATAGAGGTAGTGGCGGACCGTAGAGCAAAGTCTGAAGGAAGCGTAGAGCAGTCATTAGAAATCAAGGAATGCCTAGCTGGCATTATGGAACTCTATCAGGCATATCGTTTGAAACGCATCGTAACAGGTGTGTGGGCAAACGAAACCATTTCGATTTTGGACCACCTGCGTGCGTTAGAGCCAGATGAACCAATGCATCGTCTTATGAAGGCGCAGTGTCTGATTATCAATAGACAAAGACAGGAAGCGGAATGGATTTTAGAGGAATTCAAACGTGAATGGATAGATAGAAAAGCACCTGTTTGGGGTTATTATCTGTATATCATGACACTTTTAGAACGTGAACCAAGCTATGTGGACAAGCTGACCAAAGAAATCGAAGCAATTTTTCACGAAAACCCAGATTCAGTTATGTTGTTCTGGGTACTTACGTTCTTACAGGAAAAGTACATTGGAAATAATGCACTTAAATTAAAAGATATTGAATATTGGGTAATGAAGGGATGTTCATCACCTTACCTGTATTTGGAAGCATATTATTTGATTTGGCAGGATCCATATCTGTTGACTAAACTGAATGCATTCGAAATCCGTGTGCTTCGTTGGGCTGCTAGACGTCGTGCGATTACAAAGGATATAGCGATTCAGATTTTCCAGATTATGGAAACCTATAAGGACTTTAGTCCAGTATTATATCAGTTGCTTTGTGCAGCATATGAGGCGAATCCAAAGCCTGAATATGTAGGTGTTATCTGTGGCTACTTGATTAAGAGCCAGCAATATGATCCGATGTATCATCACTGGTTTGAAAAGGGAATTGAATTGGAACTTCGTATTACCAGTCTGTATGAAGGATATTTACTTTCGATGGATGATCGTAAGGTAAATCAGGTTCCAAAGATTATTCAGATGTACTTCCAGTATGAGAGCGGTTTGCCATATAAGAAGATGGCCGTACTTTACAACAATATTATAGCCTCTAAGGAAAGTAGTCCGGAAGTATATCAGAAATATTGTCGTACCATGGGTAGATTTGCTATGGATCAGATTCTGGCAGGACATATTGATGATAATTTGGCTGTGGTATATGATGATATGCTGGATTTGGGTGTGATTAATCAGGAAATTTCGAAAGCATTATCGTATATTATTTTCACCCATAAAGTAATGGTATTTGATAAACGCATGGTGCGAGCAATCATTTATCAGCGTCAAATGAAAGATCCACAGATTGTTCCAATCGTGGATAATGTCGCATATTTCCAGCTTTATTCAAAGGAATATGTGATTGTTTTTGAAGATGAAAAGGGACACCGTTATTCTGGTAGCATCTCTTATCAGCTTCAGAGCCTTATGGATGCACAGAAATATTTGGAAAAATGTATGGAACTTACGCCATTACAGCTTCCATATTTGGTTGCATATTTTGATACCAGACAAACGTATCTGACCTTTGAAAAGGGAGATAAAGAACATTTTAAACCATTAATGTTCTCAGAAGCAATAAGTGCAGAGTATAAGGCACGTCTGTTGCCAGAAATACTGAGATTCTATCAGATTCAGGCATTTGATGCTTCGGTGGAAGACTACTTATTGAAAGCAGATTATAGTAAACTGGATGATTCTTCTCGTAAGTTTGCAATTGAATTATGTGTAGATAATCATTTGTTTGATTTTGCTTATGATAAGATTATGCAATACGGAATCGACCAGATTGGCTCTGCTGCGAAAGTTGCATTGGCTAGTTATATGATAGAGCAGACAGAGTATGAAGAGGATGAGTTTTTACTTAATCTTTCAATTACTGCGTTCCGAGCAAAGAAATACAATGATAAGATGCTGAAATACTTATGCATGCATTTCAATGGACCTACACAGGATATGCAGGATATTTGGTTCGCAGCCAAGAATTTTGATATCGATCGTTTTGATATTTCGGAACGAATTCTCGTGCAGATGATGTATGCAGATGACATGGTGTTAGAAGGTATTCCAGTGTTTACGTATTTCTACGAGGCAGGGGGAAAAGACTTTATCACTCTGGCATATATTTCAGATTGTGCTCATCGATATTTTGTGGAAAACCAGAAAATAGATGATGATATATTTGAACTAATAGAAGCAAGGTACATATACAATTTCGAATTAAACGATGCATGTAAACTAGCATTGCTTAAATACTATTCAGATTTGACGAAGCCATCTGAGCGTCAGTTGGCAATCGAAGATGAACTTTTGGCGGAATATACCAGAAGAAATATGCTTTTTGCATTCTACAAGAGATTGTCTCCAGACCTTGTGTTGAAATATCATTTGTATGACAAGGTATTTCTTGAGTATAGAACAAATCCACACAGTCATGTAGTGCTTCATTATAGCCGTGACGAGGATGGAGATGTGTTCTTGAAAGAAGATATGTTGGATGTTTACGATGGTATTTTCGTAAAGTCCTTTACAATGTTCTTCGGAGAGGCTATTCAGTACTATATTAGTGAAGAGTATGGTAATGAGGTAGAAGTAACCGAGAGTAACCGTATTGTAAACAATGATGTTTACAACAAGAATGATGAGAGCAGATATAATCTGCTGAATCAGATGCTGATTTCTAACACTTTACAGGAAGATGCAGATTTGTATCAGGCAATGAAGAAGTATGCCGGATATGAAGAATTGACACAGAAGGTGTTCAAATTATTATAAACAGAGGGTAGCATGGAAATTAGAAGAGAACCAATTATCCTGGGTATCGACTTAAGTGATCGGTATGCCATGGTAAGTTACTACCAACTGAATATGAAAGAGCCAGAGACGGTTAGTACAATCGCAGGCAGTGAAAACTACCAGATTCCTACGCTTCTTGCTAAGCGAAAGAACCTTGGACAGTGGTTTTATGGAGATGATGCTAAGAAGATGGCGAAAACTTCAGAAGTTATCTGCGTAGATTCTCTTTTGAAGCGTGCTGTAAATGGAGAAACGATTCGTATTGAGGAAGAAAGTTTTGAGGCGTGGGAACTTTTAGCGTTGTTCTTGAAAAAAGTTATGGATTTACCGTTGAAACTTGGCACAGTACCTGGGATTGACAGGGTTGTGCTATCGGTAGATAAACTTTCAAAAGAAAACATGGAGGTCTTCTGGAAAATCGCTCCAAAACTTGGTCTTCTACCAGAGCAGTTTATGGTAATCGACCATAAGGAAAGCTTTTACTATTTTGCTTTAAGTCAGCCAGAATCGTTATGGATTCATGATGTATATCTTTTCGAAAATGATGGGAAGAATCTGTTTTACTATGGATTGAAACGTGATACACGTACTTCACCACAGGTGGTGTCTATTCGAGAAAGCATCAAGAATCCAGTGGATGAAAACAAGGATCAAGAGTTCTTGCATGTGCTTCAAAGAGCATTTGAAAACCAAATTGTTTCCACCGTTTATTTAGTAGGAGATGGCTTTGATGGAGGCTGGATGCAAGATTCATTGACCTTTCTCTGTAGAAACAGACGTGCGTTTCTTGGAAACAACCTTTATAGCAAGGGGGCTTGTTTTGCAGGCTTTGTAAGAGAGCACAGTGAGAACTGGAAATGCATCTATATGGGCGAAAATGAGATGAAGTTTAATTTGAGCCTAAAAGTGCGTAATCGCGGAGAACTTGCTTTCCATACTTTAATTAGTGCAGGAAAGAACTGGTTTGAAACAAAGGGAGAATGTGAAGTAATCCTTGCGGGAGAGGCTGAGATTGATTTTTGGAAGCAGCTTCCAAACAGTAGAGAAGCAGTAATAGAGACTTTGGAACTTACGGATTTGCCTAGTAGACCAGAGCGAACCACAAGGCTTCGTATCACGGCAACCCCTGTGTCGGATGAAAAAGTAGAGGTACAGATTCGGGACTTGGGATTTGGAGAAATCTATCGAAGTACGGATAAGAATTGGAAATATATTATGACTATGTAACTTGGTGGGAAAACCACTACGACGGAGGCTATATGGGTGAGATTTTAATTTGTAATGAACCAATAGCAGCTTTGCCTTATTATATCGAGGGTATTGCATGGAATGTGTATTCTCTGGAAGAACTGTGCTATTATGTGGAGCACAATACCTATCTTCTTGAGAAAGATTTCATGACAGAAGAACTTTGTACATGGATTGGCAAAGAGGTAAAAAACTTAAAATTAGCAGAACAGCTTCGTGACATCATGCGTATGGACGGACTCCTTTCTGAATTCGTATTAACTCTGTTGGTGGAATGTGGATATTGCCCAAGAGAAACAATCAAAGAAGTAGTTCGAGTCGTTAAGGAAATGGAAGAAAAGTCCGACTTTGAATGCAACAAAGTTCGTGCTGACCGCCTGATGGAAAAAGAAAAATACTTAAGTAGTATTTACGAGTATAAGAGCCTTCTTGATTCGAATGAAGCAGGAGAGCAAAGCAAAGAACTAATTGGAAATATTTGGCACAACCTAGGTACTGCCTATGCAAGACTGTTTTTGTTTCAGGAAGCGATTCGTTGTTATGAGAAGGCATATGCCTTGAATGAAAATCCTGAATCACAGGAAGCATGCCTGATGGCACAAAAATGTCTAAGTGATGAGGATGGTTTGGTGCAGGCTTCGGAAGAATTTGTGAATAAAATAGAAGCAATTTCGATGATGAATAATGGTGGTCAGAAACGCCAGTATCAGAAAGCGATTTCTGATATTATTTTCAACTGGAAAGAAGAATATAGAAGAATTTGTAGGATTTAATTATGTCGCTGTTAAATAGATTGTTTGAACGATTTCACAAGAAAAAAAGAAGAACGGTATATCGTGAATACATGGAATTCCCAGAAGAAGCAGAGGAAAGAGTGCTCTCTAGCCAGATATTCTCAGATGATCCAAATGCAATGCGAAATCATGTGATTGACATGTGTGAGCAGATGATTGATATTTCTAGAGAATTAGATGATGTACGACATGAGTATGAACAGGTCACAGAATATCTGAATGATATCCAGATTGTAGAAGAACTCGGTGGAGAACAGAGAAAACAGTTGGAAGAAGTGGCGACACAGGTGTCAAAGCTGCTCAATGTAAGAAACGATTATCTCAATGCAGAACAAAAGATTTCAGATGAAACCTTTAATCAGATGGAAGAAATGGAAGCTGAGATTCCTGCTATTATTCGTAGATTAAAAGTAAATGAAGCAGATTTAGAAACGGTTAAGCATGATTTAAATTATCTTGCCAGTGAGAAGATAGAATGGAATGTCGTTCGACACGAGAGAGAAGAAGAATTGGAGGCACTTGGCAAACTATCAAAGATTCTGTTACTTGCCTTTGGTGGAATTGCAATTCTTGTGTTGGTGTTGTCTATGACATTTGATTGGGAACTTTTGCCATTGATTATTGTAGCATTATTAGCTACGTTGGCAGCTTCCTATGTAATTCTTCGCATGCAGGAGTGCAATAAAGATATTAAACGTAGTGATGTGAATAAAAATTACATCATTTCGTTAGAAAACCGTATTAAAATCAAATATGTAAACTCCAAAAACGCAGTTGATTACACCTGTAATCGTTTCCATGTAAAAAATTCTGAGGAACTTACATACAATTTTGAACAATACAATGAGATTTGCAAAGAAAGAGAAAGATTTAAACAGACGAACGAAGAACTAGATTATTACAAGATTCGTTTAGTAAAGATTTTACGTAGTTTGAATCTTTATGATGCAAAGATTTGGTTGAATTATGCAAATGCCATCATTAGTAAAAATGAGATGGTAGAGTTAAAACATGAATTATTCTCAAGACGTCAGTTCCTTCGAAGTCGTATTGATTACAACTTGAAAGCAATTGCAGATATGAGAAAAGATGTAGATTTATATGTCGATAAACTTGGACCAAAAGCGGGGCAGATAATGACGATTGTAAATCGAGTAGATGAATTGAATAAAAACTTAGGTTTATTATAAGAGAGGAGCACATTGCTCCTCTTTTTGCATATCTTATATTGTATTAAGAATATAGGAGATTTATGTATGGGAAATAATATGAGCCCTCAGCAGCGTGATATGATGTATCAACGCGATATGATGAATAAGGGTAGAAACCATATGCATACACGTAATATGGAACGAAATTGCAACTGTGATATGAACGAACCTTGTATTATGCCACGTATACCAGAACGTTGTGAGGATGGTTGCGATAGAAATCAAAACAGAAATCGTTGTGATGATGATTGTAGTCGTGGTCGTGACATGCTCTATGGTATGCCACTTGCTATGGGATATGTACCTTGGCAGAACTTTGAATGTACCTATGAACCAGCTCAAGCATTACAGGCTGGTACAATCTTTCCAGAACTCGACAAACCGTTTTTCGGAAGAAGGGGGATGCGACTATGAATAGAAAGCAGATGTTAGAATGGGTACAGGCACTTGGGTTTGTGGTAGTAGATATGCAGCTTTATTTGGATACCCATCCATGTGATGAAGAGGCATTAGCATATTATAAAGCCGCAGTAGAAAACTATAAGAATGCAAAAATGAAATATGAAGAACATTTCGGCCCACTTACGGCTGTGAATTCATTGGATTGTGACAGATGGGCATGGGCAGATACACCATTGCCATGGGAAGGAGTGAGATAGTATATGTGGACTTATGAAAGAAAATTACAATATCCAGTAAATATTACCAGACCAAATCCAGCTATGGCAAAATTTATTATGAGCCAGTATGGTGGTCCAGATGGTGAAATCGCAGCGTCTATGCGTTATCTCTCACAGAGATACAGCATGGATAATAAAAAAGTAGCAGGACTTCTTACGGACATTGGTACTGAGGAACTCGCTCACATGGAGATGATTGCTGCCATTATCCGCCAGCTTACAAAGGGCTGTAGTGCGGAAGAACTAAAAGAATCTGGACTTGGTGCTTATTATATCGACCATACAGGCGGTATTTGGCCTCAGGCTGCAGGTGGTATCCCTTTCAATGCTTGCGAATTCCAGAGTAAAGGTGATCCGCTCACAGACCTTTTCGAAGACTTGGCTGCTGAGCAGAAAGCACGAAGCACTTATGACAACATCCTTCGTCTTGTAAAAGACCACGAAGTAGCAGACCCAATCCGTTTCCTCCGAGAACGTGAAATCGTTCACTTCCAGAGATTTGGGGAAGGACTTCGTATGTATCAGGAAGAGTTAGATGGCAAGAACTTTTATGCATTTAACGCTTGGTTTGATAAATAAGATAAACATTGGTTAATTGAAAAATATGTTATATAATGTGGGTTGCGGCAAAATGTGGGCGCAGCCCATTTTATATATTACTTAAGGAGAGAAAACATGAGCAAAGTTAGAACAAGATTTGCACCAAGTCCAACAGGTAGAATGCACGTAGGTAACTTACGTTCTGCCTTATACGAATTTTTAATTGCAAAACATGCAGGCGGAGAATTTATGCTCCGTATTGAAGATACAGATCAGGAGCGATATGTAGAAGGTGCTGTAGAAATCATTTATAGAACTATGGAAAAGACAGGTCTTATTCATGACGAAGGTCCAGATAAAGACGGTGGCTTCGGCCCATATGTACAGAGTGAACGTATGGCTACTGGTATCTATATGAAATACGCACAGGAATTGGTAGAAAAAGGCGAAGCTTATTACTGTTTCTGTGATAAAGAACGTCTTGCTTCTTTGAAATCAGAAGTAGTAGAAGGAAAAGAAATCACAGTTTATGACAAACACTGTGCTTCTCTTTCTAAAGAAGAAGTAGAAGCAAATCTTGCAGCTGGCAAGCCATTCGTTATTCGTCAGAACATTCCAAACGAAGGAACTACTACATTCCACGATGAACTTTACGGTGATATCACAGTTGAAAACGCAGAACTTGATGACATGATTCTCATCAAATCTGACGGATATCCAACATACAACTTCGCCAACGTAGTAGATGACCATACTATGAACATTACACACGTTGTTCGTGGTAACGAATACCTTTCATCTTCTCCAAAATATCAGAGACTTTATGATGCATTTGGTTGGGAATCACCAACATACATTCATTTGCCTTTAATTACGGATGAAAACCATAAGAAACTTTCAAAGAGAAGTGGTCATTCTTCTTTCGAAGATTTAATCGAACAGGGCTTTTTAACAGAAGCAATCGTAAACTACATTGCTTTACTTGGTTGGAGTCCAGAAGACAACCGTGAAATCTTTACATTAGATGAACTTATTCGTGATTTTGATTATACAAGAATTAGCAAATCACCAGCAGTTTTTGACTATGTAAAACTCAAATGGATGAACGGCGAGTACATCAAGGCTATGGATTTTGATGCATTCTATGAAATGGCAGAACCATACATCAAGGAAGTGATTACAAAAGACTTAGATCTTAAGAAAATTGCTGCTATGGTAAAAACTCGTATTGAAGTATTCCCAGATATCAAAGAACATATTGATTTCTTTGAAACTTTACCAGAATACGATACAGCAATGTATACACATAAGAAGATGAAAACAAACGAAGAAACATCTCTTGCAGTGCTTACAGACATCCTTCCTATCTTAGAAGCACAGGAAGACTACTCAAATGATGCACTTTATGCTACACTTTGCAATTATGTAGCAGAAATAGAGGTTAAGAATGGCTATGTAATGTGGCCTATTCGTACTGCAGTTTCTGGTAAACAGATGACACCAGGTGGTGCAACAGAACTTATGGAACTTCTTGGTAAAGAAGAATCCATCGCACGTATCCGTAAGGGTATCGAAATGTTATCTAAATAATTTCGAGGTAATTCATGAAATTCAACGAATCTCAAACATTGGCCATCCTGCATAAGGATGGCCCAATGCTTGTCTTAGCTGGGCCAGGTAGTGGCAAGACAGCAACCCTAGTAGAACGAACAAAAAACTTAATAATAAAGCATGGGGTAAGTCCGTCTAATATTCTGGTTATTACCTTTACAAAAGCTGCAGCAAATGAGATGAAACAGCGTTTTGAAAAAGAAATGGAAACGAGTGGAGCAAAAGTCACTTTTGGTACATTCCATGCCATCTTTTTTATGGTTTTAAAACTAGCTTATAATTATAATAGCAGTAACATTATTACAGATGAAATCAAGTATCAGGCTATGCGGGAACTCGTTAATAAATATGGCTTAGAATATCGTGACGAAAATGAATTAATGAGCGGTATTTTTAGTGAAATCAGTATGATAAAGAATTCTCGCATTCCATTAGAACACTTTTATTCTACCCAGTGTGGAGAGGATGTGTTTCGAAAGATATATGGGGATTATGAGAGTTTTTTAAAGAAACACCACCTCATTGATTTTGATGATATGTTGACTTTGACGTATGAGTTATTCAAAGAAAGACCGGATATTTTATCTGCTTGGCAGAAGAAGTATCAGTATATCTTGGTAGATGAGTTTCAGGATATCAAACAGATTCAATATGATATTGTACGTATGATGGCAGCACCAGGGAATAATCTTTTCATGGTGGGAGATGATGACCAGTCTATTTATCGTTTTCGTGGTTCGAAACCAGAGATCATGCTTCATATTCCAAAGGATTATCCAGATGTGAAACAGATACATTTGGATGTAAATTATCGATGTCCAAAGGATGTGGTAGAGTGTTCCCAAAAGTTGATTATGCATAATAAGGAACGTTTTCCTAAGAAGATTGTTGCAAATGTAGAATCCGTAAACACACAAACAATTGGATTCAAGCAGTTTAACACGCAACGAGACGAAGTCCTTTTTATCATCAAAGAAATAGAATCTCGTCTACAAAAAGACTACGCATTATCCGATATAGCAATCCTATTTCGCACAAACATGCAACCACGCTTTCTGATGGAACAGTTGATGGCTTATAATGTGGATTTTAAGACGAGAGATCAGATTCCGAATCTTTATGACCATTGGATAGCAAAGGATATTCGTGCATACATGGATATTGCCAGAGGAAGTCGTGCACGTAAGGATTTTCTTATGATTTTAAATAAGCCTAAACGATACATTAGTCGTGATTCCTTATGTGAATCTCAGGTGGCATTTGATGAGTGGGAAAAGATGTATGATGAGCAACCGTGGGTAGCAGAACGTATTGAAAAATTGCATTATGATATTAAGATGCTAGAGAAATTATCTCCATATTCTGCCATCAATTATATTCGTCATGGAATCGGTTATGATGACTATATTGCAGAGTATGCCCAGTATAGAAACCTGAATAAAGAAGATTTGTTTGATGTGTTAGACGAGCTACAGGTCAGTGCGAAAGGTTTTCAGAGTTATGAAACTTGGGAAAAGCATATAAAAGATTATACAGAGGAACTTCGAGAAAAAGCGAAGCAGAAACGTGAGAATCCGAATGCGGTAACATTATCGACTCTCCATAGTGCAAAGGGATTAGAATTCAAGTCTGTTTTTATTATAGATGCAAATCAAGGTGTTACACCGTACAAAAAAGCAGTTCTAGATAAAGATATAGAAGAAGAGCGTCGTTTGTTTTACGTAGGGATGACACGTGCAAGTAATGATTTAACAGTGTGTTCTGTAAAAGAATTGCATAATAAATCTGCCGAAGTCAGCCAGTTTGTGACAGAGGCTGGTTTAATCAAGAAGGAAAACAATTGAGTTTGATTTTAGATTATGGTACAATCTAGAAAAATATTGCAAGAAACGAGGAAATATTATGTCAGATAAAGAATTAATTACACCAGTAACACCAGACGAAGTAGATGATATTCGTGTAACTTTAAACACAGATGATGGAGATATCGAATGTCGTCCACTTACTATATTCGAAGTAGATGGCGAAGATTATATCGCGCTTATGCCACTGGATGAAAATGATCAGGATAATGCAGAAGGAATTATCTATTTCTATGGATATTCTGAGGATGAGCAGGGGCTTGCAGAACTTCGTTATATTGACAGTGAAGATGAATATGAAGCAGTACTTGATCGTTTTGATGAATTACAGGATGAAGCATTTTATGATTCAATAGAAGATTAAAAAAGATGGCTCCGTAAGGAGTCATCTTTTTTAGATTATAGCCTGTATGTAAATATCTGGATTATGTAACAAATTTAAGAAACTATTATCTTTATGTAACTGAACAATTGGACGAGTTAGACGTTCATTAATGAAAATGATGCGGGCTGTTTCGTCGTTGCTTAAGAGAATATCGCTATTTAAGTAAGTGTTTGCAATTCTCTGTAAGAATGGAGTAATGTATCTTGGGTGATATTTCTGCAAGCCTTCTTCCTCGAAGAAGGAGATTACTTCGAAAGGACAAAGTCCAGTTCGATAGCAACGGTCTGCAGTCATCGCATCATATACGTCTGCGATAGAAATAATACATTCAAAATCGCCAAGTTTAGTGATATTATGACCAAATGGATAGCCAGTTCCATCACATCGTTCGTGATGATGAAGCACCGCATTTTTTACTCTTAAGTCCAAGTCCTGATTCTTTAAGATATCATAACCGAACTGTGCATGCATTTTCACGAAGTTATACTCTTGTGGAGTAAGTTTACGTGGTTTCATAAGGATATCATCTGGAATCTGGCATTTGCCTACATCGTGGAGAAGACCAGATAAAGTAAGCATATCCAAGGTTTCATCATCAAAATTACTCCATATACCAATAAGACGAGCAATCATCGCTACATTTACAGAATGTGCAAAGGTAGAATCATCAATCTGCTTCATAGAGTGCAGCATACCAAAGAAAGAAAAATATCCCTGGTTTTTATTGAAAATCTTTACCGTATCGTCAATTAAAGCAGGTGCATCTACTGGGGTATTACGCAAAATAATATCACTGATAGAGTCCTGAAGCATGTTTACATTAGCGGTGTATTCCTTTTTGAAGACTTTATATTCTTCAGATTTCAGAATACGCTCTAAATGAGTGGTTTGGGCGCCATTACGTTTCTCGTATGCTTCACGGATTTCCATTGCCATTTCGCCATCATATATATTCACTTGTTCAATTGTATAAAACTTCATGTGGGATATCATTTGTCGGCTGAGAAGAGAGTCCTTGCGGACAATCAATTGTCCTGCTTTGGAATACACATCTTCAGAAACCATCATCCCGACCTTTAAGTCTTCCGTCTTGATAAATGGCATAGTTTTCCACCTTTTAAACACAATTTTACAAATTAATATTATCTCTCTTTTTTCTTATTGTCAATGTGAGATAAAAGAAAAGATTACATTAAATTTTGTATACAAATCATGGAAAAAAAGGTATAATAAATAAGTAAGATGAAAACCATAAAATACATTAAGAGAAGTGACAAGAATACGGAGGCAGCATGAATTTAACGGTTAAAGAAGGAAATTACCTTTCGCTTGGTGCAAAGGTTATTAAAAATCAGATTACATTTACGTTCGAGGGGGAAAAGGAAGATACTTGTCGAGTTGTTTTAATTCATAAGACAACGAAAGAGAAAGAGTTTATTTCTGTTCCTGACGATTTCTGCATGGGTTCTTTGCGTTCAATTACAGTTTCTGGAATAAATCCACAGGAATATAATTATTTATACGAAATTAATGGTAAAGAACAGTTGGATCCATATGCAACAGTAATTGTTGGACGAGAAATCTGGAACGATGAAAGTAGAAAAGCAGATAAATATAAGCTCGTGGCAGGTTTTGATGGTGCAGTTTTTCCATGGGGTGAGGATAAGAATCCAGAGGTTTCAAAGTCAGATATGATTATGTACAAGCTACATGTGAGAGGCTTTACCATGGGACAAAAGACTGCAGGAAAGTCAAAAGGTACTTTTCAGGCGGTGAAGAATAAGATTCCATATTTAAAGGATTTGGGTATCACTACAGTAGAACTCATGCCGATGTATGAGTTTGAAGAAATGCCGATTCCAGTAGAAATGGAAGTACCAGATTATGTAAAATGGCAGCCAGAAGCTGAGGATATGATTCGTCCAGTTGTGTTAGAGGATGAGGTTCAGAATATCAATTTCTGGGGATATGGTGAAGGAAATTATTTTGCAGTAAAAGCGTCGTATGCTTCAGAACCTGCAAAAGCCAATACGGAGTTTAAACGTTTGGTAAAAGCGCTTCATGACAATGGAATGGAGTGTGTAATGGAGATGTTCTTCCCAGAAGATACCAACTTTAATATGATTATGGATGTGCTTCATTTCTGGGTAAAAGAATACCATGTAGATGGATTCCATATTTTAGGACCTAGTCTTCCAGTTGCAAGTATTGTAAAGGACCCAGTTCTTAGTAGAACTAAAATATTTACAGATGATTTCCAGGGATTCTATAATGCACGTCATAAATACAAAAATCTTTATGTTTACAAGGAAGAGTATCAGTATGCCGTACGTCAGTTAGTGAATCACTATGACTGTGATATTCGCGAATTTGCAAACCAGCAGCGTAAACAGGGTGAACAGTATGGATATGTAAACTTTGTAGCTGGAAATAATGGATTTACTTTGGCAGACTGCTTTATGTATAACGACAAACATAATGAAGCAAATGGTGAAGGAAACCGTGATGGAAATGACTATAACCTTACCAATAATTTTGGCGTGGAAGGTCCTACGAAAAAGAAATTCATTAATGAAATTAGACGAAATCGTATGCGTTTAGCATTCAAAATGCTTATGTTTGGGCAGGGCGTTCCACTTATTATGGCTGGAGATGAGTTTGGAAATACTCAGGAAGGTAATAATAATGCTTATTGTCAGGATAATGAAATTGGTTGGGTAAATTGGAGCCAGTTTGCAAAGTATAAAGAAGATAGAGAGATCTTAAAAGCACTCATCGCTTTCCGTAAAGAGCACAGTATTATTGCGAAGGAAGAACCGCTTCGTTTCAATGATTATCGTACTATGGGTGCTCCAGAGTTTTCATACCATGGAGAAAATGCATGGATTTCACAGATTGATCCAGGCAGGAGAAGCCTTGGTATGCTTTATTGCGGTGCATATGCGAAGGAAGGTCATAGTAAAGAAGATATTTATATAGGTTACAATTTCTACTCAGATGAAGTGAAGTTAGCATTGCCTATTTTAAATCAAAAGAAATGGTATTTAGATGGTGTGGAATTAGAAGACCAGCAGTTTGTAGCGGTTCCAGCTCATAGTATCAGAGTGTTGATGAGCAAGGAGATTCCTCAGCCAGTTAAAACAAAGAAAAAGACAAGTAAGAAATAGGAAGTAATTATGAAGGTATGGCAGCATTTTCGCACCATTACCGCCCATAAAATTTTAGTATTAAAAGGCTGTTTTCGAGTTGGTCTGTATAGACAGGGATTATTACATGATATGTCAAAGTATGGACCAACCGAATTTTTGGCGGGGTGCAAGTATTATAAAGGTTATATGAGCCCAAATAATGCAGAGCGATTTGAAAGAGGGTATTCTTCTGCATGGCTTCATCATAAAGGCAAAAACAAACATCATCTGGAGTATTGGATAGATTATGGTGCCGGAGATGAAGGCGGCGAGGGAACACAGATGGTAGGAATGAAGATGCCAATTCGCTATGTGGCAGAGATGTTTATTGACCGCGTCAGTGCTTCGAAGAACTATCAAAAGGATAAGTATACAGATGAAAGTTCTTTAATCTACTATAACAATAGCAAAGAGCACTACATACTTCATCCTGATACACGAGCAATGTTGGAGTATTTACTTACTATGCTATGGAAATGTGGCGAAGAAAAAACCTTCACCTTTGTAAAAGAAGAACTTTTAACAGGGAAGGTTCCATATGAAAAGAATGAATTAGATATGAGGAAAGATGCACTTTAAATCTTCTGGAAGAGGGGATGTAAAGTGCATTTCTTTTTTGGTAATAGGATGAGTAAATGTAAGACTAGCAGAGTGTAATGCTTGTCTTTGACAAAAAGTATAATCAGGATTATATAAAAAGTCCCCGATGATGGGATGGCCTATATGTTTTAAGTGGACACGAATCTGATGTGTGCGACCTGTCTCTAGTTTCAGTTCTACAAGTGATAGATTTTTTTCTTTATCATAGTCGATTTTCTTATAATGGGTAACGGCATGCTCTCCATTTTTCATGTCTACCTGGCGTTCAATGGTAGAGTCCGCTACTCGACCAATTGGAGCATCAATGGTACCGTGGTCTGCGATGTTTCCTTCACAAATAGCACGATAAGTACGGTGTATTTCTTTCGTAGAAACTTGTCTGCTTAAAATCCCCCCGCTTAATAGGTGCTTTGCAACAATAGTAAGTCCGCTGGTGTCTCGGTCTAAGCGGTTGATGGCACGGAAAGTAAATTCGAGTCCTTGTTCTTTGAAATAATACATTAGTCCATTCGCAAGAGTTTCCTCATGATGATTCATAGAGGGATGGATTGGCATATTTGCTGGTTTATCTATCACTAATAAATCTTCGTCTTCATAGATAATAGAGAGTGGTACATAGAGTGGCTCGATACTACTTTCTGAAACAGATTCTACGAGATGTAATATTAGTTTGTCTCCAGCCATTAGTTTCTCGTTCACATATGCCCAAGTTCCGTTTCGAAGAATTCCTTCAGGGGTCTTTTTCAACTGAACAATAGCCTGATGAGGAAATTCTTGTGTTTTCAAGAACTGTTCAATAGTTTTATTATGAAATTCGTCTGTGATGAAATATTCTATAGTTCTCTCCATAACGTCATCAGTATAACATTTTTTCTTGGATAGGAAAAGCACGGAAAACCTGACCTTTACATAGAATGTAGAAAGTAAGAGAAAAAGGTGCAATGTGAAAGCTTTTTTATCCCCATTATCTCAGGAAGAGGAAAAGGAATGCCTTCGAAAATTAAAAAAAGGTGATCAGAAGGCAAAAGAAGAATTGATATTACACAATATGCGCCTGGTTGCTCATGTGGCTAAGAAATATCAAAATGATGAAGATGAGTTAGAAGATCTAATATCGATAGGAACAATCGGTCTTTTAAAGGCGGTGTCTACCTTTGATTATAATTATGGGAATCGATTTGCTACATATGCGATTCGGTGTATTGAAAATGAACTTCTTATGCATTTTCGCAAGAGTAAGAAACTTAAGATGGAGGTATCGCTGTTTGAACCGATAGGGACTGATAAAGAGGGGAAGCAAATTCATCTTATGGAGGTTCTTTTAGTAGATGAGGTAGATGTGGCAAAACAGATGGAAATCCATAGAGATATTGACCTAATAAAAAATTATCTGGATAAAGTGCTTAGTACGCGTGAAGCAGCTATTATCAAGAAACGATATGGTCTATGTGGGGAACGTGAAATGACACAACGAGAAATCGCACATAGTATGGGAATTTCTAGGTCATATGTTTCGCGGATAGAGAAGAAGGCGTTAGAAAAATTAAAAAATATGCTAATCTTAGCATAAAATATTGAAAAAGATGGAATTTATGATATGATGATTTCATCTTTTTTCTTTTTGTGTATTTCCGCAGGAGTAGGGAACCTGTGTTAAATGCATCTTTTGTACAAATCCCCATATAATGAAACAAATGAATTATGTATAGTACTATAAAAACAGCTATCTTAGAGGGTATTCAGACACGTCAGATTCAGGTTGAAGTGGATATCAGTAATGGTATGCCAGTTTTTGATATGGTTGGACATCTAGCGCCAGAGGTAAGAGAAGGTAAGGAGCGTATTCGTACTGCACTACACAGTATTGGTGTCATTTTACCAGCGAAGCGAATCACCATCAATTTATCACCAGCTCACATTAGAAAGAGTGGAACAGGTTTTGATTTACCTATTGCGATAGCGATTTTACAGTCGTTAGGACTGGTAACAAAGGAATCCTGTGAAGGCAAACTGTTTATTGGTGAATTGAGTCTAAATGGGCAGATTCAGGCGGTAAATGGCGTTTTGCCTGTTGTGTCAGATGGCGTTCAGTTGGGAATCAAAGAGTTTGTAATCCCAAGAGAGAATGAAAATGAAGGACGTCTGGTTAAGAATGCAAAGATATTTTCATTTGATAGTTTACAACAGGTTTTGGAATATTTAAATGGAAAGCCATATGAGGAAAAATCTTTAAATATAGTAGAAACAATAGAAGAAATATCGAAAGACTTTCAGGAGGTTTGCGGTCAGCGATTTATCAAACGAGCTTGCGAAGTTGCCGCTGCAGGAATGCACAATATGCTACTTATTGGTCCTCCTGGAGCAGGAAAAACCATGATTTCAGAGCGTTTGGCAACAATTTTACCACCATTGACAGAGGCGGAACGTCTTGAATTATCTAAGATATATAGTGTATGTGGTCTATTGTCGAACCGAAATGCGTTGATTACAGAGAGACCATTTCGTGTACCTCATCATACGATTACACAGTGTGGACTAACTGGCGGAGGTGCGATACCAAAACCAGGGGAGATTTCGTTAGCTCATAATGGAGTTTTATTTTTGGACGAATTACCAGAGTTTCAGAAAAGCACTTTGGAGATTCTTAGACAGCCCTTAGAGGACCACGCAATTCATTTGGTTCGTGCGAAAGGAACTGTAACATATCCAGCAAATTTTCTTCTTTTTGCAGCAATGAATCCGTGTAATTGCGGTTATTATCCAGATATGAATAAATGTCGATGTTCAGATGGAAGCCTTAGGAGATATTTTGATCGTGTGTCTCAGCCACTTTTGGACCGTATGGATATCTGTGTGGAAGCGCCAGCTCTTAGATATGAAGAATTGACAGGAAAAGATAGTAAAGGGGAAAGCTCTAAAGAAATTCAAAAAAGAGTGTTAGAATGCCATGAGATTCAGTGCGAGCGCTTTAAAAAAGAGTCTTTTTCTCATAATAGTGCAATTCCTGCATCGAGATTAGAGGAGTTTTGTAATCTAGGGAAAAAAGAGCACAACTACATGGAATCCATATACAAGAAGATGAATTTAACCGCTCGAACCTATCACAAAATCTTACGTGTTGCCCGTACTATAGCTGATTTAGAACAAAAGAAAGATATTTCACTTTCCCATCTGAATGAAGCGATTTGCTATCGAAATGTAGACGAGAAGTTTTGGGGAGGGATAAGTGGATGAAATATGCATATTGGTTACATAATGTCCCAGGAATAGGAAATGGAAAAATAAGACATCTGTATGAAGAGGCAGTCTCTGCAGAGGAAATCTACCATATGTCTTTGCCACAATTAAAGAAAATACATGGAATTACGGAAGAAGATACGAAGGCTATACAAAAAAGTCAGAAAAAATGGGATGTAGACAAGGAATGGTTTTCGCTCATGGAACAGGGGATTGGATTTGTTTCTTTAGAACAGTCAGAATTTCCAGAAAAAGTTAAGCATATTCCGAATCCGCCATATGCATTATATTATGTAGGAAAACTTCCAGATGAGAATAGGAAGGCAATAG
Organism: Agathobacter sp.; assembly: GCA_045606325.1. Classification (GTDB taxonomy): domain Bacteria; phylum Bacillota; class Clostridia; order Lachnospirales; family Lachnospiraceae; genus Roseburia. The sequence goes on from JAZURS010000137.1 coordinate 24,098, forward strand.
CGATTGTAGGAGCAAGAGCCAGAAGTGCATATGGTAGTCAGGTTGCATTTGAGATGGGAAAAGTTTTGGCTCAAAATGGAATACAGGTTATTAGTGGATTGGCACGAGGGATAGACAGAGATGCACATCAGGGAGCTCTAGAGGGCGGTGGAGATACCTATGGAGTGCTTGGTTGTGGAGTAAACGTATGTTATCCTAGTGAAAATAGATATTTATATAATCAAATGGCAGAATCAGGAGGGATTATTTCGGAATATCCTCCAGGTACTCAGCCTGTAGCGAAACAGTTTCCTGCCAGAAATCGAATTATTGCCGGATTATGTAATGGTGTGGTAGTGGTTGAAGCAAAAGAGAAGAGTGGTTCACTCATTACTGCAGAGTTTGCAATGGAACAAGGACGGGATGTATATGCAGTTCCAGGACGCATTTCGGATACTTTAAGTCAAGGCTGTAACCGCCTAATCAAGCAAGGTGCAGGGACGATTATTAGTATAGAAGATTTTCTAGCAGATTTAGATATTTTGTCTGAAACCAACTACACACAAATGGACTTTCGAAAAAATTTACTTGAAAAAGATGAGCGCTTGGTGTATAGTTTAACCGATTTTCGTCCCACTGGAGTTGCTACTTTAGTGGAAAAAACGGGAATTTCCATTTCTAGACTATTGGAGATACTAAATCATCTAGAAAGTCTAGGACTAATCAAAGAGACTTTTACGAATTATTACATTCGTACTTTACTAAACTAAAATCTAAAGGGGCATTGAAATGGCAAAATACCTAGTAATCGTGGAATCGCCTGCAAAAGTGAAGACTATCAAGAAGTTTTTAGGGAAAAACTATGAAGTATTAGCTTCAAATGGTCATGTACGTGATCTTCCTAAAAGTTCCCTCGGTATTGACGTTGAGGGAGATTTTGAACCAAAATATATTACTATTCGAGGAAAAGGTGATGTGCTTGCAAAACTTCGTAAAGAAGTAAAGAAAGCAGAAAAAATTTATCTTGCAACTGACCCTGACCGTGAAGGTGAAGCGATTTCATGGCATTTAATGTTTGCCCTTAAATTAGAAGAAAAAGACGTATACCGTATTAGTTTTAACGAAATTACGAAAACTGCAGTTAAAGCAGCCCTTAAGAATCCACGTAAAATTGATATGGATTTAGTAGATGCCCAGCAGGCAAGACGTGCCCTTGATCGTATGGTAGGTTACAAGATTAGTCCGCTTCTTTGGGCTAAGGTGAAGAGAGGTCTTTCGGCAGGACGAGTACAGTCAGTTGCCCTACGTATTGTTTGTGACAGAGAAGAAGAAATAAATGCCTTTGTGCCAGAAGAATACTGGAGTTTAGAAGCATCTTTGCTTGCAGAGGGAGAAAAGAAACCTATTATTGCAAAGCTTACATCGAAAGGCAAAGAAAAGATTGACATTACTTCAAAGGAAGAAATGGATGCTGTATTAGCAGAGTTAGATGGAAAGCCTTATCAGGTAACATCCGTGAAAAAAGGAGAACGTCGTCAGAAAGCACCGATACCTTTTACAACCAGTACATTACAACAGGAGGCTTCAAAAGCGCTCAATTTCCCTATTCAGAAGACGATGCGTATTGCACAGCAGCTTTACGAAGGTGTAGATATTAAAGGGGAAGGAACAGTAGGTCTTATTACTTATCTTAGAACAGACTCAACCCGTATCTCAGAAGAAGCAGATATGGCAGCACACGCATTCATAGCAGAGCATTATGGCAAGGAGTTTGAAGCAGAAACAGTAAATACCAAGAAGGCAAATGGTAAGATTCAGGATGCACACGAAGCAATTCGACCTTCCGATATCAATCGTACACCTTCTGAAATCAAGGATTCTCTTTCTAGAGACCAGTTCCGTTTGTATCAGCTAATCTGGAAACGTTTTACAGCCAGCCGTATGGCCAATGCTGTATATGAAACTACAACAGTCACCATCGGAGCGGGGGATTATAATTTTAATGTATCTACTTCAAGACTTGCTTTTGAAGGCTTTATGTCGGTTTATGTTGAAGCAGATGAAGAAAAAGCTGGTAAACAGGCAGTGCTTAAGTCACTTGATGAAAACACAAAGCTTGTTTTGGAAGAGTTAGATCCAAAGCAGCATTTTACACAGCCACCAGCACACTATACAGAGGCATCTCTAGTAAAAGCATTAGAAGAATTGGGAATTGGACGTCCAAGTACGTATTCTCCAACCATTACTACAATTATCGCTAGAAGATACATTACAAAAGAGCAGAAAAATCTCTATGTAACAGAAATTGGTGAAGTAGTAAATAATATCATGAAAGAATCCTTCCCAACAATTGTCGATGAGAACTTTACTGCTAATATGGAATCGCTTTTAGACGGTGTTGCAGAAGGAAATGTAAACTGGAAGATGGTGATTTCTAACTTCTACCCAGATTTGGAAAATGCGGTTGAAAAGGCTGAAAAAGAGCTCGAAAAAATTAAAATCGAGGACGAAGTTTCCGAAGAAATTTGTGAAGAATGTGGTAGAAATATGGTTATCAAATATGGGCCACATGGAAAATTCCTGGCATGCCCAGGGTTCCCAGAGTGTAAGAATACGAAACCATATTTTGAAAAAATCGGTCAGCTATGTCCAGAGTGCGGCAAGGATATCGTAATCAAGAGAACTAGAAAAGGACGTAAATACTACGGCTGTATCGATTACCCAAATTGTGAATACATGAGTTGGAATAAGCCTGCTAAGGAAGAACAAAAGTAAGAAAAAATAAAGAATTTTCAAACATTTTGTTGAATTGTCAGAATTATTATGTTAAAATTTACGCATAATATTACAGGGGGATACTAGTATGAGCGTCCAGTTATTGGATAAGACAAGAAAAATTAATAAACTTCTTCACAACAACAATTCATCAAAAGTAGTCTTTAATGATATTTGTGAAGTGCTCACGGGTATTCTTGAATCAGACATTCTCGTAATTAGTAAAAAGGGTAAAGTTTTAGGTTCAAGTGAATGTAAGGGCGTAGACGTTATCAAAGAATTGATTGTAGATGAAGTAGGTGGATTTATTGATCCAGATTTAAATGAAAGACTCTTAGGAATTTTGTCTACAAAAGAAAATGTCAATTTAGAAACTCTTGGATTTGGTGATGAAACACGTAAATATCGTGCTATTATTTCGCCTATCGATATTGCAGGTGAACGTTTGGGCACACTTTTTATTTATCGTAGTGACAGAGAGTATGATATTGATGATATTATTCTGACAGAATATGGTACAACTGTAGTTAGTTTGGAAATGCTTCGTTCTGTAAATGAAGAAAATGCAGAAGAAGAGCGTAAGGTTGCGATTGTGAAATCGGCAATCAGCACATTATCGTTCTCAGAATTAGAAGCTATTATTCATATTTTTGAAGAATTAGAAGGCAATGAGGGTATTCTTGTTGCTAGCCGTATTGCAGACCGTGTAGGAATTACTCGTTCTGTAATTGTGAACGCGCTTCGTAAGTTCGAAAGTGCTGGAGTTATAGAGTCACGTTCTTCAGGCATGAAGGGAACCTACATAAAAGTAGTAAATGATGTGGTTTTCGAAGAATTGAACAAGTTAAAGAAGAATAAAAAATAGTAATATTGTACAAAAATATCAATTTACATCATGGATGGATATTGTAAAAGGACTTAGGAATCTAAGTCCTTTTTTTGTTATTAATCCTTGATTTTATTGGGCTTAAGAGGATTTTTTAGACAATTTCAAAAAATGTCAAAAAACTACATATTGTTGACAACTAAGACAAAAATACACAATATTGTGTAATTTTTGCAATTTTCACTTGTTTTTTTAGGCTCATCATTTATAATATGTATGATGGACTAGGATGTGATAAGTATATGGAGGGATAGAATATGATTTCAACAGATGCTTTTAGTTATATCAATGTTTTAGATAAAGCGGCTGATGCCAGCTGGACCAGAGAAAATTTAATTGCGAATAATATTGCGAATGGAGACACTCCAGGGTATAAAAGACAGGATATTGACTTCCAGTCTGTATTAAAGAATGAGTTAAGCAATTATAAATATATGAATCTTGATCAAAAAATGAATGCTGTAGACTTAACAGAGTTAAATCCAATGGTATATACAGATCATGGTAATTTTTCTTATAGATTAGATGGAAACAACGTGGATATTGATACAGAGCAGGTAGAACTTGCATCAGAACAGATTAAGTATCAGGCGTTGACTACTAGCATTACATCAGAATTTCAGAGATTACAGACTGTAATTAAATAATTGGTTGGAAAGGAGATTAGAGTATGGGATTATTTCAGTCATTTAATATTAGTGCGTCAGGTATGACAGCACAGCGTTTTCGTACAGATATCATTGCTGAAAATATTGCAAACGTAAATACTACATCCACAGAAAGTGGTGGACCATATCGTCGTAAAATCGTTACTTTCCAGGAAAAGGATGTGACACCATTTAGTCAGTACCTTTCTACATCAAGAAACAGAGCAATTGGTAATGGTGTTAAGATTAGTAAAGTTTCAGAAGATTATGAAACTGATTTTATTATGGAATATGACCCATCTAATCCAGATGCGGATGAAAATGGATATGTATCATATCCAAATGTAAATACAGTAACAGAAATGACAAACCTCATCGACGCTACACGTGCATATGAGGCAAATGCAACAGCATTTGATGCAACAAAGAATATGGCGTTGACAGGATTAAATATTGGCAAATAGTAGGAGTTAGGATATGGATGTTTCTAGTTTAAACAGTATTGCGGGACTCACAGGATTAAGTGGTACTTCTGGTGCCACCAATTCTGCGTTGTCACATTTATCAGATGAAGATGTAAGTAGTATCTATTCTGCATACAACGATACACTATCTTCACTATCGGGTATATCGGACGAACAGAGCGGAGACTTTAGTACTATTTTAGATTCTATGATGACTTCTTTAGATGAGACGAATACATTACAGAATCAGGCAGAGGCAGCTGCCATCGAATTTGCCCTGGGGGAATCAGATAATACACATGATTTGCTTATAGCTCAGACAAAGGCAAATACAGCATTACAGTACACAGTAGCAGTAAGGGATAAGTTGATTGAAGCATATCAGCAGATTATGCAGATGCAGATTTAGTAAATGAAAGGGAAATGAATCATGCCAGAACAGGTAAAACAGATTTTAGATAAAATCATTGAATGGTGGAAGAAGTTTAATAATAAACAGAGAATTCTGCTTATTAGTGCTTTTTCAGTTATTATGATTGCTCTAGTAATTCTTGCAGTAGTCATGACTACACCTACATATGAAAATTTACATACATGTAAAGATTATGCAGAAGCAGCAAAAATCAAAGAACTTTTGGCTGCGGATGAAACAATAGAGTACACGTTCAATGAAAAAACCTTAACATTTACAGTTAAGGAAGAAGATTTGGGTGCTGCAAGTATGCTATTAGGCTCTAATCAGGTAGAACTTACCAGTTATAGTATCAACAATGTAGTTGACGGAAGTTTTACAATGACAGAAGCAGACAAGCAGAAGAAATATCAGGATTATTTGGAACAAAAATTTGCAGATCACATTTCAGCTTTGACGATGGTAGAAAGTGCAACTGTAAATTTGACACTGCCAGAAGATGATGGAACCATTCTTTCTAGAGAAGAGAGTGCAACTGCAGCGATTACATTGAATCTTAATAGTGAAATGGATTCTGATCAGGCTTATGCATTGGCGTTATATGTAGCGACTGAGATTGGAAATAAATCTACAGAAGGTATTACAATTATTGACCAGGATGCAAATGTTATCTATTCTGGCGCAAATGCAAACTCTTCTATGGGGATTGCTTCTACCCAGTTGACATATGCACAGAAAAAAGAAAATGAAATTAAAAAAGAGATTACAGATGTTCTTGTAAAATCAAAAGTATTTTCAGATGTTCAGGTGGCTATGAACTTGAATATCAATTTTGACCAGAAGGAAGTTGTAAAAACCGAGCTTGGTATTCCACAAGGCATGGATGGTGGAGCAATTACCCAACAGTCTTTATATGATATGACCTCTAATCAGGGGTATGAAGGTGGAGTTCCAGGAACAGACACGAATGACGATACAACTTATGTTATTGAAGATGGTACTCTTGGAATGACAGAAATCTCTGAATCAGATACGATTTATGATTATGACAGAACTACAACTACCACACATGGAACCGGTGGAGATGTTATTTATGAAGATAGTTCTGCTATGGTTATGGCAACAAAGTACATCGTTTATGATGAAGTGGAACTTCGTGCTGCAGGTCAGTTAGATGATATGACTTGGGATGAGTTTAAAGCAGCAAATGGTGAAACCAGAGTAGTAGAGGTAGATGAGAGTTATGTGACAGCAATTGCAAATGCAACAGGTTTTCCTGCAAATGCAATCACATTTATGTGTTATGAAGAGCCACAGTTTGTGGATGAAGTAGATGATGGAAGAAGTATCACAGATTATGCACAGATTATTATCGCTGTTCTTATCTTTGCACTTCTTGGATATGTAGTATTCCGTAGCACAAGAAGCGAAAAGGTTGAAGAGATTCAGCCAGAAATTTCTGTAGAATCATTATTAGAATCAACTGCAGAAACACAAGAACCATTAGAGGATATTGGTTATAACGAAAAATCAGAAGTACGACTTATGATTGAAAAATTCGTAGATGAAAATCCAGATGCAGTTGCGTCATTACTTCGTAACTGGCTAAATGAGGATTGGGAGTAAAAAATGAGTGAAGGTTATAATGGAGTCCAGAAAGCGGCGATTTTATTGATTGCTCTTGGACCAGAAAAGGCTGCTACAATTTTTAAGCACCTGAAGGAAGAAGAAATTGAAGAATTGACTTTGGAGATTGCCAACACTCGAAGTGTATCCCCACAGACAAAAGAAGACATTATGAGTGAATTCTACCAGATTTGTCTTGCTCAGCAGTATATTGCAGAGGGTGGTATTGGATATGCGAAAGAACTTTTGGAAAAAGCTCTTGGTGCAGAGGCTGCGCAGGGGGTTATTATGAAACTTACCGCATCGCTTCAGGTGCGTCCATTCGAATTTGTTCGAAAGACAGATCCAAGCCAGTTATTGAACTTTATTCAGGACGAACATCCACAGACAATCGCTATGATTTTGTCATACTTGGCTCCAGGTCAGTCAGCGCTTGTGTTAGGTGCATTGCCTCCTGAAAAACAGGCTGATGTTGCGAAACGTATTGCTATGATGGACCGTACTTCACCTGACGTAATCAAAGAAGTAGAACGAGTATTAGAACGTAAACTTGCTTCTCTTGTTAATCAGGATTACACAATTGTTGGTGGTGTTGACTCTATCGTTAGTATTTTGGGCAACGTTGACCGTGGTACAGAAAAACATATTATGGAATCTCTTGAAATTGAAGAACCAGAATTGGCAGATGAAATCCGTAAGAAGATGTTCGTATTCGAAGATATCCTTCTTTTGGACGACAGAGCTATTCAGCGAGTGCTGCGTGAGGTTGATAATGCAGACCTTGAACTTGCACTTAAGAGTACAACAGAAGAGGTTCAGAATGTTGTATTCAAGAACCTTTCAAAACGTCTTGCTGCTATGATTAAGGAAGATATGGAATTCATGGGACCTGTTCGTATGAAGGATGTAGAAGAAGCACAGCAGAAGATTGTTGGTATTATTCGTAGATTAGAGGATTCTGCAGAAATTGTTATTTCACGTGATGGAGGTGATGATATCGTTGTAAAAATTATTAAAGCAACAATATGTTATAAATTTAGGAAATGAAACGCGAATCATTAACTCTGATGAACGATATAAACCTGAAGAGAAACTGAAAAAACAAGAAGGAGAAGAGCTTCCTTCTAGTGAAGAGATTATTGATGGCTTTCTAGCTGGTTTAGATGCAGAAGAAATAGAACTTGAACCTGAGATTACGCCAGAGGAAATTATTGAGCAGGCCCGTGCGGAAGCAGAAGGGATTCTTGTGGTAGCCCGTTTAGATGCTGAAAAAATAACAGATGAGGCGAAGAACCGTGCAGACCTTCTGTTTGAACAGAAGAAACAGCAGGGCTATCAGGAAGGCGTTTCAAAGTTACAGGATGAAGTTCTGGAACGTAAAGCACAGCTTCAAGAAGAGTATGATGAAATGAAACAGACTCTTCAGACAGAATTTGAAGCAAAGTTAGATACCTTGGAAGCGGATATGGTAGATGTCATGATTCGTGTTTTCCATAAGGTGTTTAATATTCAGTTTGACAATAAGAAACAGATATTACTGCATTTGATTAAAGATACTTTGCTTGGAATTGACGCTGGAAAGAATTTTATTATTCGAGTAACAGAAGATAATTACAAGTTTATAGAGTCTCATGTAGCGGATATTAAAGAAAAAATTGGAAATGATGTCACGATTGATGTCGTTAATGATATGAATTTAGAGGAAAATGACTGTATGATAGAGACCGCAACAGGGGTTTATAATTGCGGAATAGATATGGTTCTTTCCAATTTGGAAAAAGACATCAAATCCCTTTGTAGGTAGTACAAGTGGTAAAAGAAGCAGAGAAGTATTTGCAACTATTGGACAAACAATTTTATAAAAGTTATGGAAAAGTTTCCACAGTAGTAGGGTTAACGGTTGAGTCAATTGGACCAAAAGCCAGATTAAATGATTTGTGTAAGATTTATATCGATAAAGATATGTCGAAACACGTCATGGCTGAGGTTGTAGGGTTTCAGGATTCAAAGTTAATCCTAATGCCCGTTGATAACATGGAAGGTGTTGGCGTGGGCTGTATAGTGGAAAACACAGGGAAACCATTAGAGGTTCCTGTTGGATTTGAACTCTTAGGACACACGCTTGATGGCATCGGTCGTTTAACAGATATGGAAGAAGAGTATTTGGATTTACCAAACACATATCCGTTAGAAGCTCTTCCACCAGATCCAATGAGTCGTAAGATTATTGATGAAATTCTTCCGCTTGGAGTAAAAGCAGTAGATGGTCTGATTACGGTTGGGAAGGGGCAGCGTCTAGGAATTTTCGCTGGTTCCGGTGTTGGAAAGAGTACCCTTATGGGTATGTTTGCGCGTAATACCAAGGCAGATATCAACGTTATTGCTCTAATTGGAGAGCGTGGACGAGAGGTTCGAGAATTTATTGAACGAGATTTAGGACCAGAAGGCATGGCTCGTTCTGTTGTGGTAGTAGCTACTTCAGATAAACCGGCCTTAATCCGAAACAAAGCAGCAAAAACAGCAACAGCAATCGCAGAATACTTTAGAGATCAGGGAAAAGATGTTCTTTTGATGATGGACTCTCTAACTCGATTTTCTATGGCGCAAAGAGAGATTGGTTTAGCATCTGGTGAGCCACCTGTAACTAGAGGGTATCCGCCGAGTGTGTACGCAGAAATGCCAAAACTTTTGGAACGAGCAGGTACTTCAGATGTAGGGTCAATTACAGGTCTGTATACCGTACTTGTAGATGGTGACGATATGAATGAACCAATTACAGATACTGCTCGTAGTATTTTAGATGGACATATTATGTTGGATCGTAAATTGGCACATAAAAACCATTATCCAGCGATTGATGTCTTACAGAGTATTTCCCGTGTTATGAGTGCAATTGCAACTAAGGAACACAAGGCACAGGCGGGAAAATTAAGAAATGTTCTTGCGACTTATAGCGAGGCAGAAGATTTAATTAATATTGGTGCATATAAAAATGGCTCTAATCCAGACATAGACTATGCAATCAAAAAAATCCGTGCAGTTAATGGATATTTATGTCAGGCGACAGATGAGAAGTTCCAGTTAGAAGAAGAACTTGATTTGTTAGGACAATTATTTGCAGATTAGTGGCGGTGAGTTATGGCGAAGTTTAAATACAGAATGCAAAACATTCTGGATGTTAAAATGAAACTGGAGTCCCAGGCAAAAATTGCATACGGTATTGCAAATCAGAAATACATGGAGGAGCAGCAGAAGCTGCAGGAAATCGTTTTGCGTCGAGCCTCTTATGAAAAAATTCTGAAAGAAAGTATGACGGGTTCCATTGATGTTCGCCAGGTTTCACATGCGAGAGCAGATGTAAACACAATGAAAACCTTCATGCGTAGACAGATGATAGAAGTGCATAAGGCCGAAAGAGCACTAGAGGATGCGAGAAAGGCCTTGAATGAAATCATGATGGAACGTAAAACGCATGAAAAATTAAAGGAAAAGGCTTTTGAACAGTTTAAAGAGGAATTGAAGGCCGAAGAAAGCAAAGAAATTGATCAATTAGTGAGTTATACTTACAACGCGAAATAAGGAGTTTTCTTATGCCATTGTTTAAGAAAAAAGATAAATTAGACAATATACAATTAGATGAAAATGGCAAACCTATCGAAATAGATGAAGAGGAAGAAGAGGGGCTTGGAAGCAAAATAGTTATGGTGATTGTAACACTGTTAGTTATTTTGATTTGGCTTGGTATTATTGTTCTCTTTATCAAAGGCGATTTTGGTGGATTTGGTTCAACGGTTCTTCGTCCATTGATTAAGGATGTACCATACCTTAGTTGGATTCTTCCAGAAGCAGATAATTTGGAGGAAAGTACAGAGTATCAGTATGAAACGATTGATGATGCGATTGAACGTATTAAGGAGTTAGAAGCTCTTTTGGATGCAGAACTCACAGTTGGCTCAGATAATTCTGAGTTGATTGCAGATTTACAGGCGCAGGTAGCAGAACTTCAGGTATATAAACTGGAGCAGGATGAATTTGAAAAAAATAAAGAAAAATTCTACGAAGAGGTTGTTTTTTCTGACGAAGCGCCCGATATAGAAACATATAAGACCTACTATGAAAGCATTGATCCGGAGAATGCAGAGGTTTTATATAAACAGGTTGTAGAGCAGATGGAATATAATTCCATGGTTGAAGACTATGCCAAGACATATTCTTCCATGAAAGCCAAAGAGGCTGCCGCAATCTTTAATACCATGACAGATGATTTGCAACTGGTTGCAGACATATTGTTAAATATGAGCACTCAGGCACGTGCAGACATCCTTGGTAAAATGGAACCAGAAATTGCAGCAAAACTTACAGCGATTATGGAACCAGACAACTAAATATTGAGAAAGGAGGACTTGCATGACAACAGCAAATCTTATGAATGTACCTACTGTGAAAGGCAATATGGCAGCACAGGTAGATGCATCAAAGAAGTTGCAGGAAGAGAATTTGGAAGTGGCAGAGGTTTTTGCAGGTATGATGAACCAAACCATTAACTTACCAGATTCGGTGGTGGATGATACGTCTTCCAACATGGATGTTTCAAAGACGGACAGTAAACAGTCTCCAGTGCAATCCTATGAGCGTTACAGCTACAAGGATAAGCAGATTGATACGGCCAAGGAACCTAGTATTGAAGAAAAACTAGAAGAAGCTGGCGAAGTGTTAGAACAGGCTGGTGAAGAAGTTGTTGATACGCTTTGTAAAGAGTATGGCGTAGACAAAGAAACCATTCAGAATCTGTTAGACGAAATGGGACTTAGTGCTTTGGATTTATTAAATCCACAGAACCTAGTAAACTTCATTGTACAGCTGACTGGTGTAGCCTCTGGCGAAGAACTGTTACTGGATGAAAACTTCTTAAGCGTGATGGAAACCTTAGGACATTTAGCAGAAGGGCTTATGAATGACCTTGATGTAGACATGAATGGTTTGCAGGAATTGGTTGCTGAAATGGACTTGGTGACAAACAACGAAGAAGTACCTACAGATTTCCAGGAAGTGCTGAATGATACCATTAATAATGGCGTTGTTTCAGAACAGGAAGTAGAAACAAAAGATACTATAGGAGCTGATGATTCTACAACAGTTACGGTTGAAGTTAAAGATGATTCAAATGGACAGACTGTAAATGAAACTCAAAATACGGAAGTAGAAGAGGTTCAGACAGAAACTGTTGCAAAAGAAACTGAGGTAACAGAAACAGTAGAAGAACAGCCAGAAGACGGTGTGGAAATCAAAGTAGAAAAAGAAGAGGAGCCTACAGAAACAAAACAGCAGTTAAATGATTCTGAGGAACCTGCTAATGGACAGAGTAGAGATGATAATCAGTTGTTTGAAGGCAATCAGAATTCAGAAGGACGTTCTCTTTTGAATCACAACGCAAATGAAACGGTGATTAACACTCAGGCTACAGTAAATGTTAGTCAGGCAGTAGAAAGCCAGACAATGCCACAATTTAGTTCTTATCTTTCTGCAGATACAGTACAGATAATGGAACAGATTGTTCAGCAGATGAGAGTAACGATTTCAAATGAAATCACAACTATGGAAATGCAGATGAATCCGGAAAATCTTGGTAAAGTATACGTAAACATTTCCAGTGAAGAAGGAGTTGTAAATGCACAATTCCATGCAACAAACGAAGTAGTAAAAGAGGCGTTAGAAACTCAGATTGCTACACTTCGTGAAAGTTTAAATCAGGCAGGTGTAAAGGTAGATGCTATTGAAGTAACTATCGCATCGCATGAATTTGAACGTAACCTTGAGCAACATTCACAGAATCCTGATGAACATATGAATGCTCAGGAGACAAATGAAAAGAAACGCCGTAATCTCAACCTTGATTCATTAGACGAATTAGCAGGTGTGATGACGGAAGAAGAAGCATTAGTAGCGCAGATTATGAGAGACAACGGAAATTCCGTTGATTTTACTGCGTAAAAGGAGAGTTCTTATGGCAAACATTATTGCATCCGTAGAAGATGGAAAACTGAATTACAATTATACAGATAATTCAAAACAGAATGGGATTAATCCTACAGGTTCTACTTTAGGATACGATCAGTTCTTACAGCTTTTATGTGCTGAAATGCAGTATCAGGACCCTCTTGAACCAACCAGTAACACAGACTATGTAGCTCAGATGGCAACCTTCTCACAGTTAGAAGCAACACTTTCTCTTACAGCAACACAGGAGAGTGCAAATGCCAGCAACTTAGTTGGTAAGCAGGTTATCTTGAAAGTAACTAGTGAAACTACAGGTCAGACATCTTATGTAGATGGTAGAGTAGATTATGTAATGTATGAAAATGGAGAGGTTTTCCTTTCTGTAAATGATCAGCTTTATCCAGCAAGTTCATTAGATACGGTAGCAGATTCTGAATACTACGAAGGTGTTACATTAGCAACAACATTAAAGGATATGGTAAATGGCTTACCGATCATGGAAAACCTCACGGTAGAGTGGGAAAAAGCTGTTACACAGCTTAGAGAAATCTATGATGGCATGACATCTTACCAGCAGCAATTCGTACCACAAGAAACACTTTTTACTTTGCAAGAGTATGAGGAACGTATGAAAGAGCTTATCGCTCAGGCAGAAGAAAATGCTGCAAACAAAACAGAAGGAACTGAAAACGAAAGCGGTTCAGGAGAAACGGAGGTTTGATTATGAATCAGATATCCAACCAGTTTTTATCCATTGAACAAGTCACCGATCAGTATCTGAATAGGTCACAAAATCTCAAGACAAACGCTTTGCCGGATGTCCCATTCGAGGAGATACTTAGACAGAAGCGAACAGAGAATGTGATGGAACAGTCGGAACTGAAATTTTCTAAGCACGCAGCCAATAGACTAAGTGATAGAAATATCGCACTTACCGACGCACAGAATGTTCGATTGGAAAATGGAGTAAAACAGGCGAGTGAAAAGGGAATCACCGAATCCCTGGTTTTAGTCGATTCTCTAGCCTTTATCGTAAATGTACCGAACAAAACGGTCGTTACGGCTTTGGATCAGGCTGAAGCAAACAGTAATATATTTACAAATATTGACGGAGCAGTCATTATTTAGCTGGACCTTATGGAAGCTAAAGTTTTCTGACTGACAGAGGAAAACAAACTGCTCATTATTTTAGGAGGTCATTAATTATGATGAGATCACTTTACTCTGCTGTGTCAGGTTTAAAGACACATCAGACAAGAATGGACGTTATCGGTAACAATATCGCAAACGTTAATACAGAAGCATTCAAATCTTCTCGAGTAACATTCTCAGAAATTATGTATCAGACCACAGCTAGTGCATCAGGCGGTAACGCTGCAACTGGTATCGGTGGTGTGAATGCAAAACAGATTGGTCTTGGTGTTTCTACAGGTGCTACATCGATTGCTATTACAACAGCAGGTGCAGCTGAAACAACAGGTAACCCATTTGACTTAAAACTTACAGATAGCCAGACAACAAACTTCTTCATCGTAAGTGATGGAACAAGTAACTTCTTTACACGTTCTGGTTCTTACTACGTAGATGGTAACGGTTTCCTTTGTATGACATCAACTGGTTATACACTTATGGGATGGCAGATTGATCCAGCTACAGGTGAAATCAAAAAAGATACGGTATCAGCTCTTCAGGTTATGTCTGCACAGAATCAGACTTCTGCACCAGAAGCTACCACACTTGCAAAAGCGTCTGGTATTTTAGATAAAAATGATAGCAACGTAACAAGTGAAGATGGTTATGCGATGTCATTAGGTTTTTATGATGATTTAGGATATGCTTACACTGCTAAGTTTTCTATTCGTCCACAGAATACAGGTAACGAAGCAGATGATAAAGGTAAATACACTATAGAAGTTGCAAGTATTTTAGATTCTAATGGTGTTGACTATGTAGAAAACTATAATAATATGGCTCCTGCTGGACAGACAGTTGCATTAAATCAGTTGATTTGTCAGTATGATAGACGAAATGATGGTAACATTTATGGTAAAGCATTAAATGCGAATGGAGAACCTGCTGGAGAAGATGTAGTTTTGGTAAGAACAGATGCAGGAGATTGGATGGTTAGAGATTCAGGTGCACCTGCAAAACCAAATTTAGTGCCATTTACTGCGGATGACAAGTGTGTACTTGAATTTGATACAAATGATGGTAAATTCGTATCTGTTGGTGGATATACTCCAGATGGTGCAATTGCTAACGAATCTGTTGTTTTAAATATGGAAAAATTCCTTTCTGCAGTTGGTATAAATAACGTAGGAAGTAACTTTAAAGATATTGAAATCGACTTTAGTGCATGTAAAAACTTAAACAACAGTGGAACATCTACTATGGGTGTGTTAAAAGGTATGGACGGTGATGGCGCTGGTAAGAAACTCGGTGCTCTGACTGGTCTTTCTGTTGACTCAACAGGTAGAATTTTTGGTACATACGACAATGGTAATACTGTTCTTTTGAGTCAGATTGCGGTAGCACAGTTCTCAAATGCTTCTGGTCTTGAAAAAGTAGGTAGCAACTGTTATCAGACAACACTTAACTCAGGTGACTTCGATGGTATCGGTATTGAAGTTTCAGCAGATGGTAGCTCAATTTCAACTGGTGAATTAGAAATGTCAAACGTTGACCTTTCTGCACAGTTTACAGATATGATTATTACACAGCGTGGTTTCCAGGCAAACTCTCGTGTAATTACTACATCTGACACATTATTAGAAGAATTAATCAACCTTAAGAGATAATAAATTAAGGGGATAAACCAAACTGAAAAATGGTTTAAAATTGGTAAAAAAAGGGAAATGATTTCTGTCATTTCCCTTTTCTTATGCAAACAAGCAAATTTTGTGGCTAAAATTGTCAAAAAACACTATATTTAGTAAAAACAAAGGTAGACAATTGATGAAAAGTCTAGTAAAATCATATAAAGGGTCAATATGCATACTAGGTCTTACTATGCCCAAATGCAAGGGTGGTATACAAGATTTAGTGGTTTACATAATAACAAGGCCCAAATTATATTAGGAAGGTGTCACGTATGGATATAGCTTCTTTAGCCGGTATTGTACTCGGTGTGGTAATGGTAATTTTTGGTATTTTCTCCAGTGGTGGTTTGGCAGCATTTGGTAACTTCGTTGATGTTCCATCTGTATTCATTACTATTGGTGGATCTATCAGTTCAGTTTTGACGTCACACAAATTACCTGACTTTATCAATGGTATCAAAGGGATTAGTCTTCCTTTCCAGGATAAGGTTGTAGATCCAGGACAGGTTATTAAACAGATTATTGAATTATCAAATATTGGACGTAAGGAAGGCCTTCTTGCTTTAGAAGAAGCTGCCAACAATATTGAGGATGATTTCTTGAAAAAAGGAATTATGCTTGTCGTTGACGGTACAGATCCAGAATTGGTACGTGGTATCTTAGAGACAGACCTTTATTGTTTGCAAGATAGACATGGCAAGGTAATTGGTTTCTGGGAAAAATGGGCTGAAATGGGTCCTGCCTGGGGTATGATTGGTACGCTGATTGGTCTGGTAAATATGTTAAAGACATTAAGTGATCCTGATTCTATTGGACCTCAGATGGCGGTAGCCTTACTTACAACATTGTATGGTTCATTGATTGCAAACTGGTTATGTACGCCGATTGCATATAAATTAAAGGCAAATGATGCAATAGAAGTAGTAATGAGAGAAATCACTATTGAGGGATTGCTTTCTATTCAGGCGGGTGAAAACCCACGAGTTATCGAAGAAAAACTCAAATCTTTCTTAGCACCTTCGGTTCGTAATAGTTTATCTGAACAGGGAGATTCTTTTGGAGGTGAAGAATAGTGGCGAAGAAGAAAAAAGTAGAAGGCTCTAAGGGCTCTCCTGCGTGGATGGCGACCTTCTCAGACTTGATGAACTTACTTCTTTGCTTCTTCGTACTTTTGTTCTCTATGTCAACTGTTAGTGAAGAAAAGTTTGAAATGGTTATTGCTTCTTTGCAATCCAAAATTAGTATCTTTTCACAGGGGAGCACCAGTATTGGAGATGGCTCTATGGTAGGTGGAGGAATTCGTCAGTTGGAGTTTTTAGATAATTATTATAATGAACTGGCGAACTCCAAGAGTGAAGAGGAAAACGAAGAGGAAGGCGAGTTAAAAGAGCAGTACAAAGAAGAAGCCTTAGAAGAATCTGAACAGATGGCAGAGAATATTCAGGATGCCATAGAACAGTTAGGGATTTCGAATGCAGTTGAAGTCGATTTTGATGAACAATATGTTATGTTGAATTTAAGCGGTGCGATTCTTTTTGAATCAGGAAAAGCAGAGGTTTTACCAGAAGCAAAACTCATTTTAGAAAAAGTTGCAGTTGTATTAAATCAATATGATGAAAATATTATCGAGGTAGAAGGTCATACAGATAATGTTCCTGTATCTGGAGGAGGCAAATACGAAAGTAATGATGTATTGTCTATGTATCGTGCCTTATCTGTAGCTGACTATATTCGTGAGATTACTAAGTTAAATCCAGCATATATCAAGTCTTCTGGTCGTGGTGATTTTGTTCCGATTGCGGACAACAGCACATCGGAAGGAAGAGCAAGAAACCGTAGAGTAGTAATTAAGATTTACAATTCATATAGCTCGAATATTGAAGAATAGAGGGGATAGGTTTTTATGAAAAAGAATTTAATGACAGTAATTATTTTAGCTTTGGTATTTGCAAACTTTGTGTTGACAGCAATTATGATGTTTACTATCGTACCATCAACACAGAAAGCAAATGAAATGATTACAAAAGTATGTGAAGCCATTGATTTAGAGTTAAATAGTGGTGCAGCAACTGGTTTATCAAATTTACCTGTTGATCAGATTGCAACCTACAGTGTAAGTGGTGGTGAAACAATGACTATCAACTTAGCTGATGGCGATCATTATGCATTAGTAGCTGTTTCGCTTTCTATTAACAAAGAAAGTGATAGATATAAAGATGGGACTACTGAAATCTTAACAGAGCAGGAGTCAATTATTAAAAATACAATCAATCAGATTGTGCGTCAGTATAGCAAAGAAGAACTTTTAAAGAATGCTGAAAAAGCACAGGATGAGATTTGTAAGAGTCTCCAGAAAACCTATGGAGCTGATTATATCGTTGGAGTAAACTTCTCAACATTAACAGCACAGTAATTGGTACTAAAAATTTTCGTTTCAGGTGGTGAGTAGAGAATGGGTGACGTTTTATCTCAAAACGAGATAGACGCGTTGTTGAACGCGCTAAGTAGTGGAGAGTTAGATGTAGATGAAATTAAAGATAGTGGCGAGAAACAGGTAAAAGATTACGATTTTGCCAGACCATCCAAATTCTCAAAAGAACATCTTCGTACTCTGGAGATTATCTTTGAACACTATGGAAGATTATTATCCACAAACCTTCCGGTGTATTTGAGAAAGAATGTTCAGATTGAAGTAATGAATTCGGAAGCGGTTACATATCAGGAATTTTCCAATGCGCTTTCCAATCCAGTTCTTCTAGGAATTGTTAACTTTGCACCTTTACAGGGCAGCATTATTCTTGAAATGGCAACAAACCTTGGATATGCGATTGTTGACCGTATGTTAGGTGGAAAAGGTGAGGCACTGGAAAAGGCTCGTGAGTATTCTGAAATTGAATTATTGATTTTGGAACGAATCTTTGTCGTTTGCGTGAATCTGTTGCATGAGCCTTGGCAGAATGTAGTCGAAATACATCCAAGACTGGAACGTATTGAGACTAACTCACAGTATGCACAGATTATTTCTCCAAGTGAAATGATTGCGATTATTACAATCAATGTAAAAATAGGGGAAGTTGAAGGACTTATGAATGTATGTCTTCCATATATTACAGTGGAAGATGTTATTGATAAATTAAATACAAAGTACTGGTATGCTAATATGCAGCAATACGATGAAACAGATTATGCAGATGCTATCGAGGTTTTAATTCGTAAAGCTCAGATACCATTAAAAGCAGTATTAGGTAGCAGTACTGTTTCTGTAAGCGATTTCTCTACGCTTCAAGTGGGGGATATCATCCGTTTGGATCGAAAAGCGGAAGAAGAGTTAGACGTTTATGTAGGAAATATCAAGAAATTCACCGCATTGCCAGGTGCCTCTGGTGATAATTATGCAGTGAGGGTCACAGAAGTGATCAGAGAGGAGCAATAGGGGTATGGATGGAGTATTATCTCAAGAAGAAATCAGTGCATTACTTAATGATCCAAGTAATGCTGCGCCAGCAGAAAATAGATTAACAGAAGTGGAAAAAGACGCCATTGGTGAAATTTCCAATATTAGTATGGGAACTGCAGCAACAACACTGTTTTCTCTTGTTAATCGTAAAGTAGAAATTTCCACACCGGTTGTATCTTATGCAACATGGGATGATTTATCACAGGCATATGAAAAACCATGTGTATTTATCCGAATTGCATATACTGTTGGTCTTGACGGAAGTAATATTTTAGTATTAAAGGAAAATGACGTAAAAATCATCACTGACCTTATGATGGGTGGCGATGGAACAAATATTGATGGAGAACTTGGAGAGCTCCATTTAAGTGCGATTAGTGAGGCAATGAATCAGATGATGGGGTCTTCGGCAACCTCATTATCATCTATGCTTAACAAGACAATCGACATTAGCCCACCAATGGCAGATTTGATTGATTTAAAAGATCAGGTAGATGAGTCTTCCATTGATGAGTTCTTATCAAAAGAATTTGTTCGTATTACATTCCGTATGGAAATTGGAGATTTGGTAGACAGTGAAATTATGCAGTTGTATCCAATTTCTTTTGCTAGAGAAATGTGTGAAGGTGTTACACGTACAATGGAAATTGATACTCAGAGTGTAAAAGAACCTGAGCCAGCACCTGCACCAGCGCCAACACCAGCACCTGCACCTGCACCAGCACCAGCTGCGGCAGTACAGCCTGCAATGGATATGGCGGCTCAGCCTATGATGGCTCAGCCTATGATGCAGCAACCAGTAATGATGCAACAGCCAGTAATGATGCAACAGCCTGTCAACGTACAGCCTGCACAGTTTGGCTCTTTTGCAACTGTACCAGTTGGAGTATATCAGCCAGAAAATATCAATTTGATTATGGATGTTCCATTGGAAGTAACCGTTGAATTAGGTAGAACTAGCAAATCCATTTCTGATATTTTGGATTTTGGTCCAGGTAAGATTATTGAATTAGATAAGATTGCAGGTGAACCAATTGACGTACTTGTAAATGGTAAGTATGTTGCAAAAGGAGAAGTTGTAGTTATTGAAGAAAGTTTTGGTGTTCGTATTACAGAAATAGTAAATGCGATGCCAATCCCTCAACAGTAAAATTAAGGAGATTTAAAAATGGGAAAAAATATTTTAATTTGTGATGATGCAGCATTCATGAGAATGATGATTAAAGATATTCTTTCTAAGAATGGATATAACGTTGTTGGCGAAGCTGAAAATGGAGCTGTTGCCGTTGACAAATTCGTAGAATTAAAGCCAGATTTAGTTCTTATGGATATTACTATGCCAGAAATGGATGGTATCCAGGCGTTAAAGGCTATTAAAGAAAAAGATCCAAATGCTTGTGTTATTATGTGCTCTGCAATGGGACAGCAGGCAATGGTAATCGAATCTATTCAGGCTGGAGCAAAAGATTTTATTGTAAAACCTTTCCAGGCAGACCGTGTATTAGAAGCAGTTAAAAAAGTAATTGGATAGTTATGAAGATATTAATGTTATCAGCATCCATGGAAAGTTTCCTTCAGCTTATAAGCGCGTTACTAATTTTTGCTGTTGTACTTTTGCTTACATATTTTACGACTCGTTGGGTTGGAAACTATCAAAAAGTACAGATGAAAAGTAAAAATTTACAGGTACTTGAGACTTTACCTGCAGGAGCAAATAAGTCTATTTGTTTAATTAAAGCTGGCACGGAGTACTTGGTGGTTGCTATAGGAAAAGATGAGATTCATCCACTTGCTACATTGAAAGAGGAACAACTCACAGACACTTCTTTTTTTAATGAAAGTGTAGAAGGTGTAGTAACAGGAGAATCCTTTCAAGAAATTTTGGGACAACTGAAAGATAAAATGTCCAAGAAATAGGTAATTTATGAACAAAATGAAAAAGGCTTACTGCATTTTCTCGTTTGTATTTGCAGTATGTGTGTTTGTATTTACAATTGCATATACCTTTGCTGGTCCATCGGTAATGTATGCGGCAGAAGCTGGTAGTGGAGATGCTAATTACGCCGATGATGGAATTGATGGTATCCATCTTACTGTCGATACCAATAGTGAAGAAGGGACAATGTCAGCACCAATTCGAATTCTGTTATTATTGACGATTTTGACATTAGCACCATCTATTTTAATTATGCTGACGTCATTTACCAGAATTATCATTGTTCTGCACTTTGTGCGAACTGCGATAGGTACGCAGACAGCACCACCAAACCAGGTTTTGATTGGATTAGCATTGTTTTTGACTTTCTTTATCATGTGGCCAACTTTTGAACAGTTAAATACAACCGTTGTTGAACCACTGGATAGAAATGAGATTACTACGGAACAGGCTTTTGAACTTGCAGAGGTACCTATTCGTGAGTTTATGTATAAGTATACTCAGGAACAAGATTTAGAGTTATTTATAGATATTTCTGGAGAAAACTATGAAACACCTGATGATGTGCCTATGACTGTCGTTATTCCAGCATTTATTATTGGAGAATTAAGACAGGCTTTCATCATGGGATTTTTGATTTATATCCCATTTATTGTAATAGATATGGTAGTGTCGTCCGTACTTATGTCCATGGGTATGATGATGCTGCCGCCTACAACAATATCTTTACCGTTTAAGATTTTGTTGTTTGTACTTGCAGATGGTTGGAACTTGATTATAGCCAACCTTGTCCGAACGTTTTACTAAGGAGTGAGATAGATGATTACACAGGATGCGGTATTAGATATAGCACGAGATGCTATCTTTAACATTATAATTGTATCAGCACCTTTGCTTTTGATTTCTCTTATCGTAGGCCTAATCATAAGTATTTTTCAGACGGTAACATCCATTCAGGAGCAGACGCTTACTTTTGTTCCAAAGGTTTTAGCTGTGTTTATTACATTAATGCTGGCTGGCTCATGGATGATGAATGTATTAATAGAATTTGTAAATACTTTGTGGTCGAATTTCAGCTATTTTACGAGTATGTGATAAGCGATGATTGATTTAAGTTTTTCTTTGATAGATTTTGAATATATTTTACTTATTACTGTTCGAATCGCTTCGTTTGTTTTTGTGGCACCTTTCTTTTCACAGAGAGGTGTACCAGCACAGGCAAAGATTGGTTTTTCTTTTTTGATAGCGGTAATACTGTTTAGTGTAGTACCACCACCAGAGCAGGTGTATACCGGTGTGCTGGGTTATGGTGTGGCGGTGCTAAAAGAAGGAATTACAGGATTGCTTATTGGGTTTGCTGCATATATCTGTAATTCTATTGTTATTTTTGCCGGTAATATCATAGATATGGATATAGGCTTGTCCATGGCACAACAGTATAATCCGGACATGAGTGTTCAAATGACCGCAAGTGGAAATTTGTATTATTATTTGATTTTTGCATTCTTTATTGCAACGGGAATGGATAAATATATCCTTCGGGTAGCGTGTGATTCGTTTTATGTAGTTCCTATTGGCGGCGCTGTGTTTGAATGGGACAGTTTACTTTTGTCAATGACTACATATATGGTTGATTTGTTTGTACTTGGTTTTCGAATTTTTCTTCCAGTTTTTGCAGTAATAATGATTATGAACTCCATTCTTGGAGTTATGGCAAAGGTTGCACCACAGATGAATATGTTTTCAATCGGTATTCAGCTTAAGATTTTGGTAGGGTTTATGGTATTGTTTATTATGATATTCTTGTTCCCTAGCATAGCAGATATGGTGTTTGATGAGATAAAGAAAATGGTGGTTTTATTCATTGAAGGCATGTATTGATGATAATTATAGAAAAAATCTCATATTACCATATAACTTACAGTGGTTTGCGGATGGCGAAGGCGGTGAAAAGACTGAGCCAGCAACTCAGAAAAAGTTAGATGATGCTCGAAAAGAGGGAAAGGTTGCTAAAAGTAAGGATCTGACCCAGGGAATAGAGTTGTTGGTGCTTTTTCTCTTGATTAAGGTATTTGTTAGTTATATGGGAAATCGCTTTATGGGGCTGTTTGATTCAACGCTTGGGCGTATGGCAGAGTTTATGTCTGTGAATCAGAAGCAGGTATCTATGGCGGCATTTAGTACGGTATTAGGTAATGCGATTTTAGAGATATTTTTGATTTCTTGGCCGTTTTTAGTTTTTGGTTTTGTAATCACATTTATTGTTACGGTCTATCAAGTGGGTTGGAAGGTATCATTAAAACCGATGGAACCTAAACTGTCAAAGTTCAACCCAATCAATGGATTTAAGAGAATTTTTTCAAAAGATTCTTTGTTTGAATTAGTAAAAGCGATTGCTAAGATTGGTGTAATTGCTTATGTAGCATATACAAACATAGTGGATGAAGCAGACAATTTGTTTGTATTA
This sequence comes from Agathobacter sp., assembly GCA_045606325.1. Taxonomy (GTDB): domain Bacteria; phylum Bacillota; class Clostridia; order Lachnospirales; family Lachnospiraceae; genus Roseburia. Next base: position 47,563 of record JAZURS010000137.1, read on the forward strand.
TATGAAATACATTTAAATCAGGCGATTGCACTTGTTGGAAATATTATTCTTGAGTTTGGAATAGAAATTAGTATCGTCTTCATCGTTATTGGTGTTATCGATTATTTTTATCAAAAATGGAAATTTAGTGAAGATATGAAGATGACCAAGCAGGAAGTAAAAGATGAATTTAAGAATACAGAAGGTGATCCTCAGATTAAAGGACGTATCCGACAGAAGATGAGAGAGGCTTCTCAGAGACGTATGATGCAGGATGTACCAAAAGCTGACGTAGTCATCACCAACCCTACTCATTTTGCGGTAGCGATTAAATATGATGCGGAAGTCAGCAAAGCACCAATTGTAGTTGCAAAAGGTGAAGATTATCTGGCACAGAAGATTAAAGAAGTTGCCAGAGAAAACAATGTAGAAATAGTAGAAAACAAACCATTGGCACGAATGTTGTACCATAATGTAGATATTGGTGCAGAGATTCCGCCAGAATTGTATCAGGCGGTAGCAGAGGTGCTTGCAATGGTATATCATATGAAGAATTAGTCTAGAAAGGAGGAAAAGGAAAAATGCTTAAAATGTTAAGAAGTCCAGACTTAGGCGTTGGTATTTATTTGCTGGCTGCGATTCTTTTCTTCATTATTCCGATTCCTTCCGTTTTACTAGACGTAATGCTTGCAATTAATATTGGTATAGCATTAGTAATTTTGTTTAATGTTTTATATGTACAAGAAGTTTTGGATATGTCTTACTTCCCAACACTTCTGTTATTTACAACAATCTTTCGTATCGCACTTAATGTTTCGTCAACACGTTTAATTCTTTCAACAGGAAATCCTGGTAATGTCGTTGTGACTTTCGGGGAATTCGTTGGTGGCAATGATATGGTTATCGGTGCGATTGTATTTATCGTTCTGGTGTTGATTCAGTTTATGGTTATCAATAAAGGTACAGAACGTATTGCAGAAGTAACTGCTCGATTTACTTTGGATGCGATGCCAGGTAAACAGATGGCAATTGATGCAGATTTAAATACAGGTACGATTACTGAAAAAGAAGCTAGAGAACGCCGTAATAAAATTCAGGAAGAATCAAGTTTCTTCGGAGCCATGGATGGTGCTACTAAGTATGTAAAAGGGGATGCGACAGCAGGTCTTATTATAACGATTATTAACTTAGTTGGCGGAACAATCATGGGTGTAATGGATGGACTTGAGATTATGGATGCTATCCAGAAATTCGTTATCCTTACAATCGGTGATGGTTTGGTTTCTCAGGTCCCATCAATGTTGATTTCTTTATCAACAGGTATCTTAGTTACTAAGGGATCAAAGGATTCTGACTTTAGTGAGTCCGTTATGAAACAGCTCTTTGGTTTGCCAAGAGTTCTATATATGGTAGGGGCTGTAATGATTTTCTTAGGAATCTTTACTCCTTTACAGTGGTGGTTGTTTATTGGTGTAGGTGTTCTGTTTATTGTTGGTGCACGTAAACTGGAACAGAACATTGGCGAGCAGGAAATCGAAAGCGAGGTTGCTTCACCAGAAACAGAAGCAGAAGAGATTCGAAGACCAGAAAATGTGGTTTCACTGTTACAAGTGGACCCTATCGAGTTAGAGTTTGGTTATGGTATTATTCCACTGGCAGATGTAAACCAGGGCGGAGACTTATTGGACCGTGTGGTTATGATTCGTCGTCAGATTGCGTTGGAATTAGGTACAGTTGTTCCAATTATCCGTTTGCGTGATAATATCCAGCTGAATCCAAACCAATATATTATTAAGATTAAAGGTATTCAGGTAACGGAAGGTGAGATTTTATTTGATCACTATATGGCGATGAATCCTGGATATGTAGAAGAAGAGATTACAGGTATTCCTACATTTGAACCTTCGTTCCATTTGCCAGCTATTTGGATTACAGAGAGTCAGAGAGAAAGAGCGGAGAGTTTGGGTTACACCGTAGTAGATGCTCCTTCTATTAAAGCAACACATTTAACAGAGATTATTCGCAGTCACATTGCAGAACTTCTTACAAGACAGGACACACAGAATCTTGTCAACAATCTCAAGGAGTCAAATCCAGTTCTTGTGGACGAACTTGTTCCAAAGATGCTTGGTCTTGGCGATGTGCAGAAGGTATTACAGAATCTTTTATCCGAAGGTATTTCTATCCGCGATTTGCTTACAATTTTTGAAACACTTGCAGATCATGCGAATGGAACCAGAGATACAGATGTATTGACAGAATATGTACGTCAGGCGTTAAAACGTGCAATATCTAATAAATATTTCCCTGCAAACGAGGTGACAAGTGTAGTAACGCTTGATCCAAAGATTGAGCAGGAAATCATGTCTTCTGTTAAGCAGACAGAACAGGGTGCTTATTTAACTTTAGACCCAGAAAAGACTAGAGCAATTATGAGTTCGGTTGAAACTGAAATTAATAAGCTGGAAAGTCTTGGAAAGAGTCCGATTATTATTACTTCACCAATTGTTCGTATGTATTTCAAGAAACTGACAGAGGATTATTTTAAAGATTTAATCGTTATTTCTTATAATGAAGTAGAATCAAGTGTAGAATTACAATCAGTTGGGATGGTGACAGTATAAATGACTATTAACAAATTCCAGGGAAAAACCAAAGAAGAGGCTATAGAAAGAGCTAGGACTGTGTTTGGACCGAATGCCGTTATTATGAATATCAAGGAAGTAAAACCAAAAGGGATTATGGGTCTCTTTTCGGCACCTACATATGAAGTAACAGCGGCTATTGAAGAAAGAGAACCTATTTATACAAATACAAATAGAAGTTCAAATCCAATTATAAATTCGAGTCCAATGACACCACCGGTGAGACCAAGAGAGAACATTAATCTTGCGGCCGATGAAGAAATAGCGATTCCACAGCCAATGAGAACTCCACCAAGAGAAGAGGTAAAGAGAGAAGTGCAGAGAGAAGTGCAACCAGAAAAAACAGAAATTATAGTTGATAGAGCATCAAAGTTTGCGAAACTCAATCCAATTGAAGATGACGATGATAATGTGCCTGTCTTTGAAACGGAAAAACAGTTCAAAGAAAGATTGGATAATTTATCTGAGTTATTAGAGCAGAAATTAGCTGCACCTGTTCAGGAAGAAGTGGTTCGTAAACCTGCTTCAGAAGAAATTAATTTCGTGCGTATGATTTATAATACACTTTTGAAGAATGAAGTGCATGAAAAGTATGTAAATCAGGTGTTGGATGAAGTAGAGAAATTTATTCGTCCAGGGAACAATGTTGATTTAATTCTTCCTAATTTGTATCAGAAATTAGTGCTAAAATTTGGCCAGCCAAAAACAATAGATTTGTCTGGAAAGAAGCCTAATGTTGTTTTCTTTATTGGACCAACAGGTGTAGGAAAGACAACTACAATTGCAAAAATTGCTTCAAAATATAAAGTGGAATATAACCGCAAAGTAGCATTTATTACTGCAGATACATATCGAATTGCAGCAACAGAGCAGCTCAAAGTATATGCTAATATTTTAGATGCGCCAATGTCTATTGTATATTCAGTGGAGGATATAAATGAAGCCATTGAAAAATATGCAGATTATGATTTGATTTTTGTTGATACTGCTGGATTTTCGCATAAAAATGAACAGCAGAGAAATGATACAAAGCGTTTGTTGGAAGGCATCAACGTAGAATGTAGTAAAGAGGTTTACCTTGTGCTTAGTGCGACTACTAAATACAACGATTTGATGGATATAGTAGATGTATATAAAGAGATTTCTTCATATAAACTTATCTTTACAAAATTAGACGAGACAAGTTCTTATGGAAATTTACTTAACATAAAATTATATGCTGATGCTGATTTGTCTTATGTAACAATCGGACAGAATGTTCCAGATGATATCGAAGTGTTCGATACTCAGAAGATTGTTAGACAGTTATTAGGAGGCAAATAAAAATGGATCAGGCACAGCAGCTTAGAAATATTATTAAAGCAAAAGACCAAAAGCAAGTAAAGGCTGCCCGTGTAATTACCATAACCAGTGGAAAAGGTGGGGTTGGAAAGTCAAATCTGGCGGTGAATCTGGCGATTCAACTTAGAAAGCAGGGAAAACGAGTTATTATTCTCGATGCAGATTTTGGATTAGCCAATATTGAAGTTATGTTTGGGGTTATACCAACACACAATCTCTCTAGTATGATATATCAAGGGAAGAGCATAAGAGAGGTTATTTCACCGGGACCAATGGAAATTGGTTTTATTTCAGGCGGGAATGGTGTTTTAGGTCTTAATAATCTGAACAGAGAACAGATTATGATGCTTGTAAAGAGTATTAGTGAATTAAATGAATTAGCGGATGTTATTATTATAGATACAGGAGCTGGGGTATCCGATCAGGTGTTAGAATTTGTGCTGGCAAGTCCAGAGGTGCTCTTAGTAACTACTCCAGAACCAAGTTCTTTAACAGATTCTTATTCATTGTTAAAAGCGTTGTATCGAAATCCGAATTTTGTTGAGAGTGGAACAACGATACACGTAGTTGCAAATCGAGTGCATTCTGTAGAGGATGGACAGATGGTGTATGAAAAGTTAAAAACGGTTGTCGAACAGTTTTTAAATGGAAATATTAATTATTTGGGAATGATTCCACAGGATGTGGCATTGGAACGAGCTGTTAGACAGCAAAAAATTGTTTCGCTAAATGAACCAAATTCTGATTCTTCAAGAGCGTTTGAAGTTTTAACCACAAATCTATTAGAAGGAACACATCATTTAGCACCTATGCGTCGTGGAATTACACAGATTTTTTCGCAACTGTTAAATAGAAGATAAACGAAGGAGCGTATTAGGAAATGGCTATTGCAGATTACATAAAACCTGGAGATAAAATAGATATCAATTTCCTACATCAGAATAATGGTAAGACCTACAAAAGTAGTGTGTTTGATTTCATAACAGATAATGAACTTGAAATTGGCATGCCTACCAGTGAAGGCAAAATGGTTATGTTTAATATTGGATTTGAATGCCAGTTTTATTTCTATACTTCAAAAGGTCTTTATACTTGTGAAGCTGTGATTACAAACCGTTATAAAAAAGATAACTTCTATCTTTTGTCTGCTAAGTTAAAAACGGGATTAAAGAAATTCCAGCGAAGAGAATTTTATCGATTGGATTGTCTGCTTGATTTTGTATATTATGAGATATCAAATGAAGTTGCAAAGATGGAGACGACAGAAGATCTTTTTGAAGAGATTACAAATCCTGATTATATTGAGAAGAAGAAATATGCTCGCACGAAAGATTTGAGCGGTGGCGGAATGCGTTTCTCAGGAATGGAACAACTGGAAATCGGAACAAAGATTCTTATTGTTATCCGCTTAGCAAATGACAGGGTCGACCATACGTTTTATCTGGTTTCAAATGTAATAGCGTGTGAACGTGATAAAAATATGCCAGAGCTCTGGATAACACGTGTTAACTTTAAATTTAAAGACATAAAAGACCGTGATTTAATTATTCGATATGTTTTTGAAGAAGATAGAATGAATAGAAAGAGGGAAAATGGGTAGTTATGAAGAAAAATATTTTAGTTGTCGATGATTCTGCACTCATGAGAAGAGTTATCTGTGATATAATCAACTCAGATAGTAATTTTCAGGCAAAAGATACTTGTAAAGATGGCCTCGAAGCATATGAAAGATTAAAAACTACTTCATATGATGGAGTAGTACTTGATGTAAATATGCCTCGAATGGATGGTCTCCAGTTATTGGAAAAATTACAGGAAGAAAACATCAAGGCCAACGTTATTATGGTTAGTACTCTGACCACAAAGGATGCAGAGGTAACTATTTTAGCATTGGAACGAGGTGCAATCGACTTTGTAACTAAACCAACTGCCATCGCTGAAGCGAAAGGCGAAGATTTCAAGAAAAAAGTTCTTGAAGTTTTAAATGCCGTATTAAACAGTCGTCAGTTTGTTCGTACTCCTGTTAGAACTAGCACAGCAGCTAGACCTTCTAGAACGAGTCGAGCAACAGAGGCTTCTAGTTCTACATTAGGACCAGGAACTCAGGATACTGTGAAACCTTCAGCAAGTGCTAATTTTACTCGCTTGAAAGCAACTGGTAAGAATAAGCTTGTTGCACTTGCTTGTTCTACAGGTGGTCCAAAAGCATTACAGAGTGTTATTCCTTATTTACCAAAGAATTTGGATGCACCTATGGTTTTGGTTCAGCATATGCCAGCAGGATTTACCAAGTCAATGGCGGATCGTTTAAATGAGGTAAGTCCTATTGCAGTAAAAGAAGCAGAAGATGGCGATAAACTTGAAAAGGGACAGATTTATGTTGCACCAGGTGGAAAGCACATGGAAGTTGTGAAGTGTGCGGACGGAAGCCACAAAATTAGTCTTAATAACATGCCAGCGATTGGTGGATTAAGACCATGTGCAAACATTACTTATGATTCTCTTTCAAAGAGTGGGTTTGATGAAATCGTTTGTGTAGTTTTGACAGGTATGGGGGCAGACGGAACCAATGGTATTTTATCACTTGGCCATCATAAACCAATACATGTTATTTCTCAAAATGCAGAAACATGTATCGTATATGGTATGCCAAAAGCGATAGAAGAATCAGGGGTTGTAGATGAGGTCGTACCGCTTGGGAAAGTTGCTGAAACAATCATAAAACGAGTGGGGGTAAAGTAAAATGGATGTAAGTCAGTATCTCGAGATTTTTATTGATGAAAGTAGTGAGCATTTACAGAGTTTAAGTGACTGTATTATGACTCTGGAAAAAGAGCCAGATAACAAGGACACTATTAATGAAGTGTTCCGTGCAGCACACTCATTAAAAGGTATGGCTGGCACTATGGGCTTTAAGAGAATGCAACATCTTACACATGATATGGAAAATGTTTTCCAGGAAGTTCGTAGTGATAAGATTTGTGTTGATAGTGCTATGATTGACCTTTTGTTCAAATGTTTGGATGCATTAGATCAGTATTTGGAAAATGTAAAAGGTTCTTCTGACGAAGGAACAGAAGACAATGAAATGATTCTTAAAGAATTAAATGATTTCATTGCAAAAGCAAATGGTGCAGATGTAGCAGAAGCACCAGCTGAAGAAGTATCAGCAGCTGCTCCTGTGGAAACAGCAGAAGGAAGTGCAAATGAAGTTAAACTTCAGCTTTCTGACACTGATAAGGATGAAGTAGCTAATGCAAAAGCTGATGGTAAACATGTATATGCTATTACAGTATATGTAAATCAGGACTGTTTATTAAAAGCTGCAAGAGCATTCCTTGTATTCCGTGCAGTAGAAGCTTTTGGTGAGATTTTTGCAAATCATCCAAGTTCTCAGGATATTGAAGATGAAAAATTTGATTTAGATTTTAGTTTCTGTGTTGCTTCAAACGAAAGTTTAGACAAGATTATCGCAGCAGCAAAAGATGTTTCAGAAATCGATGATGTTGTAGGTAAAGAAATTACAGAAGAAGAAAAGGTAGAAACTCCTGTTGCACAGGCTGCTCCAGTAGAAGCACCAGCACAGACTACTGCTCCAGTAGCACAGGCTGCAGCACCAGCTCCAGCAGCACCAGCTCCAGCAGCACAGGCTCAGCAGCAGAAGAAGCAGACTCCTGCAAAATCTGCTACAAATCGTACTATCCGCGTGGATATTGAAAAATTAGACAACCTTATGAACCAGGTATCAGAGCTCTTGATTGCAAAGAACTCACTTGTTTCTGTTAGCTCATCAGAAAATGGCATCGGTGGAAATCAGGTGTTCCGTGAAAATGTTGAGTCATTAGAAAGAATTACAACAAATCTTCATGAATCAGTTATGAAGGTTCGAATGGTACCTATTGAAAGTGTTGTTAATAAATTCCCTAGAATGATTCGTGATTTATCACGTACATTGAATAAGAAAATGGAACTCTACATGACTGGTGAAGATACAGAACTTGACCGTACTGTAGTTGACCAGATTGGTGATCCATTACAGCACTTACTTCGTAACTCAGCAGACCATGGTTTGGAAAGTGCTGCAGTTCGTAAAGAAAGAGGAAAACCAGAAACAGGTACAATCTTCTTAAATGCATATCAGGAAGGTAACAACGTTATTATCCAGGTTGGTGATGATGGTAATGGTATTGATGTTGAAGCTGTAAAAGCAAAAGCAGTAGAACGTGGCGTTATCACTCAGGAACAGGCAGATGTTATGTCACAGAAAGAAGCTGTAAACTTATTGTTTATGCCAAGTTTTTCAATGGCAAAACAGATTACAGATATTTCTGGACGTGGTGTTGGTCTTGACGTTGTTAAATCAAACATCGAAGCACTTGGTGGCGATGTTGAAGTTAAGACAAAATTAGGTGAAGGCTCTACATTCACAGTTCGCCTTCCACTTACACTTGCTATTATTCAGGCATTACTTGTTAAGGTTAGAGAAGAACTTTATGCAATCGCACTTGGTTCTATTACAAGTATTGAAGATATCCCTGTAAAAGATATCAAGTATGTAGAAGCAAAAGAAGTAATTCACCTTCGTGATACAGTAATTCCATTGGTTCGTTTAGACAGAGTATTAGATGTAGAACCACAGGATGAACCAGAAAGCTTAACAGTAGTTATCGTTAAAAAAGGCGATCAGCAGGCAGGTCTCGTTGTTGACGATTTAATCGGACAGCAGGAAATCGTTATCAAGTCTCTTGGTAAGTACATGACAGGCAACAAGTTGATTAGTGGTGCTACTATCTTAGGTGATGGTGAAGTTGCATTGATTATTGATGCAAACACATTAATGTAATCGGGGGTGTGTGAAAATGGCTGATTTAAGACTTGAAACACAGGATATGGAAGAAACAAAACAGTATATTGTTGTACAGATTGGCAATGAAAAATATGGTATTGATATCAACTTTATTGATAACATTGTTCGTATGAGCAAGATTACCAGAGTTCCAAAAGTACAGAGCTACTTTAAAGGCGTTATGAACTTACGTGGTGAAATTGTTCCAGTAATGAGCATTCGTAAGAAAATGGGCCTTCCAGAAGATGAAATTACAGATGCATCACGTATTATTATTATCAAATTAGAAGAAAAAGGTTCTATTGGTATCATTGTTGATGAAGTACGTGAAGTAATTACTCTTAATATGGCAGAAGTAGAAAAAACTACAGGAAAAGATAGTTTTATCAACGGTATTGGAAAGAATGGTGAGGAGCTAATTTCATTATTCGAAATCAATGCAATTGTAGAAGAAAAAGAGATGAATTAATCATGTGAAGTGTATAGTGAGGCAAGGCCTCACTATACATGATTTTGGAGGGATTATGAGTTTTTCCTTAGATAATGTAAATGAAATGTATATGGATGTACTTCGTGAAATTGGAAATATTGGTGCAGGAAACGCAACTACAGCAATTTCACAGATGTTAGGTGCCAGACTTAATATGGAAGTGCCAAAAGTGCAGCTTATGGAAGCATCAGAATTAGGTGGTGCAATCTGTGATGAAGAAGAGACGGTTGTAGGTATTTTCTTAGAAGTATTAGATGATATTAATGGTAGTATGATGTTCCTTATGACAATGGAATCTGCTCATATTATCGTAAACAAACTTATGATGCGTGACCCAGATTATAATGAGCCATTTGATGAAATGGACTTATCTGCGTTAAAAGAAATTGGTAATATCATTGCATCTTCATATTTAACAGCTTTGTCTTCCTTAACAAATATGAAGATTCAACCATCAGTTCCTTATATTGCAGTTGATATGGCAGCGGCGATTTTAAGTGTGCCAGCAATTCAGTTTGGACAGTTTGGTGATAATGCATTATTTATTGCAACAGAATTTGGTGATGACAAAGAAATGCAAGGCTATTTCATTTTGATGCCAGAACAGGATTCTTACGAAAAGATTTTAAGAGCATTAGGTATTGTGAACTAAAGATAGAGGATTAAGTTATGGGGAATTCGATTAAAGTCGGTATGGCAGACTTAAAGGTAGCCAAAGCACCTGATTCGCTGATTACTCTCGGTCTTGGTTCTTGTATTGGGTTAACACTTTATGATCCTGTTACAAAAGTTGGAGGAATGGTACATTACATGTTACCAGACAGCACTCAGCTAAAAAACAACTCCAATATTGCTAAATTTGGGGATACAGGTATTAAAGAATTGTATCGTTTGATGATTGCAAATGGTGCATCACCAAAGCGTATGGTTGCAAAAATAGCAGGCGGAGCCAAGATGTTCGAAGTTAGTGGATTATCTAACGTGGGACATGTTGGTGAGAGAAATGCTGAACAGGCGAAAAAAATGTTGAAAGAACTACATGTTCCATTGATTGCAGAGGATACGGGGCTTAATTATGGTAGAACTGTTGAATTATACTGCGAAAACGGTGATTTTTTCATTAGGGCTGTAGGGAAGTCAAATAAGACCATATAAAGAGAGAGAAACAGTATGAAAACAAAAGACATACCTGCAATGGTCATGCTATTAGCAGGCGGTGTATATTGTTTGATTGGAATTCGCTATCAGATTCCACTTATGGATTTTTCCGTACAGTTGCTGATTGTCCTTTTGGTTTTTTGGATGATTGGCGGGATTGTCCGAATTGTTTTGGACAAATTCATGGGAGAGATAGAAGATAAGACTAAGGCAGAAGAAACTGAGGATGCCGAAGAAAAAGATGCTGAAGGGGAAAATGAGAATTCAGAAGAAGAATCAAAAGAAAATCCTGAGGACGAAGGGGCTTCTTCTGAGGATGAAGAATAGCATCTAGAATTTGGGGCGATTTAGATGAAAACAGTAGATACAGACAAATTATGGAGTGAATATCAGAAAAAACCTACACAAGAGATTCGCGAACAATTAATACTAGCTTATGCACAGCTGGTAAAATTGGTTGCGGGTCGTCTTAGCATGTATTTAGGTCATAATGTTGAGTTCGATGATTTGGTTAGCTATGGCATTTTTGGATTAATAGATGCTATAGATAAGTTTGACATGACAAAAAATGTTAAATTTGAAACTTATGCAAGCCTTCGTATTCGAGGTGCAATTCTTGACCAGATTCGTAAGATGGACTGGATTCCGCGTACGGTTCGCCAGCGTCAGCGTAAGATTGATGAAGCTATCAAGATGGTGGAAATGCGTACGGGAAAAGCAGCTACAGACGAAGAAATAGCCATAGAATTAGGCATTTCAGGAGATGAATTGTTAGGTTGGCAATCACAACTTAAGGTAACAAATGTTGTATCGCTAAGTGAATTTGAAGAAACTGGCCAAGAACCCACTTTTGAAAGTGCAAATCGCAACCGTTTTGCTCAGCCAGAAGAAGTTGTTGAAGAGCAGGAGTTAAAAGAAAAACTTGTAGAAGCTTTAGAGATGTTAACGGAAAAGGAAAGAAGAGTAGTTGAATTATACTACTATGAAGATCTTACTCTTAAAGAAATAAGCCTTGTACTTGAGGTCTCAGAGTCAAGAGTATCTCAGTTACATACAAAAGCACTACTTAAGATGCGCAAGAAGATGGGCGCATACATGGAAATTTTAATGGATTAATAACGGGGAATTTGTATTTATGAAAAACCAATACTTCCAATTGGAGTTTAGAGACACAATTGCATGTCTTCATATCTATCCACCAGAAGATGGTGGAAAGATGCTCAGTATTACTGAAGTTACAGAATACTTGGCTGCAAAGAAGTTTGAACAATATAATTTGAAAGAATTGAATGCTGCTATTATAAATCATCAGGAAGATTCTGTAATTATGGTAGGAGATTGGGATGGCATTCCGATTCGAGAAGAGATTAAGGTCAATATTTCATTAGATAAGATGAAGGTTACCTGTCGTTTTTATCCTCCTTCAGCAGGTGGCGGAAAAACACTTACTGCAGAGGATATTATCAGTGATTTAGCGTTCCGTAAAGTGAAATACGGAATTGATCAGGAAGCTGTTTTAAGTTTTTTGAATGACAGAAAGTATTGTACGGATTATGTGTTTGCTGTTGGAACACAACCAGTACATGGTCGTGATGCAAAGATAGAATATTTCTTTAATACAAGTAAAAACCTCCAGCCAAAACGTAATGAAGATGGTAGTGTTGATTATAAAGAATTAAACACAATTAGCCATGTAAAAAAAGGAGATTTGCTGGCTCGTTTAATTAAAGAAGATCCGGGTAAGTCAGGAAAGAATGTCTTTGGCGAAGAAATTAAGCCTCGTACCGTTAGAAGTGCGAAGTTGCAATATGGTAATAAAATTTCTATTAATGAGGATAAAACAGAGATTTATTCAGATGTTACTGGTCATGCTAATTATTTGAATGAAAAAGTATTCGTTTCAGATGTGTATGATGTTCCAGCGGATGTAGATAACTCTGTAGGTAATATAGAATATGATGGTAGTGTCGAGATTAAAGGCAATGTAAAGACTGGCTTTAGAGTTTGTGCAACCGGTGACATTATCATTCATGGTGTAGTGGAAAATGCCTATGTAGAATCTGGTGGACAGATTATTGTAAAACAAGGTATCCACGGAATGCACAAAGGTATGTTAAAAGCAGGTACTAACGTGCTTGCAAAATATATTGAAAATGCAAAAGTATATGCAGGCGGTTTCGTAGAAGCCGAAGCAATTTTAAATAGTGATGTATCTGCCAGAGGAGAAGTCCGTGTACAAGGTAAAAAAGGATTAATTAATGGTGGAACAATTCGTGCCGGTAGAAGTATTGAGGTGCAGTATGCGGGTACAGAAATGGGAACATTTACTACATTAGAGGTAGGTGTTGACCCAGAGAAAAAAGAAAGATATCTTGAATTGAAAAAAGATGTTTCAAAACGTGGTAAAGAGTTAGAGGATATGAAGGTTATCATCGATAACTATGCAGCTATGCTTAAACGAGGGGAAGTTCTCCCTAAAGATAAACTTCTCTATGTGCAGACTCTTGCATTAGATTATAAAACTAAGAAAGAAGAGTTAGAACCACTGAGAAATGAAATGCGTGTAATTCATATTGAAATGATGGAATCGGATCGTTCTTATATTGCAGTGACTAGAACAATCTTTCCTGGAGTAGTACTTTCAATTTCGGATTTAGGATACAACATCAAGGATAAAATGAATTATTGTAAGTTTAAGAAAGTGGACGGAGCAATTAAATCCGTTGGGTTTTAATTAGGAGGTATTGCTATGGCGATTAGTCCGATTTTGAATAGTGGAATGATTCAAAGAACGGATGATGTTGGAATGCTGAAACTTCAGCAGGATAATAGACCTTTAGTAGAACAGCAAAGTGCGCAGGGACAGATGACAAAAAGAGCTGATGAATTTAGCCATCAGGTGGTTACTCCAGCAGATTCTAATAAGACAGATACACATGCTGATGCTAGAGAAGAAGGAAAAAACAAGTATTTTTCTCAAAGAAAGTCGGATAAGAAACAGGTGCAAAAACAAGAAGATAGAGTAGTTAAGAAATATTCTTCTGGTAGTTTTGACATGAAAGTATAGAGGGAACAAGAAATGGTATGGGCTGAAATTATTTTGATTTTAATAGGTGTTGCTTTCATTGGGGCAAGTTTTTATGTTACAGAAAGGCTTTCTCAGCAAGACTTAGACCAGATTTCACTTATGAGTGAAGCGGAATTAAAAAGAATTGCAGACAAACAAGTAAAAGAAATGAAAAATAAAGTAGAGACTGAACTTGAAGATATTTTCGATGAAGCATTGGAAATTACAGAAAGAGGTCTTGAAAGAGAAACAAATAATAAAATTATGGCTGTTAGTGAATATTCTGAAACAGTTTTAGAGTCCATTAATAATGCGCATAATGAAATAACGTTTCTTTATAGCATGTTAAACGAAAAACAGACAGAAACAGCTCAGATGGTAAGTGATTTACAGAAAATCACAAAACAGATTCGTGATATGGATCTCGAAACCACTATTGCAAAGGCAGAAACCGCTTCAAGTAATATGGCAATGTATGAAAAAACTTTTGAACCATTTGTTGCTCCGGTTGTAGAAGTGGTAGAAGAAGAGCCTGTTATAATGGAGCCTGTAACTGTGAATGAAGTTCAGGATGTGAAGGAAGAAGTACCAGTTCTTAGTAAAAATGAACAGATTCTTCAATTATATAAGGAAGGAAAAGATGAAGTCGAAATCGCCAAGACATTAGATTGTGGCTTAGGTGAAGTAAGACTTGTCTTAGGGTTATACAATAATGAAGCTTAAATACTATTTGCGAGGTGTCGGAATCGGTATTATTTTTGCGACATTAGTAATGACCGTTTCCAGTTTCGTGCACAAATTTAATCTTTCGGATGAATATATTATTAAAGAAGCCAGAAAACTTGGTATGGTAATGAAAGAAGAGTTGGATGAAAATAATGGACTCTGGGGCGAAGATGATACAGAAGATATTAATATAGAAGAAACAGAACTCTCAGAGGATACTCAACAAACAGAAATTACACAGGAAACGGAAAGTGAGTCAGATGCTCCAGTGATTCCAGAAGAACCGGAAGTTCCAGTAGTACCAGAAACTCCAGTAGTTCCAGAAACTCCAGTAGTTCCGGAAACTACAGATGAACCAGATTTACCTGTACAGAATGAAAACACTGACTATGTGACAATTGAGGTAGTATCAGGCGATACACCAAGAAAAGTAGGAGAAAAGTTGGCGCAAGCTGGTGAGGACATTGATCCAGAAGCTTTTATGAAGTATGTAGGTGCACATGGATATGCACAGAAACTTCGTAAAGGTACCTATACAATTCCTAAAGGAGCAACATTCGAGGAAATCTGTGAAATCCTTTTTTGATAAGAAATTGATAAAAAACACTTGCAAGATAGCCTTTGGTGTGTTATGATACCAAAGGCTATTTTTAGGTCTAAAAATGGCTGTGTAACAATAAAACACGCATACGGATGTCAAAGCCGGTGCTGACATCACGCTTGGTCAGTTACTTTGGCGATGAAGTGTGCGGAAGAATTTAACCAATGGAGGTAAAGAAAATGAGCGTAATTTCAATGAAACAGTTACTCGAAGCAGGTGTTCACTTTGGACATCAGACAAGAAGATGGAACCCAAAAATGGCTCCATACATCTACACAGAAAGAAATGGTATCC